>JAFSYB010000120.1 GCA_017443765.1 Muribaculaceae bacterium | reverse complement strand
TACATCCATCGGAGCCATTTCTACAATCTCGCGCACCATGTGCCACACCTTGCCATCCTCGACAAAGGGCGCGTAGTCAATACTCCGCGCATGGCCGACAAACAGCGGCAACAGAGCGATGGCTGTGAAAATGCTTTTTTTATAATTCTATGTTATTTGTTGGTTAATGTCGCAAAGATACAGCAAAGATTCCAAATATGCAAGTGTTTTTGGAGAAAACCCGCAAATATGGAATCTTTGCACGTCAATAATCACTCGGCGCCACGCTGAAAGTGGCGCCTTTCTCCACCTTGAACCCCGGCGCAAGCGTCACGGTGCCCTTGTGCTCAATCTCATATTCCACGCCACTGCTGATGGTCACATCGCCAGCTGTGCGGCCACTGTCCACATGGTTGCCCGCCACCACATCGCCTGCAATCACATACTGCGAGTTGCCGATGGTGGTGTTCTGGAGAACCAGCGGCGCGATGTACGGCAACTTGTCGTGACGGTAAACCATCACAATCGAATTCGGGTTCAGGTTTGAGAACGACACCGTACTGGCTACCCCTCTTTGGGGAATCAAAGTCAATAGTTTCATTTTTAGAAAAGATTTTTGAGTTAACTCACGTTTCTGAAGTGAATAATACATCGTTTACCAGCACAAAGTTCCTCTTCGAGGCAAATTTTCTTCATACGCTCATGACCAAGCTGCGCCCCTCTTCGAGGAGCTTGCATGGTCTTTCACATGGAGGTCGGGTCTCCGACCCGACTGCATCTCCGATGCGTTATGGCTGGCAGTAAACATCTTGTGCACTTCAGAAACTTGAATGAGTTAATAACGGTTGGGGATTAAATCCTCACTAACGCCGGGCGGCGGTGTCCGCCGCCACGGCGGGGGGGCGCTCGAGGCGCGGGATTCCGCTCAGTTTGTTTGTCAGTCTGGGTATTCACTTTATGAGCGTCATTTCTTTTTTTGTTGGGCGGTCACTTGACCAGCACTTTCTTGCCGTTGCGGACATAGATGCCGGGGGCGGGGTCAGTCACGGGCTGGCCGAGCAGGTTGTAGTAGACACCGTCGCCGCGCTCCGGGGCGGCGTCGATGTCGCTGATGGCACTGGGCAGGTCCACGCGGCGCACACGGCATTCAGTGGGCGTGCCGCCCAGCTGGGTGTCGGTGTCCTCGCCCAGGGCCACATAGCCCTGACCCACGAACACGCACTTGTCGATGTGAATCACAGCCTCGTTGGCCAACTCATCGGTGGCGCGAAGCTTGAGTAACGCCATCGGTTGTTTGCCGTTGAAGCAGATGTGTCCGTCGCCGAAGAAATAGAGCAGCGGCTTGCCGTCCGAACCGCCCGTCGGGTGCAGTTCGGCGCGTGTGGCGTAGGTTTCGCCCATGGTCTCGCAGTACACCTTCGCGCGCCGGTCCATGAAGTCTCGGTTGGCGAAGTTGGTCGACATAGCCATCAGGCACTTGTCGCCGGGCTGCGGCTTGAAGCCGTCTGAAGCGTCGGGGTCGCCGATAGTCTCCAGCGTGAAAGCCTCCGGGTCGAGTTCCTCGGGGTTGAGCGTCTCCAGCTCCAGCCCTGCGGGCAGTGAGACCTCGAAGAACATGATGTTCCACCAGCAGCTGTTGTCGAGATTCAGCACCGCCAGTCGGCTCTCTCCCGGCTTGATGCTGAAATCCTCGATGAACACGTTGTCGGCAATGGTTTCCGGCTCCTGGGCTTGAACGCCCAGACCAGTCATGGCTGCGGCTGCAATCAACGCGGCCGACAGCAAGCGGTTGTAATTCCTTTTCATAATTCGTTGTTTTTAAAGTGATGATGATTGTTGTTAACTGAGTGGCAGGGGGCTTGCGCTCGTGCGGCCGCCCCCGCCAGCGTTTTGGATACCGTGTCCGCTACCGGGCGAGCAGGGCGTTGATGACGGCGTTCACGTCGTCGATGTCCACGCGCCCGTCGCCGGTCACGTCGAATGTCACGTCGTCCACGCTCTTATGGGCAAGCAGACTGTTGATGCAGCGGTTCAGGTCGTCAACGTCCACTGTGCCGCTGTAGTCGAAGTCGGCGGACATCGGCTGGCACGCAAAGCCTTTGTAGATGACGTTGCCGGAGGCATCCTCCATGTGGTGCAGCGCGTAATTGCTGTAGCCGTAGCCCACTATGCCCCCAATGAACGGGGCGGTGATGTCGCCGAGCATTCCATCAAAGCCCACACTCTCGACAATGCGTTCACTGCCGCCTTGCCATTGGTACACGGCGCATGGGTGGCCGGCCACCGACACCTCGCCTGTCTTAACCATATTTTCATCAGCGTGGAAATAGTAAAGCAAGTACTCGTTACCTGACAGGTAGTTGACAAAATAATTATCCCAATCCCAAAGGTATGTCTCCGGCATTATGTGGGCGAGAGGCAGTTCCGGGTTTCGGATGGCGTACACGGGGTGCGTTTCCGCTTGTGCCTCCTCGCGCATGTATGCCACCGGCACGGTCTCGCTGGTGAAAAGGGCCTCTGAGTCCACCCACCGGTTCAAGTCCACATCCGAGGTGCGGTAGCACTTGTGGTAACGCAGTCCGTTGATGACCGTGTCCCCGCTGAAGAATATGGCAAAGGTGCGATTGACCCTGAACGCAGTAGCCGCAGGGTCGCCATCGTACGCGCCGTTGTACTCGTCGGCATAGACCCATTTCACACCCTCGCGCACCAGCGACTGGTAGTCGCCCTCCACGGCCCGCACACCCAGACAGCAGACCAGCGCGAGCAATAAGCAATTAATCGTTCTCATAGTTTCAATGGTTTATGGTTGATTTTGCAAATATAGCAGGAATATTCCAAATGTGCAAGAATTTTGCACGGAATCTCGCACATTTGGAATGATTCGTTTAATAATCGCTCGCCTTTACGCTGAAAGTCGCCCCTTTCTCGACGGTGAAGCCGGGCTTGAGTGTCACGGAGCCCTTACACTCAATCTCGTAATCCACACCTTTTTTGATGGTGACATTTCCTGCCGTGCGACCGCTGTCCACGTTGCTGCCCGCCACCACATCGCTGTCGATGTATATATCGGTCACGTCGCCCAGCATGTAGGCGGGGAAGGTGACCACCGGCGTGGTGACGTAGTAGTCCAAAGATGCGTAGTCGGATGACAGCGTGATGGTGTACTCGATGTAGCACGACGTGTCGAAGTAGAACACAAGGGAACCCATTACGGTGTTGTAACAAACTTCGGGTTCATCAATCAGCCTGTGGGGCTTGGGAGCATTGGTTTGAGTGATGAGAATCTGCTGCTCATCGTCATCACCATTAATAATGTCTTGCGCTTGTGTCTGAAAACAGAACAAAACCGCCAAAAAAAGAAATAACACTTTTCTCATGTCTCTAAGCATTAAAGGATTAATAAATTATAATGTAAAGTTACAACCTAGTCATAGTCCTATCCAAATTTCTGATAGTCCTATTTTTAAAAATTATACCGCTTGTTTATAGGGCTTTATGAAAACAGACAGTCCTATTGTGCTCACAAGGCAGTCCTATGGAAATCCAGAAAAGGACTCCCATGGTCATTTGGGCGTATTCTATGGTTCAGTAATTTGTGAAATCGCCTATGGCTCCATTCTTGCCGAAAAATTTCTTGGCGATGATGTCTTTCAGGTTTGTGACGCTGTGGTTGTTGGTCTGTCCCGTATAAATCTTGATGAGACCGTTGGTGAATCCGCACAAATGCATGCAAACTACGTTGACCTCTCGGTCAGTTATCCCAACGGCCTGGGCCAAGGCTTCGGCCAGTCCGTGGTGGGTAGTGTTGATATGCTGGCGAAGGACATTGAAGAAGTCATCAGTGAAGATAATGCGCCGCATCCCCTCGCTGCCAAGCTGGCCGCTTTTGTATAACTTGGCATTGGATTCGACCATCGACAGGATGGCATCGCTCATTCTGCCTAGCGATGATGCCAGTTGCTGCGATTCGATTTCCTTGGCCATCAGCATTTGCGCTTGTTCCTCGTAACGCGCCCTCAGGGTTTCCAACTCTTTGGAAACATTGTCAGCTTCGCCACGCTCGTTCAATTGCTCGCCCAAAGTCTGCAGGGTGGTGTCGAGCTGCGTCTGCAAATGCTCAATCCGCGCCTGACTATCGTGCAAATCCGAAGCCAGTTTGGTACATTCGTTCTCAGCCTGCAGTTTTTGGATTTGGAGGCTGTTGACCATAAACCGCAACGCCGAAATGTCTTTGGTTTCTCGCTTTTTTCTCCAATGCCGAATGGGAATGGCTGCCGCCGAGAACAGAATCAGTATCGCCAGCATGGCTGCGCCAAGCAGTTCCCCGCCGCCCGCTGGAGAA
This sequence comes from Muribaculaceae bacterium, assembly GCA_017443765.1. Lineage (GTDB taxonomy): Bacteria > Bacteroidota > Bacteroidia > Bacteroidales > Muribaculaceae > Sodaliphilus. Next base: position 1,167 of record JAFSYB010000120.1, on the reverse strand, counting down.
TGTTGTGCGGCATCGGCTTCGACAGCGCTCTCAACCAGTCGCAGGTTTACCTTGGAATTATTCACTATGGTGGCACCCGAGAGGTTGGAGGCACTGTCGCTGTACTGCTTGCTCAGCGCTATATTGCCCTCCAATTCACTCAATGCCTCCAAAGCGCGGAGATGCAGGATGGAGTCGCCAACGTTGCCTGGTGCCGCCGACTGTGCAAGGTAAAACCGTGAGGAGTCGGCATTGCCGAGGCGGGCGTAGGAGCCAGCCAGCAAATACCACAAATCGGCGGGTGCGTACTCAGGTGCGCGCATAACAGCAGGCAATGCCGACTTGATGCATTCAGAGTAACGCTTCTTGTAAAAATGTATGACGGCATCAGTCGAGATCGCCGTATAATAGTACGATGGCTCTCCCAAGTCCAGCGCATGGCTCGTCACAAGCCGAGAGTAGTGGTGAACGCTGTCGTTGTTAGTCCTGCGGTATAGCTGGGTGAGCTGGAGGCAACTGAAAAGCCACAGGGAAGAGTCACACTTGGCCAAAAGAGGCAGGCAAGCGCGGTATTTGTTGATGGCCTCAGTGGGTTGGACAACCGCCTGGTACAAGACTCCCATCGACATCAGGGCATAGCCGGTGCGGTAGTCATCGCCGCACTCGCGGGCGGCGAGCTCGGTGCGCTTGTACCAGCGCATGGCGCCGACGGGGTTGCCCATCTCCTCGGCGGTGGTGGCGCGGTAGAGCTGTGCGCGCACGCGCCGGTCGGCGGGGCCGTGGCGGTCGAACCAGCGGCCGGCGGCGGTGATGGCGGCGCTGTCGGTGGCGGGGATGTACGCTTTATAGAGAGCCTGCGATGTTAGCAACGCATGGTAGGCGCGGTCGGCCTCGGAGAGGGCGGCGGTGTCGGTGGCGGCGAGCAGCGACAAGGCGCTGTCGGGAGCCGTGGCCGTCAGCGTGTCGATGGCGATGAGCCGGGCCTCGGCCGCCCCGCGACGAACGCAACCCGCGAACAACGATGACAAGAGCACCGAAAGGGACAATATGAGCAGGAATTTTTTCATTTGAGCCGCAAAGTTAGCTGTTTTGCACCAAAGCGCCAAATAATGGGCCGCAAAATCCATTGCCGGCTCGGTTGTGCGACAGCCGGCAGGGATAGCGCTTGGGGGAATTTGGGGGAGGGAG
>JAFSYB010000119.1 GCA_017443765.1 Muribaculaceae bacterium | reverse complement strand
GGTAAGGGGTAAGGGGTAAGGAGTAAAGAGTAAAGAGTAAAGAGTAAGGAGTAAAGAGTAAGGAGTAAAGGGTAAGGAGTAAGGAGTAATGGTAATGGTAATGGGTAAAGAGTAAAGGAGTAAAGGAGTAAAGGGGTAAGGAGTAAGGGGTAAGGGGTAAAGAGTAAAGAGTAAAGAGTAAAGGGCTTTTGTTCTTATGTCAACCGCCATCAAGGGCTTTTGTTCTTATGTCTTTTTTAGTCGCTCATTCTTTTGCTTAATCCTATCAATCACCACTTGTTGCTTTGCATGACCATTTTGCTGCAATTTATAGCCGCGGTGGTGCGATGTTCAAATCTTTTTTTGTAATTTTGCGGTTTAAATCAAAACGCCCGTCGGGCTCACCGGGGCTGCGTGACGAAGTCACCCGGCGGGCCGGGTGGGCCGGCGCAAAAAGGATAGAGAACATGACAGCCGCAAAGCCGCTGATAATAAACAACTTATACCTCGCACCAATGGCACCCTTGGGCTTGGGCTCATGGTGTTGTCAACCAACTTGATTTGTACACATCATATAAACGAATAATATGGAAGAACCAATCATCCCCCCCAGTGAAGAGAAGAAACAGCTCAACTTTGTGCAGCAGCTCGTGGCCGACGACCTGGCCGCCGGCAAGAACGGTGGCCGCCTGAACACGCGTTTTCCGCCCGAGCCCAACGGCTACCTGCACATCGGGCACGCCAAGGCCATCTGCATGGACTTCGGCGTGGCCGAGATGATGGGCGGCACGTGCAACCTGCGCTTCGACGACACCAACCCGCAGAAGGAGGACACCGAGTACGAGCAGGCCATCATGCGCGACATCCACTGGCTGGGCTTCGACTGGGGCGACCGCCTCTACTATGCCAGCGACTACTTTGGCAAACTCTACGACTTCGCTGTGCGACTTATCAAGGAGGGCAAAGCCTACGTTGACGACCAGACGAGCGAGCAGATTGCCGAGCAAAAGGGCACGCCCACGCAGCCCGGCACCGAGAGCCCATTCCGCAACCGCAGCGTGGAGGAGAACCTCGACCTGTTTGAGCGCATGAACGCCGGCGAGTTTGACGAGGGCAGCCGCGTGCTGCGCGCCAAAATCGACATGGCCAGCGACAATATGCACTTTCGCGACCCCATCATGTATCGCATCATCAAAACCCCGCACTGGCGCACCGGCGACAAGTGGAAGGTGTACCCCATGTACGACTTCGCACACGGACAGAGCGACTACTTTGAGGGAGTCACACATTCAATCTGCACTTTAGAGTTTGTGCCGCACCGCCCTTTGTATGAATACTTTGTGCGCGAGCTTGCCGGCGACACCGCCGAGCAGTACTGCCCCAGGCAGATTGAGTTTAACCGCCTGAACCTCACCTACACCGTGATGAGCAAGCGCAAGCTGCTGCAACTGGTCAAGGAGGGGCTGGTGGCCGGGTGGGACGACCCGCGCATGCCCACGTTGTGCGGACTGCGTCGACGGGGCTACACCCCACAGGCCATCAAGAATTTCATCGAGGACATCGGCTATACAAAGTACGAGGCTCTGAACGACATCGGCCTGCTGGAACACAACATTCGCGAGGACCTCAACAAGCACGCCGGCCGCGTGAGCGCCGTGCTCAACCCGGTGAAGCTGGTTATCACCAACTACCCCGACGACAAAGTGGAGACCATGGAGATGGACAACAACCCCGAGCAGCCCGATGCTGGACGGCACCCGATGCCGTTTGCCCGCGAGCTTTACATCGAGCGCGACGACTTCATGGAGGATGCCCCGAAGAAGTTCTTCCGCCTCACCCCCGGCAAGGAGGTGCGCCTCAAGGGGGCATATATAGTGATGTGCACCGGCTGCACCAAGGATGCCGAGGGCAACATCACCGAGGTGCAGTGCACCTACGACCCCGACACACTCAGCGGCATGCCTGGCGCCAACCGCAAGGTGAAAGGCACGTTGCACTGGGTGAGCGCCCGCCACTGCGTCACCGCCGAGGTCAGGCTCTACGACCGCCTGTTTGCCGTGGAGAATCCCGCTGCCGAAAAGGAGGTGGACTTCCGTGAGCTGCTCAACCCCGACTCACTGCGCGTGCTGCACGACGTGAAAATCGAGCCATTCCTGGCCGAGAACGCCCACGTGGAGGGCAAGTTCCAGTTCCAGCGCATCGGCTACTTCTGCGTTGACCCCGACAGCACCCCCGGCCATCTGGTGTTCAACCGCACCATCGGCCTCAAGGACAGCTGGGCCAAGGAGCAAAAGAAGGGCTGACCCCAAGTGGAGCAGCTGCTCGCTTACCCCACGGCACACGCGTCGAAGACGTGTGCGCCGTGGGGTTTCTTTCACGTTGAGCCCCTCGGCCTCATGCCGACCTGCGGCCTGCGCTTCATCATGCGTGCCTGAGGTGGCCCAATTCGTGCAATTCGCATTGAGCCTGAATTACCGACCCAAAACGTTACAGAGCCGTTTATGGGCCAACCCTTATTAACAAAACAATACAATTCGGGCTTGCCATTCCCGTTGCGAATTGCCTGCCAGCTTGGATTCAGCTATGAAAAAATCGAAAAAAATGCGACTAATAGTGGCAGTTTGAAATATATTTCCTAAATTTGCACGAATAAGTCAAGCCATTCAGCCCTTTGGCTCATCAAATTGCTAACTATCAGTTTGTAAAAGCCGATGATGGGTGGCATTGACCGAAAACTACATTGACAACATCAATTAAAAAGGCCATTCGTTCCATTAACAGAATTTAAGCTATGAGAAAAATCCTGACCGCATTAACATCGTTAATGCTTCCTGCGACACTCTTGGCGAGTGAGGCTGACTTGAAGATGCCCGATGGTTTCGCCAGCAAGGCCGGCATTCTCTACTGGGGGTTCCTGGTGGTGCTGCTGGGCATGGTGTTCGGTTACTGGCAGTTTGCCAAGGTGCGCCGGCTCAAAGCGCACAAGTCAATGCTTGAGATTGGAGATGTGATTTTCAAGACCTGCTCCACCTATCTCAAGCAACAGGGAAAATTCCTGGGTATTCTGTTTTTGTTCATCGGAGTGGCTGTGGTGCTTTACTTTGGCGTGCTCTCGCAGATGAGCATTGGCTCGGTGCTGCTGATTCTGGCCTGGACAGTGATCGGTGTGCTTGGGTCGTACGCCGTGGCGTGGTTTGGCGTGCGCATGAACACGTTTGCCAACGCCCGCATGGCCTTTGCCTCGCTGCGCCGCAAGCCGCTCGACTTGCTCAATATCCCCTTGACGGCGGGAATGAGCATCGGCATCCTGCTCATTTGTGTTGAGCAGGTGCTCATGCTTACCATTCTCCTGTTTATGCCTGGCGACCTGGCCAGCAGCTGCTTTATCGGCTTTGCCATTGGTGAATCGCTGGGTGCCAGTGCGCTGCGCATCGCCGGCGGCATCTTCACCAAGATTGCCGACATTGGCAGCGACCTGATGAAGGTGGTGTTCAAGATTGGCGAGGACGACCCGCGCAACCCCGGCGTGATTGCCGACTGCACGGGCGACAACGCCGGCGACTCGATTGGCCCCACCGCCGACGGCTTCGAGACCTATGGCGTGACTGGCGTGGCACTCGTGTCGTTTATCCTGCTTGCTGTCCCCGCCGACTACCAAATCCCGATGCTCATCTGGATTTTTGTGATGCGCATTCTGGGTGTGGTGGCCAGCGTGATTGCCTATTATATAAATGGTGCGATGAGCAAGGCGAAATATAGCGGTGCCGACGACATCGACTTCGAGAAGCCGCTCACCAGCTTGGTGTGGATTACCTCGATTCTGTCGATTGTCGGCACGTTTGTGGCCAGTTACTTCTGTCTGAAAGACCTGGGCACGCCAGGCAGCAACTACTGGCTGGGCCTGGCCATCATCATCTCGTGCGGCACGCTGGGAGCTGCGCTGATTCCCGAAATCACCAAGTTGTTCACCTCGCCCAACTCCACCCACGTCAAGGAAGTGGTGAAAGCCTCGGAGCAGGGCGGTGCCTCGCTCAATATCCTTTCCGGTCTCGTGGCCGGCAACTTTGGCAGCTTCTGGACCGGGCTGGTGTTCTTCGTGCTCATGCTTGTGGCTTACATCGCCTCGGCGCAGTTCGGGCTTGAGCCTATCCTGAGCAAGTATTACGCCATCTTCGCCTTCGGCCTGGTGGCCTTTGGTATGCTGGGCATGGGTCCGGTGACCATTGCCGTCGACAGCTATGGCCCGGTGACCGACAATGCGCAGAGCGTCTATGAGCTGTCGCTCATCGAGGACGACAACGACAAGGCCCGCACCGAGATTGAGAGCGAGTTTGGCTTCAAGCCCGACTTTGAGAAGGCCAAGCACTACCTCGAGGCCAACGACGGTGCCGGCAACACCTTCAAGGCTACGGCCAAGCCCGTGCTCATCGGCACGGCCGTGGCCGGTGCCACCACAATGATTTTCTCGCTCATCCTGCTCATCGAGCGCACCCTGCAAATCCAGCCAGCCGAGATTCTCAACCTGCTCAACCCGTACTCCATCTTGGGCTTCATCTTGGGCGGTTGCGTGATTTTCTGGTTCACGGGGTCGAGTATGCAGGCCGTGACCACCGGTGCCAACAGTGCCGTGGATTTCATCAAGAACAACATCAAGCTCGATGCCAATGCCCCCAAGAAAGCCGACATCAGCAAGAGCCAGGAAGTGGTGCGCATCTGCACCGAGTACGCTCAAAAGGGAATGATCAACATTTTCATTGCCATCTTCTGCTTTGCGCTGGGCATTGCGTGCCTGTCGTCGCCAGCCGGTGTGGGCGGCAGCGACGCCGTTTGCCTGTTTGTGAGCTATCTGATTTCGATTGCCGTTTTCGGTCTGTTCCAAGCCGTGTTCATGGCCAATGCCGGTGGTGCCTGGGACAATGCCAAGAAGATTGTCGAGGTTGACCTGGGGGCCAAGGGCACCCCGCTGCACGATGCCAGCGTGGTGGGCGACACCGTGGGCGACCCGTTCAAGGACACCAGCTCGGTGGCCCTGAACCCCATCATCAAGTTCACCACCTTGTTTGGCGTGCTGGCCATGGAGATTGCCATCAGCGAGAACTTCAAGGAGCTGGCTCCCTGGTGCGGCATCCTGCTCTGCCTCGTGGCCATCTACTTCGTCTACCGCTCGTTCTACAAGATGAACAGCAACAACTGAAAAATCACGAGATTCCGTTTTTAACCTGCGAAACCGCCAGCCTCGAAAGAAGCTGGCGGTTTCATGTCGCAGTCACACACGCGGTCAAAATTCGTCATCGTCGTCATCATCCCAGACGAACGAGGAGCCAGTGGCCACAATCCGGCCATCGACAAAGTCCACGTTTTCGTCGCGCAGCCATTCCTCGGCCTTGTCGAGGTACCACGCATCTTTGAAGGCGTGCCACGCATCGCGCAGGCCAAGTGCTTCCACACATGCTTTAAATCGGGCAAAGGGACGCCTTTCACTCAGCGCATGATAGATCTTTAGGGCAGTGGTTTCGGGCTGTTGGCTGGCAAACTCTTTCATGGCCTGGAACGATTCGTAGGATTCCAGCGTGTCGATGGCCACCACTTCATCGCCGATGCGAGGCCACTCCATGTCATTGCCTAAATACGTCGGGTCCGTCCAAAGACCCACTTCCTGGGTCGTCAGGTTCAAATACCAAACGCCTGATTCCAAATGTATTTCCAATGCATTGGCAATCTCCCGCACTAAGTCATCTCGTGAGCTGATGTTGTTCATATTTATCCTTAAATCCGCAGCATTATATTTAACAATTCTTATAACATACTGAGCAACAAAAAGTTCCTCGAGATATTGCCATGTCAGAAATTTCATCTAATTTAATGTCGAAAAAAAGCCAAAAGGAACTCTGAACGACATGGCAAAATTACAACAAAAATCTGACATCATCAACCCTTTCGGGAGACTTTTTTCGATTTTCAGGCAATTCGACCGCAGGGGCCTCTGATATGGCATCAACACCAATCGCACGT
>JAFSYB010000118.1 GCA_017443765.1 Muribaculaceae bacterium | reverse complement strand
CGCCGGGGACGGCTCAGGAAGTAATGACTGCCCTTCGTTGCCAGCTGGTAAATCAGCGCAGTCTTGTCGACATACACCATGCCCATCTCGCGTATCTTGGGAAAATCCTGCTCCCCCACGGGGTAGATTAATTGCGTGTCCATAACAATCTATTCTTTTCAGTTTGCAAAGTTAGTGCAAGTTGAGCGAAAAAGCAAAGCTTGCTTTGATTTTTCCGGGAGTCAAGGCCTCCCCTGCCCCGAAGCCTCCCCTGGCCCCGATGGCCTCCCCTGGCCTCTCCTAAAGGAGGGGAATGTGAAGTCGTGGCCTCAAGCCCCCCTTTAGGGGGCCTTGGTTAGTGCTGGCGGCTTGCGGTGATGGCGTTGATGGGGGTGCCGATGGCGGCATCGGGGGCCTGGATGTGCAGCATGGCGCACACGGTGGGTGCGATGTCGGTCATGTGGGTGAGCTGGGCCGTCTCGCCCTGCGGCACGTGCCAGCCGTAGAACAGCAGGGGGATGTGTGAGTCGCTCTGGCTCCAGGTGCCGTGGTTTGAGCCGCAGCGGTCGCCCTCCCAGCTTGCATAGTGCCCCGTGACGGGCAGGACAAATATTTCGCCGCTCCGCTTGCTGTGCCAGCCGAGCAGGATTCGCTCGCGGACGAGCGCCGGGATGGGAGCCTGGGCGGCCCGCTCGCAGTCCACGGCCCACATCACCTGGCGCGGTGCGGCCAGGGCCTCGACGGCGGCTGTTTTCACCGCCTCGCGGTCGAGTCCGGCCTGGGCGATGGCCTGGTTATTTATATAAAAGGTGTATTCCATTTCGTCGCTGATGAGGTTGTCCACGCCAAAGCGGTCCTTCAACACTCGGTTGGCCTCCTGCCGCGCCTTGCCGCTGTCGAAGCGCCCCGAGGTGATGCGCTGCTGCTGCATGTGCGGCTCGCTGTAGGTGCCGCCGTGGTCAGCAGTGAGGAAGAGCAGGTAGTTGCCCTGTCCCACCTGGTTGTCGAGCACACGCAGGAAGTGCGCCAGGTCGCGGTCGAGCTGCTCATAGACCGAATCAACCCGCTCCGAGCGCACGCCGAAAGTGTGGGCGGCGGCGTCGGTGGTGGAGATGCTCACGGCCAGCAGGTCGGTGACCTCGTCGCGGCCCAGCCCCTCGGCGCGCAAGGCGGCCTCGGCGAGCGCCAGCGTCATGGAGACCCCGCAGGGCTGCTTCCACACGTCGCGGGCCAGCACGGCGGCGTTCTCCTTGTTAAATGTCTTGACCCAGGCGGGCAGGTTCTGGCGGTAGTAGTCGCTGGTGATGAACTGGTGGGTGTCGTTGTCGTACCAGTAGGCGGCGTCGGCACTGTGTCCGGCAGGGAGTATGGCGGCGCGGTCCTTGAGCGAAACGCCCACCACACGCGCCTGGCCGCCGGTGGCGAGTTTGAGCTGGTCGCCCAGAGTGGTCACGAGCAGGTTTCGCGGCGAGCGGCGGCCGGCCTTGCCGGTGGTGCCCACGCCGCGCACCGTGGTGTCCTCGACACTCGACACCGACCGGCCATCGATTTTGTAGTCGTTGCCGGCAATGCCGTGAAAGGCCGGCGTGGAGCCCGTATAGACGCTGGCGTGCCCGCAGGCCGTGACGGTGGGCACATAGTCGATCATGGTGTTGTTGCAGCTGTAGCCCTGGCTCAGCAGGCGGTTGAAGCCGTCATCGCCCCAGCGGTGCGCCACGGTGAAGAGGTAGTCCCAACGCATCTGGTCGACCATGATGCCCACGACCAGTTTGGGCCGGCTCACCTGAGCCCCAGCGGCCAACGCCGCAAGAAACAAAATTGCCGCTAAGAGAAACTTTTTCATTATAAATCAATTGAGATGGTGAGTTCGTAACTGCCCCATTGGGCAGGTTCCTTAATCGCAGCCCGGCTCCCCCACTTTTCGGGTTGTTTCGCGCTCGATGAGCTGGGTTTTGACGATTCGCTTCACGGCATGGTCGCGGGGTAGTGTGCCCTCGACGATGCCGATGAGAATCTCGGCCGCCTGGCGGCCCACAACCAGTCCGTTCTGCTCCACGCTGGTGAGCGAGGGGTCGCACGTCTGGGCGTAGGTGCTGTTGGTGAAGCCGCACACGCTGATGTCGTCGGGGATTCTGAGCCCCCGGCGCTTGACCACGTAAAGCACGCCGATGGCGGTGTCGTCGTTGACGGCAAAGAAGGCGTCGGGTCGCGGGTTCAGGTCGAGCAGTTCGGGTGTAATGGCCTCGGCCTGCTCTCGCGTCTCGCACAGGCGCACCAGCGTGTCGTCCACCTTGAGGCCATGCTGGTAGAGGGCATCCTTGTAGCCGTTGAAGCGGTTGACGGCGATTTCCATGGTGGGCGAGGCTCCGTAGAAAGCGATACGCCGGCAGCCGCTCTCGATCAGGTGGGAAACGGCCTTGAGCGTGCCCATATAGTCGTCGACCACCACACGGCTGGCATTGATAGCCGGGCAAATGCGGTCGTAGAACACGAGTGGCACGTGCTGCTCGTCGAGGCGCACGAAGTGGGTGTAGTCGATGGTTTCCTTGGCCTGCGAGGCAATGATGCCGCACACCTTGTTTTTATAGAACGCCTCGCAAATCTCCACCTCGTGCTGCTGGCTCTCGTGGCTGGCGGCCACGATGATGCGGTAGCCGTGCGTGCAGGCTTCCTGCTCGATGCCGGCCAGCACGGTGGCGAAATAGTAGTGCACAAACTCGGGCACAATCACGCCAATGACCTTTGGAGGCGACTTGCGGCTGTTGCGCAGCTGCTCGGCAATGGCATTGGGCAGGTAGTTATGCTCGCGTGCGTAGGCCTGGATGGCCTCGCGTCGCTTGGGGCTGATGCTGGGGCTGTCCTGCAGGGCCCGCGACACCGTGGCCACCGACACGCCCATGGCGCGGGCGATGTCTTTCATTGTCAACTGTACGTTATGGTCGGGCATAGGAGTGAGGAATAAAGGGTGAGGAATGGGGCGGGGCCGCGACGCAATCGCGACATTCGCTGAATGGGCTGGGTTCCGCTTCTTGGGGCTTGGAGGCTTAATTTGGTTTTAGATTGCAAAGATAGTACATTGACCCAAAAGACGCAAACGATTGCACAATATTACCACATTATTTAACTAAAAAATCGTTACGTAAGTGCGACCAAAAAAATAACTTTGCCATATTGAATTAAAGTGGCTAACTATGCAGCAACGGGTTGTCGCTTTCGGTTTTTAGCCATTTGCGTTAAAGTTGTAACAAAATTATTATCAAAAACATAACTTTAATAAAAAACTTAATGATGAAGCAAATTTACCTCAGAATCCCCTCAAGGATGCTCTGCTTGGCGATGGGGTTATTCCTGTCGCTTGGGGCATTTGCACAGATTACGGTGCATGGCCTTGTGAAAGATGCGACGGGTGAGGGCGTCATCGGCGCCACGGTGCGTGTGGTGGGCACATCACAGGGCACCGCAACCGACTTCGACGGCAATTTCACCTTAGAGAACGTGGCGCGCGGCGCCCGGCTCCTGATTTCCTCGATAGGCTACCAGGACCAGGAGGTGACGGCCAGCGAGAACATGGTGATTACGCTGGAGGACAACACCACCACGCTCAACGAGCTTGTGGTCATCGGCTACGGTGTGGCCCGCAAGAGCGACCTCACCGGCTCGGTGACGGCACTGAAACCCGATTCCAAGAACAAGGGCGTGACCGTGAGCGCCCAGGACATGCTCGGCGGCAAGATTGCCGGTGTGAGCGTGACCAACGGCGGCGGCACGCCGGGTGGCGGCGCCACCATCCGCATCCGCGGCGGCTCGTCGCTCAACGCCAGCAACGACCCCCTGTACGTCATCGACGGGGTGCCCATGGACAACCAGGGCGTGAAGGGATTGAGCAACGGCCTGGCCGTGGTGAACCCGCAGGACATCGAGAGCTTCTCGGTGCTGAAAGACGCCTCGGCAACGGCAATCTACGGTAGCCGCGGCTCGAACGGTGTGATCATCATCACCACCAAGAAAGGCCGCAAGAACCAGAAGCCCAGTGTGAGCTACAGCGGCAACGTGACCTGGAGCATGAAGAAAAAGACGGTGGACGTGATGGACGGCGACGAATACCGCGCGTTTATCAAGAACCTGTATGCCGGCAGCGAGCGCGAGGCCACGGCACTGGCCACGCTGGGCGACGCCAATACCAACTGGCAGAACGAGATTTACCGCACAGCCGTGAGCCACGACCACAACGTGACGGTGACCGGCTCGGTGAGCCAGTACCTGCCCTACCGCCTCTCGCTGGGCTTCATGGACCAGGAGGGTATCCTCAAGACCAGCGACATGAAGCGCTTCACCGCCGCGCTGAACCTGAACCCGTCGCTGCTCGACGACCACCTGAAGCTGAACCTGAGCGGCAAGTTCATGTGGGCCAAGAGCCAGTATGCCGACGGCGGCGCCATCGGAGCCGCCGTGTGGTTCGACCCCACCAAGCCCGTGTACGGCGGCGACGGCTACGAGCACTTCGGCGGTTTCTACCAGTGGAAGACCAACAGCGAGTTCAAGGATGCCACCTGGACCTATTCGCGCAACAACCTCGCCACGTCCAACCCGGTGGCGCTGCTTGAGCTGCGCGACGACCGCGCCATCAGCCGCGACTTCATCGGCAACGCCGACATCGACTACCAGGTGCACGGCTTCGAGGACCTGCGGCTGCACATGACGTTGAGCGCCGACTGGGCCAAGGGCCGCCAGTGGACCACCAACTCGCCCTACTCGTCGCAGTCGCTCTACTGGGGCTGGGACGGCTGGGACCAAATCATCAAGCGCGCCTACACGTTGAGCACCTACGCACAGTATTTCAAGGACTTCAGCGAGAACCACCACTTCGACATCATGGGTGGTTATGAGTGGCAGCACTTCTGGCGCCGCAACACCAACTACGGCTCGGGTCTGTATCCCGACACCTATGGCTCGTTCTACTTCACGCCTGCGGGAGCCAGTGCCCCGGTACTGATTACCGCTACCAACTACACGAACTATCTGGACCAGCTTCCTGCCCTGACTAAAGGCTCCTATAGTGATGAAGAACACTTCGGCCTGGTGGGCCAGCCCTACAGCCCGAGCAACAACAAGCCTTACCTGACCGAGAACTACCTGGTGTCGTTTTTCGGCCGTGCCAACTATGTGCTGATGGACCGCTACCTGTTCACGGCCACGGTGCGCTACGACGGCTCGTCGCGCTTCAAGCACCACTGGGGGCTGTTCCCCTCGTTTGCCTTTGCCTGGGAGCTGAACAAGGAGAGCTTCCTGAAAAACGTGACCGCCATCAGCGAGCTCAAGCTGCGCCTGGGCTGGGGTAAGACCGGCCAGCAGGAGGGCATTGGCGACTACGGCTGGATTCCCACCTACAGCTACAACAGCGGCAACGACAGCTACTACGACATCATTGGCGACGGCAGCATGGTGCTGCCCAACACCTACAACAACGACCTGAAGTGGGAGAAAACCACCACCACCAACGTGGGTATCGACTGGGGCGTGATGAACCAGCGGCTGACCGGTAGCCTCGACTGGTACTACCGCAAGACCACCGACCTGATCAACTACGCCTACAACGCCGCGGGCACCAACTTCCGCAACCAGATGAACCAGAACATCGGCTCGCTGCGCAACACCGGCGTTGAGGCCTCGTTTAGCTGGAAGGCCCTGCAAGGCAGCGACTGGAACTGGGTGCTGGACTACAACATCACCTACAACAGCAACAAGATTCTGTCGCTCATCGGCGCCAACGACGAGAACTACCGTGTGACCACGGGCGGCATCAGCAGCGGCACGGGCCTCACCGTGCAGGCCCATCAGGTGGGTTACCCCGCCAGCAATTTCCGTGTGTACCAGCAGGCCTACGACGAAAACGGCAAGCCCATGGAGGGCTTTGTGGTGGACCGCGACGGCGACGGACAAATCACCGACAACGACCGCTACATGTACAAGAACCCGATGGCTCCGGTGACGATGGGCTTTGCCTCGCGACTGGAGTACAAGAATTGGGACTTAGGCTTCAGCCTGCGTGCCAACATCGGCAACTATGTGTACAACGACCTGATGGCCGGAGCCAGCAACCTGAACACCGGCGAGGTGCTCACCTCATCGAACTATTTCGGCAACCGCCCCAAGTATGTGCTCGATGCCAACTGGCAGACCTACGAGCAGTCGTGCACGCTGAGCGACCGCTGGGTGCAGAACGGCTCGTTCCTCAAGTGCGACAACATCACGCTGGGCTACAGCTTCAGCGAGCTGTTCAAGCGCGGCAGCTACGCCGGCATTGCCGGACGCATCTACGCCACCGCCAGCAACGTGTTCTGCATCACCAAGTACAAGGGTATCGACCCCGAGGTGTTTGGCGGCATCGACAACAACCTTTACCCACGTCCGTTCTCGTTCATCGTGGGTCTGAACCTGAATTTCTAATCAATCCTAAAGCATATACATCATGAATAAGATACTCAAATACATTATTCCTGTGGTGGGAGCTGTGCTTTCGGGCCTTAGCTTCACCTCGTGCGTAGGCGACCTGGATTTACCCGATGGAGCCATCGACCCGAACCTGACCACCGAGGCCACCCCCGAGCAGCTGTTCAACAAGTGCTATGCCGTGATTGGTGTTGCCGGCAACTACGGTGCCAACGGCGGCAGCGATGTGGACGGCATCGACGGCGGCACATCGGGCTACGTGCGCCAGATGTGGAACGCCAACGAGCTCACCAGCGACATGGCCGTCTGCTGCTGGGGCGACGACGGCATTCCGCAGTTCAACTTCTGCACCTACAATGCCGACCACCCGATGCTGCAAGGCTTCTACTACCGCCTGTACACGGCCATCGCGTTCTACAACCACTATTTGGAGAAATTCACCGACTACAACGAGGAGATGACTGCCGAGGTGCGCTTCCTGCGCGCGCTGGCCTACTACTTCCTGATGGACGGCTGGGGCAACGTGCCCTTTGCCACCGTGATTTCGACCGAGAAGCCCCGCCAGGCCACGCGTGCCGAGGTGTACCACTTTATCGAGGAGGAGCTGCTGGCCATCCACGACCAGATGCACCGCCCGGTGGCCCTGCGCAACGGCCAGGACGACAACGGCTGGCACTGGGGACGCGTGGACCAGGACGCCTGCAACCTGCTGCTGGCGCGCCTGTACCTGAACTCGGAGGTTTACATCGGCGAGGCCCACTACGACAAGGCCGCCGACTATGCCAAGCTGGTGATGGACGGCCCGCACAAGCTGCACACCGCCGACAAAACCGTCACCATCGGTGACGACGTGGTGAGCCAGGACTACACCTTCCCGGCCTACCGCATGCTGTTCATGGGCGACAACGACGTGACCGACGCCTCGACCGAGGCCGTGTTCCCCATCCTGCAAGACGGCATCCGCACCACCTCGTGGGGCACCACGCTGTTTGTGATGGCCTCGGCCTTCGACGGCGAGATGAACGAGAGCATCCTGGGCGGCAGCGCCACCAACGGCACCGACCAGAACTGGGGCGGCAACCGCGCCCTGCCCACGCTCATCCGCCTGTTCTTCCCCAACGACGATGCCCCCGAGGGCAATAGCTGGAAAGTGGCCCCCGCCGCACACGACGACCGCGCACTGTTCAACACCAAGGGCCGCACGCTGAGCGTGGACAACTGGAACACGTTCAAGAGCGGCTACGCCGTGGCCAAGTTTGTCAACTTCAAGACCACGCCCAACGCTGCCGGCACCGACTTCGAGGGCGGCCAGAACACCACATTCCCCGATGGCGACTTCTTCCTGATGCGCTCGGCCGAGGCCTACCTGACCTACGCCGAGGCCCTCACGCGCCAAACCGGCAGCGCCGACAACACGCCCGTGACCGGTGCCGCCCTCGAGGCTGTGAAAGCCATTCGCAACCGCGCCCACGCCGTCAACGTGACCTCGTTCACGCTGCGACAGCTACTCGACGAGTGGGGACGCGAGTTCTACTTCGAGGGACGCCGCCGCATCGACCTGGTGCGCTTCGGCAAGTTCGGTGGCAACAATGGTTATCTGTGGCAATGGAAGGGCGGTGTGAAAGACGGCCAGGACTTCGATGCTTACCGCAACCTGTTCGCCCTGCCCACCAACGACCTCACGGTGAACCCGAACCTGAAGCAAAACAGTGGCTACGTGCGTGGCGAATGACTTGAATCTCCATCCTAAACGAAGAATGTTATGAAAAATATCCTCAAAACCACGTTGTTGCTCGTGTGCGGCCTGGTGCTCACCACCGCCTGCAGCGACGACAACGACAGCAACCCCACCTATCATCAGCCGACAACGTTCGTGCTGAACACGCCGTCGATGGCCACCTCGACCATCGACCTGGCCAACTCCGAGAACCTGGTGCTCTACTGCACGCAGCCCAACTACGGCTTCACCGCCCGCACCATCTACAGCGTGCAGGTGGCCACCCAGGAGGACAAGAGCGATGCCGTGGATGTGAAAGGCACCTACGACCAGGCACGCATCGAGGTGAACACGGCCACACTAGCCAGCACGCTCACCAACATCATGCTTGAGCAGGGCAAGACCGAGGACGACTTCCCGATGAACCTGCCCGTGTTCCTGCGCGTGAAAGCGTACGCCGCCAACTCGGCCGGCACAATGGTTCAAGGCAGCGAAATCTACTCCAACTGGGTGACGCTGCACGATGTGCACCTGCTGTTCTCGCTGGCTCCGGTGACCACCCCCGAAGCCCTGTGCGTGGCCGGCACGTTCAACGGCGGCAGCTGGGACACCGCTCTCGATATGGTGCAGGTTTATGATGCAGCCAACATCTTCTGGCACCTGGTGTACATCGACGGCACCGGCATCCAGTTCAACCAGGAACACACCGCCGGCGACTTTGTGGTGGACTTCGACCAAATCACGATTGCCGGCGACCTGGGCGACGACATCATCAACGCCGACGGCAAGATTGCCTCGAAGAACCCCGGCTGGTACTTAGTGATTGTCAACACCTCGGTCACAGGACGCAAAATCAACTACGATGTGCAGTTCAACAAGCCCGAAGTGTACATGATGGGGCCCATCACCCCGCTGGGAGCTTGGACCGAGCTGGAGGAGGGCACGATGTTTGAGGTGCCGGCCGAGGCCGATGCCGACTTCGTGTCGCCCCCGTTTGCGGCCAGCGTGCCCGGTGGCGACGGCGACGGTGTGCGTGCCTATGTGAAAGTGCCCGGCTACGAATGGTGGAAGAGCGAGTTCATGATCTACGGCACTGCCGACAGCGACGGCTACCTGCCGCTGGAGTACCGCGGCATGGGCCCCGACCAGAACGATTCCCAAAGCTTTGGCACGCGTGTGAAGGGCAACGAAGGCCAGCGCATGTACTTCAACTTCACCAAGGAGAAAGGTAAAATCGAGTAAAAAAACGCAATCGCCCCACCCCGCCCGCCGCAGCGGCGGGCGGGAATGAGGCGAAAAAACAAGGAATATCGATATGAAAAAGATTGCATTATATTCGTTGCTTGCCGGTGCCGGCCTGTTGGCGGCATCATGCACCGGCGACTACAAGGACTGGAGCGAGCCCCAGGGCTACGACCAGGCCGAGACCGTGGTGGTCAACTTCACGGCATCGCCCGTGGGCGCCATCGACCTGCGCACCGTGACCGAGGACAGCGTGCAGATTTTCAACCCCACGGTGACCTGCAACGCGCCCTGCCACACCACGTTCAACGTGGCCATCTACAATGCCGAGAAAACCGATTCGGTGGTTATCAAGGCTGGCGAGGACGGCAAGGCCAAGCGCGCCGAGGTGCAGGGTGCCATGGTGGCTCTCTACGGCACCGACGAGGTGCAGCACACCACGCCGATGAACATCACCGCCTACACCATCGTCGACGGCACCGCCGTGAGCAAGCACGTGAACGACGTGAACATCACCGCCACGCCCAAATTCCAGGAGCTGCCACCCGTGTGGTTCATCTTGGGCAACTGCGTGGGACGCGGCTCGGGCGTGAACCACAGGACGATGGGCTTGTACACCAGCACCGTGGCCATGTATGTAAACCCCTACAACTACGAGGAGCTCGTCTACGCCAGCTACTTCTGCGACAACGGCCAGTTCAAAATCATTCTTGAGCCGGGCAACAAGGACAAGGTGATTGGCACCGACGCCGAGGGCAACATTGTGTATCAAGCCGAAAAAATCAAGGATGTGGCCACGCCGGGCAACATCACCATCAAGGATGGCGGCTACTACAAAATCACCGTCAACGTCGAGACCAAGGAGCTGACCATCACCCCGATCACCGAAACCGTGAAGGTGTACAGCTCGATGCTGATGAACGATGCGGCACTGGGAGTGATCACCACCAACAGCTTGGGCGAGAACCACGACTGGCTGGGCGACGCCGACTTCACCGCCGACGGCCAAGTGGTCTTCAACGGCACCGGCAGCAACGACCTGGGCGACTACACCACGGCATGGGGCGGCAACGCCTTCCCCGCCGGCAAGGCCATCAAGAACGCCCCCGCCATCCCCGCCAAGCCGGGCAGCTACAAAGTGGTGTTCAACGACCTGCTGGGCATGTACCGCTTTATTGACAAATGACCCACCCTGCCACCCGAGCGGCGGCAAACCCACAAGGGCGACACCAAGTGTGCCGCCCTTGATTACCCAACAAACAACCGATGAATCGAAACGCCTCCATAGTGCTGCTGATGACCCTGTGCGTGCTGACGACAGCGTGCAGCGGGAAATACGAGGAGTGGTACGAGCCCGAGAACCACGGCGACCGCCCCGTGCCGGTGTCGGTGACCTTTGACGCCGACTCGGTGGCCGCCATCGACCTGCGGACACTCACCCGCGACTCGGTGCGCCTGTTCAACCCCACCATCACCTGCGAAAAGCCCTACACAGTCACCTATAAGGTGAGCGTGTACAACACCGACCGCACCGATTCGGTGACGCTGCAAGCCTACAGCGGCGGCCGCGCATTGCGCGAGCCCGTGCAGGAGACCCTCGTGTGGCTCTACGGGCCGGGCGACCGGCAGCGCGAGATGGCCATGGACATCACCGCCGACATCGTGGTCGAGGGAGTTACCTACCGTGGCCACGCCGACAGCATCCCGCTGCTCATCACCCCCGCCGCGCAGGAGCTGGCTCCCGTGTGGTGGGTGCTGGGCAGCCACCTGGGCAACGGCTCGTGGGCCAACGACAGCAGCGCCATCGGCACGAGCCTGCTGCCCATGTACGCCAACCCGCTGGACTACCGCCAGCTCACCTACGCCGGCTGGTTTCCCGCCGGCAGCGAGTTGCGCATCTTGCCCATTGTGGGCAACGACCAGCGATACATTGGCGGCGGCGACGAGAACGGCGGCCAAAGCCTGCAGACCGAACAAATGCAGGGCGACCCGCTCGACAACATTATCATCGGCCGCGCCGGCTACTACCAGATTGTGGTTGATGTGCCGGCGGGCCGCGAGCCCACCGTGCGCATCGAGCGACTGGCCGGCGCCCAGGCCGCGACGTTCACCGGCATGGCCCTCACCCAGCCTGCCACGCCCATGACCCCGTTCACCACCGTGAGCGGCGGCGAGAACCACGACTGGATTGTGAGCGCAGCCTTGCTAGCCGACGGCGACACCATCCACTTCAGCGGCGAGTATGTGGCCGCTGCCGACAGCACGGACACCACCATGGCCACGCTGGCCGCCGGAGGAAACGCCTTCCCAGCCGGACGCGCCATCGACAGCCACCACGGCACCACGGCACAGCAAGGCAACTACCTCGTGGTGTTCAACGACCTGCTGCGCACCTACCGATTCATCAAGCAATAATCAAGCCAAGAAACCCAAAATTCACATTTTGAGTCTATTTATTTTATGTTTAACCCTTAATTTAAGTAGTATGAAAAAATTCATGACTATGTTGTGCCTGGCCGCGCTGGCAATGCTCGGTTTCCAGGCAATGGGCCAAACCATCTACATCACCAAGACCTCGGTGGGCAACATCTGGGCTTGGGATGCCAGTGGCGACTATTTTAGCGGGTGGCCTGGCCCGGCCATCAACACGCTGGAAACGGCAACCGTGAACGGTACCGAGTACTACACGTTCACCTACACGCACGAGAATCGCGCCAACGCCGGCCTGGTTTTCAACGAGAATGGCGCGCCGCAAACCGGCAACCTGGAGCCGCAGGACGGCAAGCTGTACAACTACACGGGTGGCACCACGGTCGAGGTGACCGACTTTGAGGGCAATGTGGAGCCCGTCGAGGAATCGCTCGCCCTGCGCGGCTCGTTCAACGACTGGGGCATGACCGCCATGACCAAGGGCGAGGATGGCATGTGGACCATCACCCAGGCCATGGAGGCCGGCGCCGAGTTCAAGTTCTACAACGAGAACGCCCAGTGGATTGGCGGCGAGGCCAACGGCAAATTTGTGGTCACCCAGGAGCAGGTGGCCGAGGGCACCGAACTGGCCCTGGCCATCCCCGGCAACAACTTCCAGATTCCCGTGGCCGGCACCTGGACACTCACCGTTGACAAGGCCAGCAACAAGCTCGTCATCAGCGGCGAGTGGCCCAACGAGACACCCGAGCAGGCCATGTACCTCATCGGCTCGTTCAACAACTGGAGCGACAGCACCAAGATTGCCATGACCAAGGGCGAGAACGGCCTGTGGACCGTGAAGCAGGCCATGGCTGCCGATGCCGAGTTCAAGTTTGTGGACGAGGCCGGCAACTGGTATGGTGGCGTGAGCGAGGGCAACTTCGTGGTCACCAAGGAGCAGGTGGCCGAGGGCACCGAACTGGCCCTGGCCATCCCCGGCAACAACTTCCAGATTCCCGTCGAGGGCGAGTGGACGCTGACCGTGAACCGCGACAGCATGAACGTGGTCATCGCAGGCGAGTGGCCCGAGGAGCCCGTTGTCGAGCAGGCCATGTACCTCATCTGCTCGTTCAACGAGTGGAGCGACAGCACCAAGATTGCCATGACCAAGGGCGAGAACGGACTGTGGACCGTGAAGCAGG
>JAFSYB010000117.1 GCA_017443765.1 Muribaculaceae bacterium | reverse complement strand
CTCGGAGTTCGAGTGCTCAATCATGTCGCGGTATACCTGGCTACGAAGTTCCTCTTCGAGGCACACCCTGAGGCTTGTCGTCATGACCAAGCGGCGTGTCTTTGAACAAGACAGTATCTGCAAAACAGACGGTTTTTCAAGTGGCGCCATTGAGTATCTATTATCCACACAAAACGTTACAGAACCCCAAAACTGCAACTTCCCCGGGTCGATGAGCAAAATCACATCAATAGGGCAAAAAATGTGGATTGCGCATTGCGCATTGGGCGTTATTGTGTAATTTTGCCGAATGAATCAATAACCACTCCATAATGAAACCAATCTACAACCGCATCCTGCTCAAGCTGAGCGGCGAATCGCTGGCCGCCGGGCAGGGTCATGGCATCGACCCGCAGCGGGTGGCCGACTACAGCCAACAAATCAAACAAATCGTGGACTTGGGCGTGCAGGTGGCCATCGTGATAGGCGGCGGCAACATTTTCCGCGGCCTGGCAGGGGCCGCACGCGGCGTGGACCGCGTGAAAGGCGACCAGATGGGCATGCTCGCCACGGTGATCAACTCGCTGGCCCTGTCGTCGGGGTTAGATGCCGTTGGCCAGCCGTCGCAGGTGTTCACCGCCATCGCCATGGTGCCCATCGGCGAGCAGTACACCAAGTGGCGCGCCATCGAGGCCATGCAGCAGGGCCGGGTGGCCATCCTGTCGTGCGGCACCGGCAGCCCGTTCTTCACCACCGACACCGGCTCGGCGCTGCGCGGCATCGAGGTGGAGGCCGACGTGATGCTCAAGGGCACGCGGGTCGACGGCATCTACACCGCCGACCCGGAGAAAGACCCCTCGGCCACCAAGTTCGACCGCATCACTTACGACGAGATCTACCGCCGCAACCTCAAGGTGATGGACATGACCGCCACGGTGATGTGCAAGGAGAACCACCTGCCCATCCACGTGTTCAACATGGATGTGGTGGGCAACCTGCTCAAGGTGGTCACGGGCGAGAACATCGGCACCGTGGTCATGGTGGAATAGCCACTGGCTCATGAGCGCCGCCCCCCTATCCGCCTCGCGCTGCCAGCTGCTCGTCGAGCTTGCCGCGCTGGCCGTGCTGGCCGCTGTGTCGGCCCGCCTGTTCGCGCCGGGCGATGCCTGGTCGCTGGCTGGCGGGCTTGCCGTGGCATACGCTGTGCCCCGCGCAGCTTACACCACCCGCAGCTGGTGCACCACGGCCGGGCGCTGGGTGCTCACCACCATGGGGCTGGCGATGTGCGCACTGGCAGTGCTCACCGTGTGGGAGTGCACCGTTGCCGCCGGCCTCACCACCGAGACACCGCTGCTCATAGCCGACGACGGCAACTACTTCCGCTGGGCGTTGCACCACTACGACGGCCGCTGCGCCGAGCCGCGCGTGGCGTTCCCGGGGTTCCCGATGCTCATGCTGTGGTCGTGGCGCGTGCTGGGCGTGAGCGTGGTGTGGCCCATAGCCCTGAATGTGCTGCTCACCCTGCTTGCTGTGGTGATGACGGCGGCCACCACACGGCGGCTGCTGGCCGGTGTCACACGGCAAAGCGACGGCTGGCACGCCACTGCGGCACTGTGCATGACGGCGGTGCTGGCCTACTTTCTCTCGCAGGGATTGCGGGTGCAGAAAGAGGCCATGGTCTATCTCTCCATCACCTGCATTGGCTATGCGCTGGCGGGCATGAACAACCGGCATGGCGGTGCCGAGCGCCAGCCGTGGCGCGATGCCGTGCTATGGGCCGGCGGCTGCCTGATGCTTGCCCTGGCACGCACCACCTATCTCTATTTCGCCCTCATCGGCCTGGCTGTGGTGGGGCTGCCGCGGTTCCGCCACCATTGGCGCACCCTGCTTGCCGCCCTGGCCCTGGCGGCGCCCGCCATTGCGCTGGGCAATCACCTGGCCTCCTACTCGGTCGAGGGGCACCTCGACATTGTGCGGGGCGGTTATTATATGCAAAAAGCCTTCCTGTCGGGCACGACGCAGCAGCCCTACCTCGACTTGATTGGCGACTACTTCATGCAGCCCGTTTGGCGTCGGCTCGCCATCCTGCCGCTGGCTTGCTGTGTGCAGTTTGTAATCCCGTTCCCGTGGGTCTATACTTCACCCACGGTGCTCACTGTGCTGCCGCGTCTGGCCTGGGGGTGGTATGCTGTGGGCGGCATGGTGCTGTTCTACTACCTGATGCAGTTCACACGCGGCGGCCGCAGGCTGGGAATAGGCGCGTGGGCATGGTGGCCGGCAGCCATCTACGTCATCATTGCATACGTGGTGGCCGGCACGGTGCACCGCTATGTGCTCCCCGTGGAGCTGCTGGGCGTGCCACTGGCCGTGACCGTATTGGCGCGGCTGCGCGAGGGGGAGTGGCGGCGCGCGTTCCGCCGCTGGGCACTGGCCTACGTGCTCGCGCTGGCCACTACCCTGGTGGTGTGCCACCACATTCAAACCACCTACCTGCAACAGCTCGACGACTACTACCGGAGGGTTGTGAAATTGCATGAGTGAGCCGAAAGGGCCGGATAAACCAGACTGTCGCCCACCCGCCAAAACGTCGTGACAAGGCGGCCAAGCAGAGCCCAAACGAACGAAATCGCACTTTTCGGCACAAAAATCTTGCATTCTCTAAAAAATTTCGCCCGAAAGTTTGCCGATTTATATTTTTTTTGTACTTTTGCCGCCACTTACAAAAAAGCCTTTAGAGGGCAGTCGAAAGTCATGAGCGAAATCAACCGCGAGATAATCCAGATTGATGTGGCCAGTGTGCTGCGCGAGCGTGCGCCACGCTACTACCGGTGGATGCCTCGCTTTGTGGTTCGGTGGATAGAGCGGCTCATCTGCCAGGACGAGCTGAATGCGATGCTGCGCCAGGTAGGCGACAAGCGAGATGTGGAGGCTGCGCAGATGGTGCTCGACTATCTGAACATCACCGTGCGTGTCGAGGGGTTGGAGAACGTGCCCGAGGGAGGTCGTTACATCTTTGCCAGCAACCACCCGCTGGGCGGCCTCGACGGGCTGGCCCTGATTGCCACCTTTGGCCGCCTCTACGATGGCGGCATCCGCTTCCTGGTCAACGACCTGCTCATGGCCGTGGAGCCGCTGCGCGGCGTGTTCCTGCCGGTGAACAAGTACGGCAGCCAGTCGCGCCAGGCGGCCATGGCCATCGCGCGCGAGTATGCCGGGCCGAACCAGATGCTCACGTTCCCCGCCGGGCTGTGCTCGCGTCAAAAGAGCGGCAAGGCGCCCATCGAGGACTTGCGGTGGAACAAGGCCGTGGTGACCCTGGCCGCTCGCAGCAAGCGCGACGTGGTGCCCATCTACTTCGACGGGCATAACAGCAAGTGGTTCTACCGCTGGGCGCGGTGGCGCGAGCGCCTGGGCATCAAGTTTAACCTGGAGATGCTGCTGCTGCCGCGCGAGATGATTCACAGCCGGGGAGCCTCGTTCACCATCCACGTGGGCAAGCCCGTGGGGCACGACACCCTCGACACGCGCCACGCCCCCGCCGAGGCCATGCGACTGCGCAGCCTCACCTACGCCATGCGACCCGACAAGCCAGAACAATAAACCTGAATATAGCAGATGAAGACAATCATTCCAGCCGTTGACCCCTCGCTGATTGAGCAGGAGCTCACCTCCGAAACCTTCGTGCGCAAGAGCAACAAAGCCGACAACCAGATATTTGTGGTCGATGCCCACACGGCGCCCCACACCATGCGTGAGATTGGCCGTTTGCGCGAAATCACGTTCCGCGAGGCAGGAGGCGGCACCGGCAAGGAGTGCGACATCGACGAGTTCGACACCATGGAGCGCCCCTGCCGGCAGCTGATTGTGTGGAACCCCGAGCGCCGCGAGATTTTGGGTGGCTACCGCTACCTGCTGGGCGAGGACATGGTGGTGGCCGATGGCGTGCCACACATCGCCATGACCCACATCTTCAACTTCTCGCCACAGTTTGTGAGCGATGTCCTGCCGCACACCATCGAGTTGGGGCGCTCGTTTGTCACGCCGTTCTACCAGTCGTCGCGTGCCGGCGCACGGGCCATCTTCGCCCTCGACAACCTGTGGGACGGCCTGGGCGCACTCGTTGTCCTCCATCCCGAGATTGAGTATCTCTTCGGCAAGATGACCATGTACACCACCTATCCGCGCCACTGCCGCAACCTGCTGCTGCACTTTCTGGGCCTTTACTTCCCCGACCCCGACGGGTGGGCCACCCCCATTGTGCCGCTGGCCGGCACCGAGGTGGCCCCCGAGGTGGCCGACTTCTTTGCCGGCAACGACTTCAAGGAGGACTACCGCCGCCTGAAGCAATACGTGCGCTCCCACGGCATCAACATCCCGCCATTAGTGAACTCCTACATGAACCTGTCGCCCACGATGCGCATCCTGGGCACGGCCATCAACGATGCCTTTGGCGATGTGGAGGAGACCGGCCTGATTATCAAGGTCGACGAGATTGCCCCCGGCAAGCGCGACCGGCACATCAACACCTTTGAGCCACAGGCGGCCGCCACCGCACCGTAGCACCGGGCTGCAAACACATCACAAAACCCATCACGGGAGGCCACTTGCAAGGCACTCCCTTTTTTTCGTGTCGTTTGTTGGCCATATTCCAAATAAATGTCGTAACTTTGCAACGTGAAAGCATTGGCATAATTCAACCCATTAGATATTAACCAATTAATCACAGATTCAAGATGAAGAAAATTTTCTCTCTATTGTATGTGGTTTTGCAAAGTTATAAGCTTTGGCGAGGCTAATATGAGTGACAGAGCTGCAAATGCTTTCAAAAAACGTTCAAAGTAAAAATTATTCTAACGAGATATTCACGTTTACAGACAAAATGGATACCGACGCTTGATTATAATTCACGCAATTATGGCACAAGATGTGAATTTGCATCACTATAACTCCCATTTATCATTTACAGGGCTACATGGCTGAGACAAACAACATAACCGACCTCAATCGCGTCGAAGAAGCTATCATCAATTTGATTGAAGCATCTCGTTGCCGCGTTGCGTTTTCGCTCAACCATGAGTTGACAACGCTCTATTGGAATATCGGGAAAACTATTGTTGATTACCTGTCCTATCAGCCCTACGCTCAATATGGAAAGCATTTTATTGCGACATTGTCGCAAACATTGACCAAAAAGTTTGGACGTGGCTACACCACCAGCGCACTTTCAAGAATGGTCAACGTGGCAAAAATCTATCCCGACAAAGAAATGTTTGCGACACTGTCGCAAACATTATCTTGGAGTCATTTGATACAACTCACTGCCATCAACGACAAGGCCAAACGAACCTATTATCAGCAGATGTGCATAGCTCAAAGATGGAGCTTGCGCGAATTGAGAAAGAATGAAGAGGCCATGCTCTATGAACGGGCACTCATCGCCACAAAACCGGAACAAGACATCATTCAGCAACTCAATCACACTTCATCATCCAATAACTTAACTCCAGAATTGGTCTTTAAGAGTTCCTACGTTCTTGATTTCCTGCAGTTACAAGGGGCTTACTCTGAGAAGGAACTCGAACAAGCCATCGTCAATCAAATGGAACTTTTCATCGTTGAGCTTGGACAAGGTTTTGCCTTTGTCGAAAGGCAAAAACGATTCTCGATAGATTCAACCGATTACTACCTCGACTTGTTGTTTTTTCATAGGCCTCTTAACAGGCTGATTGCCATTGATTTGAAGTTAGGGAAATTTAAACCGGAATACAAGGGGCAAATGGAGCTTTACCTCAATTATATCAAACGATATGAACAATTACCGCATGAGAACCCCCCACTTGGGCTTCTCCTTTGCAGCGAGGGAAACACCGAACATATTGAACTCCTCATGATGGGAGAAAATGAGATCAAAGTGGCCCAATACCTCACCCAATTACCCAGCAAGCAATGGTTCATCGACAAGCTGAACAGGTCTATTGCCATTGCACAACAATACAACGAAAACAATAATTCAACCCATTAGATATTAACCAATTAATCACTGATTCAAGATGAAGAAAATTTTCTCTCTATTGATGATGGCCGTGCTCACGACAGCTGCGTGGGCCGGCACGGTGACCTTTGACCTCACCACAGGCTTCACCAACCAGCAGGAGGTGACCACCATCGAGAATGGCGGTGTGACCCTCACGTTCGACAAGGGCACCAACAGCAACACCCCCAAGTGGTACAACAACGGCACTGCCGTGCGCCTCTATGGCGGCGGCACGCTCACCGTGAGTGCCGAGGCAAACATCACCCAGGTGGAATTCACTTTCAACGGTGACAGCAACCTGAGTGCCGATGCAGGCACCTACGAGGACGGTGTGTGGACCGGCGAGGCCACCAGCGTGGTCTTCACCCAGGGCGGCACCAACGGACATGTGAAAATCCAGGGTATCACCGTCACTGTCGATGCCGACGTGGTCACCGTGGCCACCCCGGTCATCACCCTTGACCCCGCCGAGGGTCCCTACTACGAGGGCGACGAGGTGAACGTGAGCATCAGCTGCGACACCGAGGGGGCCACCATCTACTACGCCCTGAACGACGGCGAGTGGACCGAGGGCGACAACTTCGACCTCACCGAAACCGCCACCATCAAGGCCAAGGCTGTGCTGGATGCCATCGAGAGCCAGGTGGCCACCAAAACCGTGACTTTTGTGCCCGCCGCCACCACGGCCAGCACCGTGGCTGAATTCAACGCATTGCAAGATGCCACCGACCTCACCTTCAACGGCACGCTCACCGTGCTGGGGCAGACGGGCAAGTACCTCTATGCCCAGGACACCACGGGCGGCATCCTCATCTTTGGCACCATCGGCCAGACCTACGCCTTTGGCGACCAGATTCCCGCCGGCTTCACCGGCACGAAGACCACCTACAAGGGTGCTCCCGAGATGACCAACCCCGCCGGCCTGGCTGCCGCAACCGAGAATGTGGCCCCCAACGCCATCGAAATCACGCCCGCCGAGGTCACCCTTGACAACTTCGGACGCTATGCCGTGATTCGTGGCGCTGCCTACAACGACGGCAACATCATTGTGGGCAACGACACCGTGCCCACCTACAACCGCTTTGGCATCACGCTGCCCACCATGGGTACCGTGTTCGACATCTATGGCATCGTGAGCTACTTCGATGGCGTGCAGTTCCTGCCCATCGAGTTTGTTGATGTCACCCCCGCCGAGGAACTGGCTGTGGCCATCACCCCCGAGGCCGGCGACTACAACGAGCCTGTGACCGTGACCATCACCTGCAACAACCCCGATGCCATCGTCACCTACGCCATCAATGGCGGCGACGATGTGGACTACACCGAGCCGTTTGTGCTCTATGAGAGCGCCACAGTCACTGCCTACGCCACCGACGGCGACGCCCTCGTGGAGGCCGAGGCAGCCTACAACATCACGCTGCCCGCCATCACCGCCACCTTCACCCCGGCACCGGGCACCTACTACACCGCCCAGCACGTGAAGGTTGCCATCGACAACACCTACGGCGAGACCGCAGTGGCCTACTACCTGAATGGCGAGGAGGTGGAATACGATGCCGAGGCCGGCATCGCCGTCACCGAGGACGCCACCATCAAGGTCGAGGTCATGGACGAGCACCACGCCGATGTGGCCGAGTTCACCGCCGAGTATGTCATCGCCCAGTCCGACCCGCTGCCCGCCAGCGGCACCGCCACCATCGTGTTTGCCGACTATGAGACCGACAGCAACGTCGAGATGACCAGCGACGAAGTGGTGGCCTACATCACCGAGGGCGCTCAGTATGTGGCCGGAGCCACCGACATCGTCAAGGCATACAAGGGCCTGACCGGCATCAAGTTCAGCTCCAGCAAGGCCAGCGGTACCATGACGCTCAACTTCACCGAGGCATTCCCCAACGTGAAGACCGTGGAAATCGAGGCCGTGAACTGGCACAACACCAGCACTCTGAAGTATGACGCTGCCTCGATCAACGACGTGGCCCTGGCCGACACGCTGGCCACCTTCACCATCGCCGAGAACCTCGAGGAGCCGCTGGCAAGCCTCACGCTCACCGCTGTCAAGCGCGCATACGTGAAGAGCATCACCATCACCTGGGGTGACACGCAGCCCGCCGTCACCGGCGACCTGAACGCTGACGGCAATGTCGATGTCGAGGACCTGAACCTGGCCATCAACGCCATCCTCGCCGACGGCGACACCACCGGCATCACCGGCAATCCCGATGTGACGGGCGACAACATCATCGACATCGAGGATGTGAACGCCATCATCAACATCATCTTGGCTCAGTAATAATCCTCGTCTGCGGTGCGTCACCTATTTAGCAAAGCACCGCAAGCGACACACCACCTTAGCGGCCGCACATCTCAATGGTGTGCGGCCGCTTTTAACTTGCATACCCCGAGAGCAAGCCCAACAGAACCAAGTGCAGTATCGCCGACAGGCGATGACAAAACAGAAAACCCCGCCATGACAGGAGCGCAGCGACTGAATGGTGAGGGGGAAAAGCGCGCCCATGGAGGTTCCTCGGAGAGGAGCACCTTGCATAAGTCGGGGATAGTGAGCATCTTATTTCCTGACTTCGTGGTTCCACGCGCCAGCGTGCAGCTCGTCACTCGTCGCTTGCGTTTTTTTTGTTTTGACACCGTAAAAAAAGTGCCGGGATATTTTGCCAATCCAGAAAAGAATGCTACCTTTGCAGCATCTCCACGCCGAGCGCCCCATCTGCGGGCCACCGTGGGTGGGGATGCGTATTGGTAAAAAAGCGTTTACTCGGCGCTAATCTATTGGCGTGTAGAAACTTCGCAACTTTCATCACAGAAGCCAACGGATAAGCAGCACAGTAAATGCCTTCATTCAAGAGAATGTGTTTGAGGCTCATTCTGTACCCATAATGACGGACTTCGCACCTCCGTCGCCGGGAACACACAGAGGGCATGACGACATATTCGGCGTGGGGCATTATTCTGCGTTGCTCGTTCAGACTTCTGTGGGCAATGCGAAGGCCTCTACACGCGGGACGAGCGATGAGAAATCGGTTCCCCGCCTTTTTTATTACTATGCCACAAACACTTAGCTGAACAACACCGTCACGCCTCGGGAGCCAGCGCGACGCTGACTTCTTGTGCGTATTATGCGGAAAATCAATGACTTTGGGCGAAAAACGTCCGTCAATGAGCGACCACATTCCATAGCCTGTCCAGGGTTGATACCACCATTGTCCCCATTTTGTCGTTTGCCAATGGTTACTTTTGCCTCGAGGCCGACATAAATGGGTGAAAACTGCTATTCATTCATCAGCAATCCTTAACGAAAAAACTATGAAGAAAAACAACCGCAGGACACTGCTTGCAGTGACAACACTTACCACAAAGACAACATTTTAAGATAATCACTTTTATAAGTTGCGCACGACACGGACAAAGTGCTTTCGCGTATGAAACACCTTACTATTACGTATGGCAAGATCCTTGCCCTCGGTTTGCTGGCAGTTTTGTTTGCCAGCTGTGAAGAGGATTCGGTCGACATGAATTTTTCCTTTACATGCAATAACGGCCTGCTGGAGTTTGTTGTTCCTACCGTGGAGTATGTTGACGAAGACGGCAAGGCTCAGCAGATTGTTCTTGACGAAGCACAAGCATGGAATGAAAGTGATGAAACGAGCAAGATCTGGACGCAACACCTGCATTTCAACTCTCTTGATGTAACAAGGCAGTTTACAATCACTTACCGGCCTCGCACCGGCGTGGAGGCCACTCAAGAAACCTACGCTTTTGCCCGCAGCTTTGGATGTACTGTCCAGGTAGAACCTGGTCACGGTCAAGATTATTCATTTCCAATAAAACACAACGTCTCCGTCATTTCCAAAGACAATGTGAATTATTTCATCACACAATTAGCCAGCACTCCCGATGTGTGGTTTGTGTCGGTTGACAAGGATGGCAATATAACAAACGAGGAAAAGTGAGATAAACCAAGCTTTTTTACGCACTTTGATTAATCCGCGTGCCGCATGTGCGGCTTACCGGCATGGGCACGCGGTGGGTGCGTGAGCATGTGTGTGCCGATGAGATTGACAACTATTCAACTGACAGACAAAAGTGATATTGCAAATTATTGTATACTAACAACTAACAAGAAACATTAACCCTATTCATTTTTCATGCAGATGAAACAAATTCACTACGCTCTCAAGAGCATGGTTGTGGCGGCATTTGCTGCCGCAAGTACGAGTGCCGTTGCCCAACCGGGGCCGAGCAACTTGCTCGATGCCACCGCCATTGGTGTGGGTGATGGTGCCCGCCAGTCGTCAACGCAAATCGACGCTGTGGTGAACAACCCAGCCGGAACCGGATTCATGACCGATGGCTTCCATCTGTCGCTGAGCGGTCTGGGCAGCTGGCAACGAATCGATTGCGCCTTGGCTAACGAAAACAACCGCGTACATGTGAATCATCACAAAACAAGCCGCATCACCCCCTCACTGCAAGCAGCCTGGAAACATGGCAGCTGGACATTGTCGGGCAGCTGGGCCTGCGAGGGTGGCTATGGCAGATACAACAACGACAATGTGCCTCATGTGAACGGTCTGTCGATACCGACACAAGTGGCATTTTTTGAATTCAACCAGTATACGACCGTGACCAATTTCCTTGCTTCGGTAATGATACCCGGCATTAATGTGAATGCCGAAGATATGTTTGCCGGTCTGACTACCTCACAGCACGCAAGTCTATACAAGTGGGTAGGTCGTTTGGGTGCCGCCTATCGCATCAACGACCACCTGTCGGTGTATGTCGGAGCCAAGCTCTCCTATCTGCGAGGCCGCACAAATAGCGATGTGGGCATATTAATGCTGCGCCCAAGCACCGGGCAAACCTGGAGCCTTGCCGATTACTGGAACGCCGCAGCTGATCACATGCTCAACAGCGACCTCACGAACCGCGAGGACATGGCGGCCAGCCTACGCGAGTTGGCTCACATCGATGTGCCCAGCTTGCATTACACGCTCAAACAAAACCAGATTCGCGTAGCTCCCGTGATTGGCCTGCACTATCGCGCCGGCGCGGTGAATATCGGCGCACGCTATGAGTTCAAGTCGCATTTCGGCGAAGCCTATGGCACATCTGATGTCACCGAAGCAGCTGTCACCAAAGTGGGCGGATACGACTTGCCCGACCTGCTCACGGTGGGTGCCGACTGGCAAGTGGCACCGCGATGGAACGTGGCAGTGGGCGCCAGCATGAGCTTCACCAGCAGCCACCCTTACGGCCGTTACACATGGCTGGTTGGCTCCAGTGACTTTGGGTGGCCTAAAGACAAAATCGACTGCACAGCAGCCGCAAGTGTCACTTTTGACGCCTCTTCCAAGTGGAGGCTGACGGTAGGTGGAGCGTTTGTACAGCAAAAGGGCTATTTCAATGCCAGTGACAGCGACATCGCATTACCAGGGATTCGTTATTTACGCCCCTCGCTCGGCTGCTCCTACAAAATCAACGACAAATGCCAGCTCATGGCAGGCGTAAACGAAGCTTTTGCGCTGTCAAACGGTTTCATGCTAAACAATAACCTAAACGTGATTGGAGAAACAGAGAGTGGGGATTCTTATACCCAAACTTTATCCACGCGAGAATACGGCAGCTTGAAACACGCCGTGACGTACGCGATAGGGATAAACTATAGCTTTTGACCGCCTTGAGCGGCATGACGCACGCCCGAAACGTGCCGCCAATCTCTTGCACTGCAAATGTATATAATGTGAGATAAACCAAGCTTTATACGCACTTTGATTTTATAACCTGAGCCAATGCCCACGCCGCTGACGGCTGGCGGCGTGGGGCTGGCTCGCAAAAGCAAGGGGAGTTCTATAAATTAAACATTTGGCAGTCAGGAAAATAATTCAGCCTCTGTAACGTTTTGTGTGGGTGAGCAGCTTGGGACTCACACATATACCATTCTTTAAATCATGCGGAAATGTGGTGTGGGAATATTTTAAAGACAACTTGGACAACTGTTACAACTTTTTTAATGTTGTTTTATGTTGTTATGGTTGTCTTCATTATCATTCTGTTCTGATGCCATATACACCGCTCCACAAATGGCGGCATAGCATGAATCTACCCATACAATCCGTAATAAAGCCTTAATTTGACTAAAATAACAAAATGAGCAAAAGAATGAGCGGCCTAAAGATGGCAAACACTTCTTCTCTCGCCAGCAATGAATCGATTGACTCTTTAATGCGCATAGGGGATAACCGCATTCAATCAAGTAGATTAGTGTTAAAAATGGGGGGGGGTAATGGTGAATTAAAGTAAAGACAGTAACTTTGCAAAGAATATGATGGGCCTCGTTGGAGGGTCAAACAGGGTTCTGCCCTCAATGTGGCTCAATAATCGAGTTTATAGAACCTACCTTAACAGAGTGATTAAACTGAAAGTATAACCTGAGCCAATGCCCACGCCGCTGTCGGTTGGCGGCGTGAGGCTGGCTCGCAAAAACCAAAGACAACATGAAACAACAATTACAAACCTCGCTGCTGCGGGTGCTGCTGGCCGCGTCGCTGTGCGTGGCAGCTGTCTTGCCGGTTTCGGCCTTTGTGGTCGACGGCCTGGCCTACAACATCAACCCCGACGGCAAGTCGGTGAAAGTGGTCCCATACAATGTAGAGATGTGGGTAAGCAATGGTGAGTACTCTTATACTCATCTTGACGGGTTTTACGGCAATGTGCATTATCCAGAAGTTTATGAAATCATGATTCCTGATCAAATCACGTATAGAGGGAAAAGTTATAACGTTACTGGAGTTGATGCGGGGGCTTTTGACCAAACCGATGATATACACATGCCTTTCAACTGGAGAGATATCGTCTCATTGGGGAAAAACATCTCCGCGATTGGCCGTTATGCCATCTCTTGCTGCAGTTCACTTATAATCAACGGAAACATTGATTTCATAGAAGAGCAGGGGCTAATGAGTGTCTCCAGGATTACTCTTGCCCAAGACGTAACATCTGTTGAAAATCTTAATATTAATAGAGCCTATGGCAACGTTTCTGATGTGGTTTGTCTGTGTTCATATCCTCCGAAAGCCGATGGGTTCATAGATGTGAGTGAAGATTCTTATACTTTTAGTGATGTTAACGTTTACATTCCTATAGGCACATTAGAACGCTATTCCAATGACGATTTTTGGAGACAATGCAGATTGATAGAGAGTTCCTATCCTGATAACATCTCGCTTGACCAAACAGCAATTACCGTCAAAGTTGGTGAGCCATTCACGATTCGTGCCAGCGATGAAGCTTCTTGTTTAATACCTATTCAATGGAGTTACTACTGCACGACAGCCCTTTTGGACATTGAACGATTAAGTGGCAACCATGATCGCGCCATTCAATATGTTGGCGGTTGTGCGTTAACGAAGTCTTTTGATACAGAAGGTGAATATGAGATTTATGCTTTCATCAACGAAGTGAAGTCGCCCGTGTGCCATGTGACAGTAATTGAAGACAAAGACGTGGTGACGCTCAGCCAGACCAATCTGCAGATGGAGATCGGCGAGCGCCAAATCCTGAACGTGAGTGGCCTGCCCGACGGCACTCGCGTGACGGCAACCAGCAGCAAAGCGTCGGTGGCCACGACGGCGGTGTCGGGGCAGCGCGTGATGGTCACCGCCGTGGGCAACGGCAAGGCCACCATCACCGTGGCCGACAGCGACGGCAAGGCCATTCCCGCCACCTGCGAGGTGACTGTGGGCTCCGCCCCGCAGCTACACGGCGATCTCACCAGCGACGGCGTGGTTGATGTTGACGACCTGAATCTGGTCATCAACATGATGCTGCACAAGGCCGAGACCACCGTTGCCGCCGACCTCAACGGCGACGGCAACGTGGACGTGGACGACCTGAACGCCATCATCAACATCATGCTCGGCAAAGGCTGAAAACTTATCTTAATCAACAACACAAAAATAATGAAAAAACATTTCCTTGCTCTCGCGGCAGCGGTGCTGGCCCTTGGTGCCGCCGCTGTGCCGGCCAACCCTACCCCTGTCGCCGTCAGCCAACCCGACGGCACCACACTCACGCTGATGCTTTGCGGCGACGAGTATTATCATTTCAACACCACCACCGACGGCTACACCGTGGTGCAGGACTCGCACGGGCGGTGGGTGTATGCCACGCTGGCGGGCAGCGACCTGCGGCCCACCACTGTCATGGCCCACGACGTGGGATGGCGCACTGCCACCGAGCGTGCGCTGACGGCGAGCCTGCCGGCACGGCTCACCGGCACGGCGCACGTCGAACGCGCCAAAGCCATGCGTGCCGCCGCGCACCCCGTCTCGCGGGTGCCCGCGGTGGACTTCGACCGCGTGCGCGGCCTCATCATCCTGGTCGAACCCAGCGATGTGTCGTTCAGCATGGGCGACAACACGAGGGCGTTTTACAACGCGATTGTCAATGGCAAGAACCTCACGCGAGTGCCCTTTGGCGACTATGGCGAGTGGACAGGCAGTGTGCGCGACTACTTCTACGACAACACCCTGGGGCATTTCGACCCGCACTTCGACATTGTGGGGCCGGTGAAAATCAACCACGAGTCCAACACGCTCTACTACACCGCCATCAACAATCCCCAGCCGCTAATCGACGCGCTGAACGCTGTGGACAGCAGTGTGGATTTTTCGGTCTACGACTGCGATGGCAACGGTGTGGTGGACAATGTGGCTTTTGTCGTGGCTGGTTTCTCGTCCAATTACTCGGGCAACGATCCGGGCCTGATGTGGCCACACGCCAACCGCAACTATGTGCTGGGATACTACGATGGCAAAACAGTGAAATCCTACTTCTGCGCCACCGAAATGGGCGGCTGGGTGAGTACCGGCAACACGTTTGTGGAGGGCATCGGCACGTTCTGCCACGAGTTCAGCCACATTCTGGGCTTTCAGGATTTGTACGACACCAATTATGCCACCAACGGGCAGTCGCACGACCCGGACGAATGGGACATCATGGCCACCGGCCTCTCGTTCAACCACAGCCGCACACCGGCGGGCTACAGCCTGTATGAGCGGTACACCCTTGCACTGGCCAATGTGAGCACAATCGACCAAGCGGGAAACTACACCCTCGAGCCTTTTGCCGAAAGCAACACCGGGTTCATCATCAAGTCGCCCGTGAACAACGAATTCTTCCTCGTCGAGAACCGCCAGCAGACCTCGAAATGGGATGCCTATCTACCCGGCCACGGCCTGCTGGTGACCCGCGTCGATTCCACTAACACCTCGATGTGGACCAGCAACAATGTCAACAGCCAGTCGAGCCATAATTATTATGAGCTGAAGCGGGCCTTTGGCAGCGAGTCGGGGTCGCACGACTTCGACGCATTCCCGGGCACTCGCGACATAGCCAACCTGACCAACACCACAGCCACCAACCTGAAGACCTGGCACGGCTACGACAATGCGTTTTCGTTGATTGGCATTCGGGAATCCAACGGCGTCATCAGCTTCGAGGTCATCGACGCCGGCAGCGAGCGCGAGATGACCGAAACATTCAACAACGTTCCCCTGAAAACGGGCGGCAACACCCTGGAAGCCGCCGGCGACTTGGGCAAGTGGCGGTTCTCGTCGCAATGCCAGATAACGAGCGACAGTTATAGCGGCAGCGGCAGAATGCTTCGTATGAAAGCCAATGCCGTGGCACAAACGCTCGACCCCATCTCGACGGGCGTTAAACAGGTGGCTTTTACCGCGCACAACGCATCCACCGATTCCGCCGCAGTCTTTACCTTGGAGTACTCCGACAACAACGGCGTGAGTTGGACCCAAGCGAAGACATATTTGGGCGATGACCGTTACATCGTTCAGGCCGGAGAGTCGCAGGTGGTGTACTGGGATGTGGAGCTGGCCACGAGCAAAGCGCGGCTGTTTCGCATATCGATTGCCGACGGAAACAGTGAAACGCTTTGCGATGTCGACAATCTCACCATTCTTTGCAAAGAGGTGACAAGCATTAAGGGGGATATCGACAACAGTTGCGTTATCGACATTGCTGATGTGAATGCGGCGATTAATATCATTCTTGGTTTGGAACCTTTCAACGCTAATGGCGACTTGGATGAAAACGGAACTGTCGACATCGGTGACGTGAACGCGCTGATCAACATCCTGCTCGGCGGTAGTTGAAGCCAAGCCGTGGCAGACTTCAAACTCTGAATTTTGCTATGACGGCAATTCGTTGTAATTTTGCGACATCATAAGTGTCCGTGTAGGCATAGTTATAAAAAGGAAATGGTACTCAATCGCGCATTGGGAACCATTTCCTTAATTAATAGGTAGGTGCTATAGATTTTTGGCCGTCTTGTGTTGCTGGTTGGCTGCGTGGTGTTCCTCGCCGAGGAACACCGCCACACATGGTCGGCTTCCCCGCCATTCTGTCGCCGCGGTCCTGTCATGGCGGGGTTTTCACAGTGGTTATCGCCTGTCGGCGATGGGTCAGCCTGCTCAAGATTTCACACGCAGGTGCTGTGGCGGGCATTCCCTGCGGTTGACCTATTCGGGGGCGGGGCTGGTGGGGTAACTTTGCGGCACCGTTTTTTACTAACCCTTTTAAAACCTTAGTCATGATGAAAAACATCAAGCGAATTGCCGCCTGGGTGCGGCGCAACCCCGAAGTGTCGGTGCTCCTGTTGATTGTGCTCACCGTGGTGGTGGTTGGCGTGCTGGCCGGCTCGCACAGCGACCTGCTGGCCGCCGCCATCGTGCCGGGCGTGGCCGGCGGCAGCCATGTGACCGACGAGCCGCTCACCACCGACATCACCCGCGAGGCCGCACCGGGTCTGCTGCTCAACGAGATTGACCGCCAGGTGGTGAAAATCCGCCCGATGGCCACGCCCGTCGACCAGCTCTCGCGCTATGCCCAGCGCAAGCACGCCGGCTCGATGATTGTGGACTACTACAACGTGGACACCAAGCCCACCA
Organism: Muribaculaceae bacterium; assembly: GCA_017443765.1. Classification (GTDB taxonomy): domain Bacteria; phylum Bacteroidota; class Bacteroidia; order Bacteroidales; family Muribaculaceae; genus Sodaliphilus. The sequence continues at coordinate 1,513 of JAFSYB010000117.1, read as the reverse complement.
GCGCCGAGCTCAGCGAGGCCTACGAGGCGCCGGAGACCATGAACGAGGGTGCCTCGCCCACGGCCACGCTCGTGGTGAGCAACCCCGAGGTGTTCGACCGCAGCGACACCATCCTGGTGCAGGGTGTCTACGGCTTTGAGCCCGGCGGCACGCAGCGCAGCACGCGCGAGCTGGTACTCTACGTCACCGGCCGCGACGCCAACGGGCTGACGGTGCTTGCCGCCAACGGCCGCCGCATTGGCGGCGTGGAGGGGTGCGTACCCTCGATTCCGGCGGGCACACAGCTGGTGCGCATGGGGCGCGCTGCCACCGAACTCGACGTGATGTCGCCGCAGTTCGAGGCCCTGCCCAGCAAGGCGCAGAACTACTGCCAAATCTTCAAGATGCAGGTGGAGCAGAGCACGCTTCAGCGGCTGGCCAACAAGGAGGTGGCCTGGACGATGACCGACCACGAGGAGGCCGCCATCTACGACATGCGCCTCGGCATGGAGAAGTCGTTCCTGTTCGGCGTCAAGGGGCGCCTGTGGGACAGCGAGAAGAAGGAGAACGTGATGCTCACCGGGGGCATCTGGCACCAGGCCGGCAAGACGTTCACCTACAACGAGGAGCTGGACAACGACCAGGTGGTGGACCTGATGCGCGAGGCGTTCACCGGCAACAAGGGCAGCAAGCGCAAGGTGCTCATTGGCGGCAGCCGGCTGATTGGCATGTTCAACAAGCTCGACTACACCCGCGTGGTGAGCAGCGGCACCGCAGTGACCAAGTGGGGCATCGACTTCACCGAGGTGCGCAGCAAGTTCGGCACCCTCTACCTGGTACTCAGCGAAACGTTCGACGAGGTGGGCATGGACACCTGCGGCATGGTCATCGACCCGGAGTACTTGCAGAAATACGTCCACGTGCCTTTCAACGTGGAGAGTCTGAGCCTGAAATCGAGCGGGCTGCGCAACACCGACGCCCTTGTGCTCACCGAGGCCTCTTGCCTGGTCCTGCGCTACCCCGGCGCACACATGCGCATCGTGCAGCGCTAACCCCGGCGCACCCCGGCGCACCCCGAAAGGGCGACAGAACCAATTGGCAAGGTTCTGCCGCCCTTTTTTTTGACCTGTAAAACTGCGGACACTTGCAAAAGTCCGTGTGTTTCTGTGTCGGCTCGGTAGTGTGATAGACGGGCAATGACCTCTTCGAGGCATTAGGGGAGTCTTTGAACAAGATAGTATCTGCAAAAACACTCGGACTTTTGCATATGTCCCCGGCAGCTGCTTCATCAATTTGCCTTGACTCGACCACACCTTGTATCATGGTTTTTCGCTCTTCGAGCGAGAAATCAATCCATTTGCTCATTGCCTTATTCCTTTCTTTATAATTTGTCGCATCCATACAGGAGCCAACAATAAATCATGTTCTATAGTACCAGTTTCTGGCGTTTCTTCAAATAATTGCCCAATTCTGGCTTCAACCTCAGAAGTGATGTTGTTCTCGCCAATGCTGCGTAATGCTTGCACCAATTCTG
>JAFSYB010000116.1 GCA_017443765.1 Muribaculaceae bacterium | reverse complement strand
GGCCGACCCGCACCACCAGCCCACATGGTGGCAGCGCAAAAAGTCCAATGCCGCAAGCGCGCTGCAACTCGTCACCAGCCCGCTCGGCACATTCATCACGCACCTGCGGTTCATCGGGCGAATGTTCCCCGGCGGAGAGGGAAACCTCTACAACCGATTCCAAAGGCAGGTCACCGACGCAAGCCATGCCGAATGGCGCAACTACATCGCCTCACTGCGCGCCCTCAACGAATTAGCATCGCACAGCGGCAAGCACACGCCGGCCTCGCCCGACGGATTCCCAGCTCGACCCGACCGCGACTTTGACCTGCGCTTACTTGGCCCCCCTTCGAGGCTCACTGCACGGGGTGGCGCCTACCCCCACGCCACACACATCTTCGACGTGTGCGCCGTGGGGTTTCTGTTACTTCAAGGCCGCTGGCCTTGCCCAGCTCTTCGAGCTGGGAACGAATCGTGAAGGCCCAAATTACGCGGCACCTTGGCAATGCAAAGAAAAACGAGATTTTTCTTTGCATTGCGCTCGGTTTGCAGTAATTTTGCAGTCTAAAAACAACAGACTAAAAAATAATTGTTTAAGCCACTCGAAATGAACCGATTGATTGAATGTGTGCCCAACTTCAGCGAGGGCCGTAACATGGAAGTCATTAACCAGATTACCGATGTGATTCGTCGTGCACCAGGCGTGAAACTGCTTGATGTGGATCCTGGCGAGGCCACCAACCGCACGGTGGTCACCTTTGTGGGTAGCCCCGAAGCCGTGGTGGAAACGGCTTTCCAAGCTGTGAAACGCGCCGGTGAGCTCATCGACATGCGCGAGCACCATGGCGCTCACCCGCGCATGGGAGCCACCGATGTGTGTCCGCTCATTCCCATTGCCGGGGTCACGCTGCAAGACTGTGCCGAGCTGGCACGCAAGCTGGCCGAGCGCATCGCTGGCGAGGCCGGCATTCCGTGCTACTGCTACGAGGCCGCCGCATTCACGCCCGAGCGCCGCAACCTGGCTGTGTGCCGACAGGGCGAGTACGAGGCCCTGGCCGAGAAACTCTCCACCCCTGGCAAGCAGCCCGACTTTGGTGCCCGTCCGCTCGATGAGCGGGTGGCCCGCACTGGCTGCACCGCCGTGGGCGCCCGCGATTTCCTGATTGCCACCAACTTCAACCTCAACACCACCAGCACACGCCGTGCCAACGCCATCGCCTTTGACGTGCGCGAGAAAGGGCGGCCCGTGCGCGAGGGAAACCCCATCACCGGAACGCCCAAGAAGGACGAGAATGGCCGCACCATCATGCAGCCTGGCACCCTCAAGGGCACCAAGGCCATCGGCTGGTATATCGATGAATACAAAATCGCTCAGGTGTCGATGAACATCACCGACATCAACGCCACGCCGCTCCATGTGGCCTTTGACGAGGTGTGCCGTTGCGCACAAAACCGGGGCATACGCGTCACCGGCACCGAGATTGTGGGGCTGGTGCCCAAGCGCACGCTCATCGACGCCGGCAAGTACTTCCTCGAGAAGCAGCACCGCTCGACGGGCATCCCCGAGGGCGACATCATCGAGATTGCCATCCACTCGCTGGGCTTGGACGACCTGAAACCGTTCAACCCCAAGGAGAAAGTGATTGAGTACATGATTGAGGACGAAGCCGAGGCTGGCCGCAAGCTCGTGGACCTGACGGTGAAAGGCTTCGCCGAGGAGACGTCGCGCGAGTCGCCCGCCCCGGGCGGTGGCACCATCGCTGCCTACATGGGCGCGCTGGGGGCTGCGTTAGGCGTCATGGTGGCCAATCTGTCGAGCCACAAGCCCGGTTGGGACGACCGTTGGCAAGAGTTCAGCGTGTGGGCCGACAAGGGCCAGGCCATGGTCACCGAGCTGCTCCACCTGGTGGACGAGGACACGCAGGCTTTCAACCGCATCATGGCGGCCTTTGGTCTGCCCAAAAAGACCGACGAGGACAAGGCCGCACGCAGTGCCGCCATCCAGGAGGCCACTCTCTATGCCACGCAGGTGCCCTTGCGCACGATGCAGGAGGCGTTCAAAGCCTTTGAGCTGTGCCGCGCCATGGCCGAGCAGGGCAACCCCAACAGTGTGAGCGATGCCGGTGTGGGTGCCCTGGCCGCACGCGCCGCTGTGCTGGGAGCTGGCATGAACGTGAAAATCAACGCCGGCTCGCTCAAGGACCGCACCACTGCCGAGGCACTCATTGCCCAGGCCAACGAACTCATCGCCCAGGCTAACCAACAAGAGGCCGAAATCACCCGGATTGTTGAAAGCAAGCTCTAATGGAGCGTCGTGTGGCGGGGGCTGGCGAGCAAGCACGTCGAGAAGCCCCCGCACTCACACTTGGCGCGAACTTGAATAGTGAAACATTCAGCGATATGATAGCACGATTATTAATTTCGGCTGTGGCGGTGTGGGTTACCGCCTGGCTGCTTGAGGGCGTGACCGTGGAGCCATGGTGGGCGGCCATCATCGTGGCCGTGGTGCTGGGCTTGATCAACACGTTTATCCGCCCGGTGGTCAAGCTGTTGGCCTTGCCGCTCAACATCGTCACCCTTGGCTTGTTCAGTTTGGTAATCAATGCCTTGATGGTGATGCTGTGCGATTGGTTCACACCGTATTTGCAGGTGGAGAATTTCCTCTATGCCCTGTGGTTCAGCATCGTGCTCACGGTGGTGAACTGGGTGTTGCACCTGTTCACCGGCAAGGATTGATTCGCTTCACCCTTGGCCTTGCGACTTGGGGCGTGCACCCGGCGTGGGGGGCGTGACGCGGAAATTCCGGGCCACGCTGGTTCCGTTGGCCAGGCACAGTGTCACCGCGCCCTCGCCAATAATGATGTGGGTCACGTCGCTGGCAAGGGCTGCCTGCTGCGGTAACATGACGATGCCGCGCACGCGGCCATTTTGGTCGCAAATTTGAATGCCGGCATCGGTCACCACCCACAGGTTGCCATTGCTGTCGAAAGCCATTGGCCCAATGGCCAGCTCGGTGTTGTCGTAGCTGTGCAGCCAGTAGAACCGCTGGCCGTGCGTGAGGCCACCATCAGTGTTCCTCACCCATTGCCACAGGCAGTTGCTGCCGCGCTCTGGCTTTACGGCCAGGGTGCTGTCGGGGTAGATGGCTCCCTCGGCGGGGGCTCCCGGATTATGTGGTGTTTCCACCTCATGCCACAATGCTCCGTCGATGAGCAGCTTGACGAGCAGGTCGTTCTGTGTCGTGCCAGGCTTGATGTCGGTAGGCCAGTCGCGCCACATCCAGGTCATCACTTGCGGGAAAATCTCGGTGGCGCGGCGCACATTGTGGCCGCCATCGCTCCAGTCGCACGACAAATCATACCCCGCAAACTCCAGTGCCGAGGCCAATAGCTGGTTGCCCTCGTACCAGTGGCCAAAGAGCGGGTTCCAAGCATCGTTGCTGCCGTCTTGCAGTTGCACCCTGATGGGTCTCGGCTCGCTCTTGCGCACGATGGCCTGCAGGTCGTTGCCGCCGCGCATGGCCACAAAGGTGCCCACGCCGCTGAACACACGGGCGAACAGGTCGGGGCGGTGCCAGGCCGCCGTGAACGCTGCTATGCCGCCGCTGCTCAGGCCGAAAATCATGTGGTCGGTGCCTCGTGGCGACAGCACGAGTGTGCGCCCATCGGCCAGCCGGCGACCGGCCACCTGTGGCAGCACCTCGGTTTCGAGGAAACGTGCAAAAGTGGCGTCGGTGGCATCGAATTGGTTGCTGCGGTTGTAGCGCAGCACCTCGCCGTTGCCGTCCTTGATCACGCCAGGTTGCAGAAACACCCCGATGGTGACTGGCATGGCCCCGGAGGCTATGAGCGAGTCCATCACCTGTGGTGCCCGGCACAGCACGCCGTCGAGCCCCACGTAGAGGCACGCCGGCTCAAGGCCAGTGTACTGCTCCGGCACGTAGATGTCCATGCTGTAGCTTATTCCAGGATAAATCAGTGACCCGCTGTGCTCCACATGTTCCATCACGTGCGCAGCAGCCAGGCGGCACACCGAGCAGCACAAGAGCAAGGAAAACAAAAATAGTTTCTTCATCGCATTTTTGCAATTAATAGAACCCACCATATATCGTATGCTATTGCGCTAAGCCTCACACAGGCTTTTTTCGCTGCTCCAGCATGGCGTTGATGATGGCGTTGAGGTCGTCCACGCCCACGGTGCCATCGCAGTTGATATCGGCACGGTCGCTGTGGGGCGAGGCTTGGCCCAGCATCACGTTCACCACCGCGTTAATGTCGTCGATGTCCACCCGGCCATCATCACTCACATCGCTCCGGGGTTTGGTCACGATGATGGCGCTGGCCCCCGCTTCGGCTGTGACAGCCAGGCCGCTGGCTGCGGGTGTGAATGTGATGTCGCCGCGTAGCCTAATCACTGTGGCGTTGCTCCAGCCATGGCGGCAGGGCACCAAGGCCGCCTCGCAGTCGGACTTGACATCAACGTACAGCACCTGCTGGCCGTTGACGATGCCGGGGTAGGCCAGCAAGGTGTCGTTGTCGGCCACGGGCAGCGCCCAGGTGTAGATGCCGCTCCACCGCTTCGTGTTTCCTCGCGTTACGGGCTGGTGATTCATCAGCACATGGTAGCTCTTGGAAGTGTTGCGCGTGAAGATGGCCATGTTGCTGTCGATATACGCGTGGTTTCCCATCTCTTTGGGGAGCAACCACGAGGACTGTAGCCACCCTTCGGCGTTTTTTTCGATAAACCGTTGAAAGGAGGGGTAGGCGTGTTTGTTGAAACTGTTCACCTTGTCTTGCGCTGTCCATGTGGGCCAGGCACCGTCGGGGGTCATAATCAGCACCTCGCCGCCGAACATCGACTGCATGCCGTAGTAGCGCTTCACGGTGAACGACTTCAGGTAGTGGTGCTCCACGGTCACGGCGATGGAGTTGTCCTGCAGGGTGTAGAGCACGTGCTCGGCGATGAGCGGCGATGAGAGCATTGTGTCGCCCTCGGCGGGTTCCACCAGTGGGTCGAAGATGGTGTTCCACACCTCCACGGTCACCTGCCGGCACGCTGTGGGCGTGTTTTGGAGCAGCAGAGTGCCGTTGGCCAGCAGTGCGCAGCTGTCGCACCGGGCCGTGAGCACGTCGGTCACCGGCCCGGCACCCTTTTGCCCGCTCGACGAGGCTCTACGCCAACGGTGGTTGCCGCCCACAAAGTCGTTGTAACCCTTCACACCCACTGGGCCTATGTTGTCGCTCGTGGCCACGTTCAGCCAGGTAATCTTGCTGTCGTTCAGGTTGATGGACGAGGAACTCGTTGTGCTGCTCACCGTGCGCACGCCCACGTGCGAGAATGTCATGAGCTTGTTCTGCATGCAAGGCTTGAAGCAATAGCACAACTCATGTCCCTCGCCATCGTTGCTGGCCACTAACAGCTCGTTGCCCTGCAGCACAGCCATCATCTCCGGTGTCGCTCCCGATGCGGGCAACACCATGCACGCCACACACAATGACGCAGCCAGCCAGCATTTGACCACTTTGTCGGTCGTAATCATTGTTATGTTCAGGTCTTAGTGATGTAAAAAATAAGTGTGGAATAATGAGACGTTTAAGCACAATCCCTTGATGCCAGTTGGCTAAAGAACGTATGATTGTTCTTGTGAACGTTAGGTTCTTTAAACTGATTGCGTGTTGCAAGGGGACGGTTCTTTTGTAACACTCAAAAAACAACCGTCCCCTTGCGGCACAGGAATCTGTAGTTGCCGGTGTCGTCAACGGCTCTGGCCATACTTTTGCTTAATGCCGGGGAGCTTCTTTTGAATGTCGGCAATGCGGGTTTCGTGGCTGGGGTGCGAGCTGAGGAACTCGGGCGTGGAGTTGCTGCTGGCGGCACTCATCTTCTGCCAGAAGGTGATGGCCACATCGGGGTTGTAACCGGCGATGGTCATCAGCACCAGGCCCATCTCATCGGCCTCGCTCTCGTGCTTGCGCGAGAATGGCTGCATCACGCCGTATTGTGCGCCCAGACCGTAGATTTGCTGCGCCATGGCTTGCGTTTGGTAGCTTTGTCCCGACACCACGGCTCCCAGCACGTTGGCACCCATTTGGGCGGCCACCTGCTGGCTCATGCGCTCGTTGGCGTGCTTGGCAACGGCGTGCGCCACCTCGTGGCCCAGCACCACGGCCAGCTCGTCGTCGGAACTGATAATTTTCATCAGTCCCTCGTACACCACAATCTTGCCGCCGGGCATGCACCAGGCATTAAGCTCGTCGCTCTTCACCAGGTTGAACTCCCAGGCAAAGTTTTGGATTTCGTTTTGCAGCCCTGCGGCCTTGAGGTATGCCTCGGTGGCGGCGGCAATGCGCTGCCCCACACGGGTCACCTGCGCACTCTGCGTCTTTTGCGTCGATACCTGCGCGGTTTTCATAAATGTGGCGTAGCTCGTCAGGCTCGATTGCAGCACCTCGCTGTCGCTCACCAAGTTGAGTTGCTTGCGCCCGGTGATGGGTACCGAGCCGCAGCTGGTGAGTAGCAGCACCGCAACAGCCAAAAGGGGTAGAATCTGTTTCATAATGCTTCGATTAGTTGTTATTTTTTTGTCTTATATCCTCCAGCGTGCTCAAGTGAATGGCTTGTGTCCTTGGCCACTGTTCTGTACTCGTTCAGTGGGTTTTGACGTGTAGGGTGGGGGGCAGGGTGGCGTTGCGCTTGTCCACGGCCTGGATTACGGCAGTGGCCAGGCGGGTGAACGATGCCCCCGACACGCTGTTTTGCAGCGCCACGGGTATGCCGTTGTCGCCGCCCTTGCAGATGCCCGCCACCAGTGGGATTTGCCCCAGCAGTGCCACGCCCATGGCCTCGGCCAGCTGCTTGCCGCCGTCCTGGCCGAAGATGTAGTATTTCTCGGTAGGGTGAGCCGACGGTGTGAACCACGACATATTCTCCACAATGCCCAGCACGGGCACGCCCACGTGTTCGCCTACGAACATCGACACTCCCTTGCGGGCATCGGCCAGTGCCACCTCCTGCGGGGTGGTGACCACGATGGCACCGGTGATGCCCAGTGTCTGCACCAGTGTCAGGTGGATGTCGCTGGTGCCCGGTGGCATATCGATGATGAAATAGTCCAGCTCGCCCCAGTCGCCCTCCATGATGAGTTGCTTGAGGGCGTTGCTGGCCATCGCGCCGCGCCACAGCACAGCCTGGCTTTTGTCAACAAAGAAACCGATGGAGAGCACCTTCACGCCAAATTTCTCGGCGGGAATGATGAGTTTGCGGCCGTCCACCTCGTGCATAAAGAGTTGGTTGTCCTCGATGCCGAACATCTTGGGGATGCTCGGCCCGAAGATGTCGGCGTCGAGCAGTCCCACGCGGTAGCCTTGCAGGGCCAGGGCCACGGCCAGGTTGCTGGCCACGGTGCTCTTGCCCACGCCGCCCTTGCCGCTCGACACGCCGATGATGTTTTTCACTCCGGGCAGCGGCTGCTCGTCGGCCTGCGGGGGCAGCTCCTGACGGCACTTCACGGCAATGTTGCCGTGAATGTCCACTTCGGGGCTGATGTGGGTGTTGATGGCGACCTCGGCGGCACGCACCACCGACTTGATGAAGGGGTCGGTCTTTTTGTCAAAAATCAGCGAGAACGACACGCGGTTTCCCTCAATGCGGATATCGTCCTCCACCATATTCATGCTCACCAAGTCTTTGCCCGTGCCAGGGTAGCGCACCGTGCGCAGGGCTTCTAATATCAAAGTTGGGTATAGTTCCATAAGCAATAGTTAATCAAGCAAGCAAGTTGGCGGGTAAACAGGCGTTTTATTAATATCAGTTGCAAGTTAAGTGCAGAAGTGTTGATAATTAAAAACTTATGTTCTTATGTTTGATTCTGTCAATTCGTTGATTACACTTCACAACAAAGGCGCAAGCGGTCACAATCAGTTTCTGTCAGTAGACGAGTCTGCATTTGGGTTTTCGGTGGTCGCCGTTGTGGTCATTCGTTGTCCGCGGTTGTAGCTGCGGTAGCTGTCGGGTTCGATGTCGATGTCGGGTTCCTTGAGCGGCGTTTCGTGCGGCAGGTGGAACTTGATGTATTTGATGGTAAACCCTCGGCTGAGCCACTGCTGTTCGTAGTAGGTCTTGATTTCGAGAATGTCGTCGGCCAGTCCGCTGGCATACAGGTCGTCGGTGTCCACCTCCACGGGCAGTCCGTTAGTGCGCACCAGCTCGTGGGTGTAGGTGTACAGGAATGGGCTGTCGGTTTTCAGGTGCACGGTGCCGCCAGGTTGCAGCACGCGGCGGTAACTCTCCAAAAAGCGTGTGCTTGTGAGCCGCTTGTTCACCTTCTTCATCTGTGGGTCGGGGAAGGTGATCCATATTTCCGACACTTCGCCAGGGGCAAACAAGCGGTCAATCAGCTCGATGCTTGTGCGCAGGAATGCCACGTTGGTCAGTCGCTCGGCCTCCACTTGCTTGGCGCCCGTCCACATTCGCGACCCCTTGATGTCGATGCCGATGAAGTTTTTCTCCGGGAAACGGCGACCCAGTCCCACGGCGTATTCCCCCTTGCCGCAGCCCAGCTCCAGCACAATGGGGCGGTTGTTGTGAAAGCACTCGCTTTGCCACTTGCCGCGCAGCGGACAACCCCCTGATAACGCCGAAAATGGAAACTGGAACACGCAGTCCATAGTTTCCATTTCGGCAAATTTTCTCAATTTGTTTTTACCCATAAATGATGAGGCAAGGCGCAGGGTGCAAGATTCGAGCACTGCCCTGGGCGTTGCCGATTTTTAATTGTGCATTATCTCACCACCACTTTGTGGCTTTGCCCGTTGAGGCGCACCACATAGACACCCGGCTCGATGCCGCTGTACTCGTTGTGCCCGTCCATGACGGCCAGCGTGGTGACCATGCCGCTGATGGCCACAAGCTGTGCCTGTGTGGGTTGCTCGCTCTCGATGATGAGTGTGCTGCCCTCGACCCACGCACGGGAAGTGGCGGCCTTGACCTCGCTCACGGCGGTGCTCACGTTCACCTGGGCGTAGCTGTTGTCGCAGTGCCTCACGACGCTGCTGGCCGTGCCCAGCACGGCGCGCTCGATGGCAATCACCGGCTCGCCGCTCAACTGTTGCGAAGCCTCCACGGTGAGGTGGATAACGGTGTCGTCGCCGGTGGGCAAGGTGCTGCCCTCAAGGGAGTAGCACGCTATGCGCACGTTGCCGTCGTCGTTGCTGCTGGCCAGCAGGTGGCGGTTGCTGGCAGCGGTGATGCCGTCTTCGACCACCGTCAGTCCCTCGGGCAGCACGATGTCGCACTGCAGCGCGGTGTAGCGGGCGGCGTGGCTGAGCTTCACAGCCACCGTGCGTGTCTGCCCGGCCTCGATGGTGAAGTCATCGATGGTCACCAGGTCGTCGGTGTCGGGCACGCGTGGTGCGTTGTTGTCGATGCGTTTCAGAATCACGTTGATGACATAGTTCACATCGTCGATGTCAATGATTCCGTTGCTGTCGGTGTCGCCGGCCTCAAAGAAAAACTCCTCAGTCGACGGCTTGCCAAGCATGTGGTTGATGATGGCGTTCACGTCGCCGATGTCCACCATCCCATCGTTGTTGGCGTCGCCACGCAGGAAACTGGCCAGCACGTCGAAGTATTTCCACTGGTCGGCGGTTTGGTAGCCCTCAACAGCCTGTGTGGGCACGTAGAGCTTGACGGTGCTTTGGTCGACGTGTTCCCACACGTTCTCGCCCAGGGCGGGCACTTGGGCACTTTTGCTGCGCAGTGTGGTCAGCCCGGTCATGCCGGCCATGGCACGTGTGCCGATATAGCTCACCGTCGATGGCAGCACAACGGCCGACACCTTGCTTGCACCATAGAGGGCATACTCGCCCACGCTGTCGAGTTGCAGCGTTCCCATGTCGAGGGTGCCGAGCTGATTGGCACCGGCGAAGGCGTAGCCGGGCACGCGCTTCAGCGCCTTGGGCATTGACACGCTGGCAATGGGGCTGTAGAGGAATGTGCCGCGGCCCAACTGAGCGACGTTTTTGGGAAACTTCACCGTGGTGGCCTGCGATTTCACAAAGGCATAGTCGCCCACGGCTTGCAGGTTGCCGTAGGTGGTAAAGTCCAGGGTTTTCAGGCCTGTTCCGGCAAAGACGCGGTTGCCCAGCGTGGCCAGGCCGCTGCTGAACGTCACTGCGTTGAGTGCCGAGCAGCCCATGAAAGCGCCATCGCCAATGCGCAGCGTGGTGGCGTTGCCATTGCCGACCAGCACCGTCTTCAGGGCTGTGCAGCGCAGGAACGCCTCCTCGCCCAGCACTTGCAGCGAGGATGGCAACGTGACCGTGGTGAGTGCCGGACAGCCGGCAAACGCGTGGCTGCCGATGGTGGCGAGCTGCGCACCCATCGTCACTGTGGCCAGAGCGCGGCAGCCGGCAAAGGCGGCAATGCCCACTCCTGTGGCAGTGGCGGGAAGCGTCACTTGACGCAGGTGCTGGTGCCCCGCCAGGGCCATAGTGGGAATCTCACCGGCAGGGTAGGTGAGCTGGTTGCCAAACACGGCGTGAGTGCCGTTGTAAGCCTCAATCGTGACACCGGTCAGGTCGAGTGTCTGCAACGACACAAGGTGGTCGGCTATGAAGCGGAAGTCGCGAGCATCAAGGCTGCCGTTGATGGTCAGCGAGGTCTCGTTGGGGTTGGTGGCCACCTGGCTCAAGCCACCGGCGGTCGTGGTCACGGTCACGCCCTGTGCCGTGGCAATGCCCAGCGACAGAATGGATATCAAAAATAACTTGCGCATAGTGCTTGCAATGGTTTTTAATGTAAATATGCTCATGCGGCAATGGGCTGCCGATGCATTTGTTCTATGTCAATAACGTGAGAAACTCTTTCTTATTATGTTCTTGCGGCGGTTGCGACTGGCTTGTGATGGTTGGCGCTCACTTGACCACCACTTTGTGGCTGGCACCGCCTGCCACCACCACGTACACGCCTGGCTCGGCGGCCAGGCTGGTTCGCCCGGCTTCTACCGTCACCTCGCGCGACATGCCGTTGACCGCCACCACGCGGACGCGGCCGCCGGTGCTGCTCTCCACCACAATTTGTCCGCTCTCACCCCAGGCGCGGGAGGCTCCTGCTGTGAGGTCGTCCACACCGGTCACAATGTCGATGAACGCTACTGATGGCGAGGCCGCGTAGTCGCTCACTTGGTCGGCAAAGGTGATGTTGTCGAGCAAGATGTAGTCGCCACTCATGGGTCGGCTGTTGATGGACACGGTAAGGTCAATCACGGCACCCTCGCCGGCGGCGATGGGGGCGTTGTCGGCCGAGTAGGCCACGATGCGGTAGCCGTTGTCGCGTGAGCGCATGGCTGCGGTGTGCTGGATCATGCGGCCTGTCACCTCGCAATTCACCAGCTCCATGCCGATGGGCAGGTGCGCGTCGAATTGCAGGGCATTGTACGCTTGCAGGTTGTTTAGTTCCACCTCGATGGTGGCCGTCCACTGGCTGCCCACCGTCAGGTCGTGCATCACCAGCTCGTCGTCGGTGTCGGGCATCGCGGGCGGGGTGTGGCGGCCGCGGATGGCTCGCACGGTGCGCTCCTCCTCATCGAGTATCAGGTCGGCCAGCCCCGTCACATCGCGCACGTTGATGGCCTCATCATCGTCCATCACATTGGCGGCGGCGAAAATGAACACCGGCGGCTCGTGCTCAAGGATGTAATCCACCGTGGTGGTGATGTCGCGCACGTTGATGCGCGTGTCGTTGTTCACATCGCCCAGCAGGTAGTCGCGCAGGATGTGGAACTCGCGCCATTGCTCGGCCTCGGCAAAGAGGTCGCTCACCTCGTTGCCGCGCTGTGTGTCGAGCTTCACGTGCGGCTGGTCAACGCCGGCCCACACGCTGTCGCCCAGCATGGCCACGTCGCCCAGCACGTTGAGGCGGGTCAGCCCGGTCATGCCAGCCATTGCCCGTGTGCCGATATAGCCCACGGTCGAGGGCAGCGTCAGTGTGGCACACGCTGTGTCGCCGTAGAAAGCGTAGGCTCCGATGCGCTCCACACCCTCGCCAAGCAGGTCGCCAAGGGTTGCCGAGGCGGCTCCGGCAAAGGTGAAGTCGGGCAGCTCGGCCAGCGTTGGCAGGGCGGCCTGCGTGAGTACGTCGGCGTAGTAGAAAGCACCCTCGCCCAGCGTCTGCACTGTGGCGGGCACCGCCACCTCTTGCAGGGGCGTGCGGGCAAAGGCCCAAGCCCCGATGCTGGTGAGCTGCGGCATGGCCTCAAGGCCGATGCTGGCGAGGCCCGACCCGGTGAATGCCTCGCGGTCAATCGTGGCAACAGCGCATGGCTCGCTCAGCGTGAGCGTTTCCAGCCGGGTGCAGCCGGCAAATGCCTCGTTGCCGATGGCCGTCACCTCGCCGCCAATGGTCACTTGGCTCAGCAATGTGTCGTTCTTGAAGGCACTGTTGCTCACCGCAGGGCTGTGAATCACTGCGCTGGTCAGCTGGCCGCAGCGCGCAAAGGCTCCCTCGCCCAGGACGGTGACAGTGGCGGGAATCTCCACGCTAATGAGCCCCGAATGGCTGAAAGCGTAGGAGCCGATGGTGGCCACCGATTCGGGCAGGGTGATGGCAGTCAGCTGCTGGCAGCCGGCAAACGCCCCCTGGCCGATAGCCGTGAGTGTTGCCGGCAGCGTCACCTGGCTCAGCGTGCTGCCTAACAGGGCACCCGATGGCAACGCGTCGGCGGCATAGTGCGTCATCGAACTCAGCAGACTGCCCTCGGGGTCGTCCCATGCCACAATCGTGGCATGGCTCAGGTCGAGCGTGGCCAGTTGGGGCATCGAACTGGTGAGGAAACGGAAGTCGCGGGCATCGAGCGTGCCAGTCACGGTGAGCGTGGTGGCCGACACATCGGTTACCGCTTGGCTCAACGCGCCAGCTGTGGTGGTCACATCAAGCGCCGCAGCTTGCACAGCCACACTGGCCATAGCCAATAATAACAAGGGGATTCGCATTTTCATAGTTGCGTATAGTCAGGGTGTGGGTTTACGGGTTTATGTCTGGTTTCCCGCCAGCGGGTGTGGCAGCGGCGGGTGCCCAGAGTGCGTCGCAGGTGCAGCGTCCCATCTCCACGAGTGGGGCACCGCTTTCCGACTCCATGATAATTTCGCTCATCTCAATCGTGCCTGAGCGGTCGAAGCCGCTGTCGGCGGTCACAGTCAGCTCCATGAGCGGCCCGTCGTTGCCCCGGAACGGGGTGTTGTTGGTCGAGAAGGCGAGCACTCGGTAGCCTTTGCTGGTGAGCCGGGCACTGAGCGTGTGCCCATTCTGCCTGCCGGTGAGCACAGTCTGCTCGGGCGATAATGTGAGGCCAGCAGGAAGCACAACCAGCATCTCCACCGCACGCACAGGCGTGTCGTTGACCATGTACACCTCCACCACCTTGCTCTCGCCAGGCGCGATGGAGAAGCTCTTGATATATAGCTTGTTCGCACTCGCGGCAGCAAGCGTGGCCGCAGCGGTGAGCAGCAGGAGCGCAGTGCGCAGGAGGAGTTGTCTCATGTCGTGGTCGTTTCGTTTATGCACGTGCCAGCCCATGTGCTGACAACGGTAGTTTGGCTATTAATTTGCAAAGTTACGTAATTTTTTCCTAACACACCAACTTTGAGCCATTAAAAATCATAAAAAGTGCATTCTCAACTTGTTGGAACGATTTTGACCGCTTGCGCAGACCCAAAAAGGAAGTATCGTTCACGTCTGTAGCCAGCAAACTCCTTGCGTCACTTGTGCTCTTCTGCCCAACAAATCCTGGCATATGGGGCGAAAGAAAACGCAAGCCGTCAATATACATTGAGTTAAGATAACCAAAATTCCCCGGAACAAATTGAGCGCAATCGTAATGGCAAATCAAGGGTCAAGTTCTATATCGTTCCCAAAGATTGGTTTATACTGCCGAAATCCTCTTGTGAATCAGCTGGCACAAACGATTACGGGCGGTGGCATCTCGTGCCATCGCCCGCAAGTTCGGTCTTGCTTGTGTAGCTTTTAGTTCTCCTCGCCTTTCTCGGCGGCCACCACGTTGATATAGGTGTGGCCGGCGCGTTTCTTGAACTCGACCACGCCATCAACGAGTGCGTAGAGCGTGTGGTCGCGGCCCATGCCCACGTTCAGACCCGGACGATGCACCGTGCCGCGCTGGCGGCGAATGATGTTGCCGGCTCTGGCTGTCTGGCCGCCATAAATCTTCACGCCGAGACGCTTGCTCTCGCTGTCGCGGCCGTTCTTCGAGCTACCTACACCTTTTTTATGTGCCATAATCAAAAATTTTACAAGTTTAACCAATCACTTCGTTCACTTTCAGCAGGGTGAACATCTGCCGGTGGCCGTTCAGGCGGCGATAGCCTTTGCGGCGTTTCTTCTTGAACACAATCACGTGCTCGCCTTTCACCAGCGGGGTCACCACCTCGCAAACCACTTTTGCACCTTCCACGGCAGGTGCACCCACTGTCACAGCGCCGTCGGCATCCACGAGCAGGACTTTGTCAAACTCCAGGCTGTCGCCTTCTTTCCTCTCGTCGCCGAGGTAATGGACACACAGCTTCTTGCCAGCTTCGGCACGGAACTGCTGCCCTTGAATCTCTACAATTGCGTACATTTAATTTGTTGAATTTCAGGTAAGTCTGTACGGCGGCGCAAGCAATACCCACGCACTTATTTGTGCCTTTCAGAATTTTGCGACTGCAAAGGTACGCATTATTTTTGAAACCACAATGGATTTCACTCCAAAAAATGCCGAACGGCTGATAACTAGACAAGCGGCAGACAAGCAAATCATTCCGTGGAAACGCTGCTGATTGCGCAGATTCAGGCGTTTTTTAGTCAAAGAATTTGATGGTTCTGTAGTGTCGACGCATGATTCTGTTGCGCAGAATGGCATCAAGGAGCAATGGAGTGGCAAAACCAACTCCGTTGCTCCTTGACGCATTAGCTTGCTAACTTGTGTTCAAGCAGTTCCGGTGGGCCGTTAGGGCTCGAGCACAATCAGCTCGCCGATGGGTGAGCCGCCATAGTACTCGTCGGTGTCATAGGTGCACCAGTAGCGGTACAGCCCCGGGTCCACGCGCTGCCCGTTGAGGCCCTTGAGGTCCCAGGTGCAGGGGAATGTGGCGGTGGTCTTTTGCCACACAAGGTTGCCCACGGCGTCGGTGACCTTGATGGTCACTTGGGGTGCAGTGCCCATGCTCGCCTGTGTGATGGCGAATCGTGTCTGGCTGCTCACGGTGCTTTCCTCGGCCGCCAGGGTCAGCGAGCTGGTTTGGTCCACAGTGAACTCGATGCTCTGTGTGGCTGTGTTGCCAGCCATGTCATAGATGGTGAACGTGAGGTTGTGCGGTCCGGCGGTGAGGTCGTTCATGGGGAACGCCATGTCGATGCGCTTGCCCTGGTCGCTCATGGTGGTGCTGTGTTTCGCCAGGCTGAACGACTTGTTGCCATGGTCGAGTGTGAGGCGCATGGTGTTGCTCAGCTCGCCAGTCACGCCGCTCAGTGCGGTCTCGTCGGTGGCAATGATGTGCAGCACGCTCTTTGCGCCGATGTTGGGGTTTTGTGCAAACCGCTCGGCGTCGTCGCCCAGATACATGGCCTCGATGACCGGGGCTTGATTGTCGGTCACGGCCTCGGCGGCATTGAACTCGCCCACGTAGAGGTTGTCGTAGGAGCCGCTGGCCATCTCGTCGCTGCCGGCCTTGTGGGCATAGACGCTCACGAGCAGGGTGGTGTCGGTGGCCTCAATGTAGCGGGGGAGCATCAGGGTGGTTTTGATTTTGCCGTTCACCGCTTGAGCGTCGATTTTGGTAATCAGTGTGCGCGGGTAGTCGATGCGGCGCGTGACCCAGATGACCGACGACGAGAGCTGTGCGGTGGCGTAACGGAACAGGCGGCTCACGTCGTACACGCTCACGGTGGCCTCGCCGGTGAAAGTGTCGTCGATGCCACTCTTGTCCTGCTTGAGCACCTCGGCCTCGATGGTGACCTGCTGCATGGGCGATACCGTGGTGAGTGCGTTGTTGCTCACATCGGTGCCGTTTACTCGCGTCACCTCGATAATCGGGCGGGGGAAGTTCACCTTGATCATCGGGTCGCCCAAGAGCATGAAGTTCATCTTGTTGTCGTTGTTGTTCAGGCTGTTCTTGGCCCTCATGGTGGTCTGGCCCAGTGTGGGCATGGAGCCATCGCTGTTCAGGGTGAACATGGCCTCGGTGAAGGCTCGGTTGAGCATATCGTTGCCCGAGGCGAGCACTTCGCGAGTGGCCACAAGCATGGCAATGCAGCCGCCGTCGGGCTTGTGGAACATATACTCGGCCACGCCGCGGGCATTGCTGTCGAAGCGCGCCACGTTGCAGCACGCCGTGGTCATGATGGGCAGGTGCTCGTAGGGCGTGTTCACCACATTGTTGATAGTCCACAGCCGGCTCGAGCCTGCAAAGCCCGAACTGCCGGCGTGACCCACATAGGTGGCGTAGTACTGCCCCTCGAGCAGGGCATCGGCCATAAATTTGCTGGCTTCGGGGCACGACTTGTTCTCGTCGTTGGCCATGAAGGCCTCGTCGGTGGCTTTGGGGAACATCGGTATGAAGTCTTTCCACTGGGCCATCTTCAGTCCGCATTTGTCGGCAATCAGCTCGCAGATGCCCTGTGCTTGGTGGATGTGCATGTCGCCCTCTCTCTCATCTTTGCCCTCGCCGCCCGAGATGAAGGCGTTGTTGCGCCACGAGCCGTAGTCGGGCTGGGTGACGTATTTCACAATCTTGTCCACGTCAACCTGGGCCTCTTGTTGCTGTGCTGGCGTGAGGCGTCCCACGCCCAGGCGCACCTTGTCGCTGTTCAGGTTCTCGCCCGAACCGTCGTCGAGGATGCCAAAGAAGTCGTCGGCAGCGTATCCCTTGGTCTCGTAGTCGCTGCGGTCGCTCTCAAAGGTGATGATGCAGCCAGGCTTCACGGTCGTGAGCTGGCGGTTGTCGTAGGTGCCCTGACCCAGCAACAACAGGTATTTGAGCTTTTGCGGGTCACGGTCGTAGAACATCTTACACATCAGTCGCAGCCCCATGGCATCGCGTGTGCCCGACGAGAACTCGTTGAACACCTCCTGCTCATTCACAACGAGCACATCGGCGTGGTCGTGTGTGCGGTGCAGTTCGGCCAGCTGGTTGGCCTGGCTCATGAAGTCGGGGTGGGTGACAATAATCATGTCGGGGGTGGGCGAGGCGTGCAGGTTTTGGTTGGCCACGGATTCGTAGCTGCTGATGTGGAACAGCTCCTGCGAGGGGTCGAAGACGTAGTGCTCGGTGTTGTAGGCCGACCGTGCGACGTTGAACAGTGCTTTGCCACCCTCGGTCTTGGCGGCCATCTGAATGGGCACGTTGCCGTCAACATTCCACACCACCAGGTTGCTGCCACCGTTCACGGTGATGGTGTCGCCCAGAGTGGCCACGTCGAGCATGATGCGCATCTGGTTGCCTGCCATGCCGGCAAGTGAGTGACTGTGCCGGTAGGTGAGCAGCACATAGTCGAGATGAGCCGAGGTGATGGTTTTCGTGGCTGTGACTTGGTTGATGCACACTTCACCGCTGTTGGTCGACAGCGATGGCAGCGTTACCGAGGCTGTGGGCGTCACCAGGGTGTAGTAGGTTAATGTGCCCGGCTGCTTGAACACGTTTTCCGAGAAGGGGATGTTGAGCGTGGTTCCGCCCGCTTTCACGCTGGCGGTGAGGCGGGTCTCGACCTCGCAGTTCAGGGCAGCCCGTGCGGTGACGGTGAGTGTGGTTGACGACAGGTGCGGCAGCTCGTAGGGGATGGTCACCGAGCCGTCGCGCAGGTTCTCGCCCAGCAGGTCTTTGCCGCAGCGCGAGAGGGTGAGCATTTCACGCTCATGGAGCACCCAGTCGTAGCTCTCGGTGTGGTTGCGCTGGCCGGTGCCCTCTATCCAGGTGCGCTGAATCACGCGCTGGGGGGCGTCGCCCTCGGTCAGGAAGTAGCTGCCTGTGGTGGAGTAGCTGTTCACGCGCCGTTCAAAGCGGGTGGGGGTGCTGCTCGAGTTGAGTTTCACACTCAGCGGCCCGCGGCCGTAGAAACACAGCTTGTTGCCGTGCAGCAGCGTGGGCTGCTCAATCAAGTCGTCGGTGGCCGAGCCATCGAGGATTTCGCCAATCATGTGTCCGCCCTGGCCGTAAACCTTCACGCGGTTGATGTCGCTGAAGCCCATTTGGCGCAGCTCATCGGCCGTGATTTGGAACATGCCGTCGCGGTCCACGGCCACGCGCACCCACTTGCCTGTTGATAGCACCGAGCTGGTGCTGTATTGGCTTGGAGAAAAGGCCTGTGCGTTGAGCGCACTCAAGGCGGCCGACAAGGCCAAGATACCTATTTTGCTGATTCTCTGTTTCATTATGGTTTCTTTTAATAGGAATTGCAGATTGATTTCTAATGGTGTGTGGTCACGGCAGGCGGGCGGTGAGCGGGTCGATAACAATAAGCTCGTTCAAGTCGGTGCCGCCGCTGGTGCCGCTGGTGGAATAGGTGCCATAGAACTTATAAATGCCGGCTGGCACTCGCTGGCCGGTGTGGTCAGTCAGGTTCCAGGTCACGGGGAAAGTCTGTGAGTTGGTGCTCCACACCAGGTTGCCGTGCGTGTCGGTGACCTTGATGGTCACGTTGGGAATCGATGGCAGGGCGTTGGCGGCAATGCTGAAGGTGGCCTGCGTGGTTGCCGGCCGCTCGTCGACGGCGAGCGACAGGCTGTTGGCCGAGGCCACCACAAAGCTGATGGTGTGCGTGGCCGTCTTGCCGGCCATGTCTTGCGCGGTGAAGCTGAGTGTGTGACGCCCCATGGACAATCCTGTCAGGGGGAAGGCCACCTCTACGTTGCGGCCGCCATTGCTGCTTGCGGCATAGTCTTTTACGGTGTAATAGAGCGTCTTGTTGCCGTCGAGCGCTAAGCGCATGGCACTGCCGGGGGCATTGGCCTGGGTGTTGATGCCGGTGTCGTCGGTGAGGCGCACGTAGAGTGTGGCATCGCTGCCCACGGTGGCATCGTGGGCAAACGTGTTCTCGTCGTTGAGGAACATGGCCTCAATTTCCGGGGGGGTGTCGTCGGTCACGGCCAGCGAGTCGCTGTAGGGGCCGAGCACCAGTTCGTCGTATGTGCCATTGACCATCTCGTCGGTTCCTGTCTTGTGTGCGAAAAGCGAGAGTTGCAACGGGTCGTTGCCGTCGGGCAGTTCGTTGCGTGGCACAATCACCTCGCCGGTGAAGTGACCGTTCACCACATCGCCCTGCACCTGACCCAGCAGCGGACGCTCCAAATAGATGTCGCGGCGCACCGACCACGTGTTCGACACACGGTTTTGGTAGGTGATGAAGTATTTCTTCGGGCCGTAGAGCGTGAGCGTGGCCGGGCCGGTGAATGTGTTGTCCACCCGCTGACCGTCGCGTGTGAGCACATTGGCCTCGATGGTGAGGCGTTGCTGTGGCGACACTGTCACCTCGCCGCTGTCGGCGGGCGTGCCGTTGATGCTCGTCACCGTGAACAGCCGGCGGGGAATGTTCACCTTGATGGCCGGGTCGCCCAACAGGAAGAAAGCGAGCTTGTTGTATTCAGTCATCGTGCCAAACGACCGCTTGGTATTTTTGTACACTTCGCCCAGGGTGAGTGTCTCGGTGGATGTTGCGGTGGCGAACAAGGCGTTGGTGAATGCGCGGTTGAGGTTGTCGTTGTCGTCGCTTTTCACGTCGCGCGCGGCGGTGAGCAGGGCGATAGCGCCGCCGTGACGCTGGTGGTACATGGTCTCGGAAATGCCTTCCTGCCCCGAATCGAAGCGCGCCACATTGCAGCACGCCGTGGTCACGATGGGCCAGTGGTTGTATTGGTATGAACGCACGTCGCGGGCATACCACAGCTTGCTGTCGCTGGCCAGCACCGAGCCACCGGCATGACCAACATAGGTCATGAAGTACTGTCCGGCGGTGAGGCTCTCAATCAAGTGGCGCTTGCCCTCGATGCACGAGCGGCGGGTCACATCGCTCTCCAGCGTCTCGGTGCTGGAACGCGGGAAGGTTTCCACATACACCTTGTTGGTGTGCAGGCCCGTGTTTTTGTCGGTTTCGATGATGTTGTTGATGCCCTCGGCCTGGAAGATGTGCACGCCGATGTCGCTCTTGGCCGAGGTACCCTCGTCGGCAATCATCAGTGC
Organism: Muribaculaceae bacterium; assembly: GCA_017443765.1. GTDB lineage: Bacteria > Bacteroidota > Bacteroidia > Bacteroidales > Muribaculaceae > Sodaliphilus. The sequence goes on along the minus strand of JAFSYB010000116.1, from coordinate 7,089 downwards.
GTTGTTGTGCCATACACCGTAGTCGGGCGTGGTCACGTATTCCACCAGCTTGTCAACATCGGTTTTCGCTTCTTGGGGAGTGCGCGGAAGCATACGTCCCACGCCGATGCACAGCAGCTCGCGCTGTGGGGCACCGCCCGAATTGTCGGTCAAGAAACCGAAGAAGTCGTCCGTGCCATTGCTGGTTGCCTCGTCGTTGCTTGTCGTGCTTTCGTAAGTAATCAGTGTGTTGGCGCGTGTGGAAGTTATCTGGCGGTTGTCGAACAAGCCCGTGCCGAACATGAGCAGGTTCTTGAACTTTTCTGGCCCGCGGTCGTAAAGCATTTTGCACAGCAGGCGTATGCCCATCGCGTCGGGAGTGCCCGACGAGAACTCGTTGAACACTTGCTCCTGGTCCACCACATGCACCGTCATGCCATCGTGCGTGCGATGCAAGTCGGCAACGCGCTCGGCTTGCTCCATCATCACCGAGTTGGTCACAATCAGCAGGTCGGGGGTGGCCAGCGCGTGCAAGTCTTGATTCTCTACAGGCTCAAAGCTGCTGATTTTCAGTTGCTCGAGTTGGGGGTTGAAAGCCACATACTGTGCCGTGGGCCAGTTCCGGCCGGGAGTCAGCGTGGCGTCGTTGTTGGCTTGCCACAGGTGGTAGCACACGGGTGTGGCACTCTGTGTCACGTCCCACACCAGCGTGCCGTAGCCGATGCCGGGAAGGGCTATCGTCTGCTGTGACGTGAGGTTGTTGAACCACATGGTGAATTGCGGTTCGGTGCTGCTGGCAAAGGCGTTCTGGCGCTGATAGGTGATGATTGCATGGTCGAGCCGTGCCAGCGTGATGGCCGACGTGCTGCCTTGGGCCAGGCGCAGCCCCAGCGTGAGCGTGCCGTGGTCGGTGAGCGTGCTGAAGGTGAACTCGGTGTGGGGCATGGCCGTGTTGTAGCGTTGCTCCTCGCGGTTGGCTGCCACGCTGGCTTTCGATGCCGGGAAGCTCGCCCAGTTGCTTTCGTAGTCAGTGGTGACGGTACCCAGAATGGTCATATTGTCGTTTTGGACACTGGTCTTCAACGACTGCGAGGCTCCGGCACACTTGGCGGCCACCACTACTGAGGGCGAGCTGATAAGCGGCAGGGTGAATGGGAGGTTGACATCGGCGGTGAGCATATCCTCGCCCAGCAGTTCCTTGCCCGAGAAGGTCACCGTCATCAGTTCGCGCTCGTGGTACCAATAGTTATAGCTGCTCTCCAGCAAGTTTGTGGTGGGTGGCTGGCTGTCCACCTCGTTGATGCGCAGCGGGGACGCCTCCTCGGTCAGGAAGTAGCAGCCGTTCATCGAGTAGGCGTTCATGTTGCGCCTGAAGGCCAGCAGGCTGCTTGTGTTCTCCGTGTCTAACAGCATCTCTATCGGCCCCTTGCCGTAGAAGTAGAGTTTGCCATCGGCCAGCTGCGAGGCCACTGGCTGGAGGTCGTCGGGCGCACTGCCGTCGAGCACCTCGCTGAGTGGATAGCCTCCGTTGCCGTACACAGCCACGCGGGCGGGGTCGCTGAAGCCCATCGATGCCAGCTCCTCGGCGCTAAGCTCATACACGCCAGTGGACGGCAGGGAAATCTTCACCCATTTGCCGCTGCTCAGTCGCGAGTGAGCGGCAAAATGCGACAAGGGCAGTGACTGGCACGGCAATCCCGCGCACATAATCAGCCCCGCCAAAACCATAATCCGTTGTAGTGTCTTAATATACATAGAGTTCTGTCATTTTTTTCTTCTTCCTGCCTCTCACCCCAGAGGGTTGCTCTTATTTTACCCTGACGGTGAGCACTTCGGTTCCGTCAATCAAGCCGTGCAGCACATCGCCGGCGTGTACATGAAAGCGTTCGTTCCCGGCCAAGCACAAGAGGTCGCCGGTCTTGAGCGTCATCTGCTGGCTGGCGGCTGTCACGGCTTGGGCCACCGTGTGCCACGTGGTGTTGCCGTGCGTGGCGCTCACCGTGTTGCCGCAGTGAGCCTCAAGCGTTGGCATGGTTGTGCCGTTGGCCGACACCCATTGTCCGCAAGCCACTGCGCCGTCGAAACAGCGAAGCAGCGGATTCGCAACCCCCTCGGCGGGCATGGTGACAAATCCCGCCGTGAAAGCATCGCAGTAGCGCGGCGCATATTGCGGCATGATGCTCTTGCCCAGTCGCCCAATGCGCGCCACCAAAGCGGCGCAGCTGTGAAAGGCACAGCTGATGTCGGGCAGAAACAGGGCACGGTTGGTTCCCATCAACGACGAGTCGGCATACAACCACACCTGGCTGCCGCTCTCCGAATCGCTTTCGGAGGGGAGGAATACCAGTATCTTCATGCGCACAATATGTTTAGGCGGGCAAATTTACGCATTTTTTTTTAATTGTGCAACATCATTCGTCGCCAATGGCAATTTTCTTCGCTTTCGACGATTCGTGCTCGCCGCCATCGGCCGTGATGGTAGCGCGGAACACGTAGATGCCCCGTTGCACGCGGCCGCCGCCAGTGCGCGTGAGGTCCCAAGTGATGGGGAAGCTCATGAATTGCTTGCTTTTGCCGCTTTGTGTGGTGCTCCACACCAAGCGCCCCATCAGGTCAAACACCTCGATGGTCACTTGCAGCACCGATTCGGGGCGGTTGTGCTCCACATAGAATGTCGTGCTTGTGTAGGCCGGGTTGCTTGTGGTGTACACATCTACCACATCGGGCTTCAGGCTGGGCGACACGTTGAAGTGGATGGTGCGCTCGTTCATGTTGCAGTGCACGTCCCACACGCGCAGTCGCAGGCTGTGCTCGCCGGCCTCGAGGTCGCTCAAGGGGAAGCGCAGGGTGCCCAGTGTGCCCACGCTGGTCTGCTGGGGGGTGTAGTAGCCGGTGATGTCGTTATAGCTTTTGTTCCCGTCAAGCAGCAGCGTCATCTCGTGGCCGATGCCCGCTGTCGAGAAGTTAAGGCCGCTGGCATCGCTGATGCTTGCCAGCACGATGGGCGAATCGTTCACCGCGTCGCCGTCGACAAAGCTGGTGCTGTTCAGCCCCAGGAAGGTGATTTCCGGTCCCTCGGTGTCGCCCGTTGTTGTGTCGTCGTAGCCGTAGATGTAGAAGTCGCTGCAGCTGCCGCTGGCCTCAAGGCGGTTATCCTCGTCGTAAGCGTAGAGGTTCAGCAGCGATGGGCTGAAGTTCTCGTAGGTGGCCAGCAACTCCGATGGAATGGTCATCTTGATGTTGAACGTGCCGCTACTCACCGTGTCCACCGACAGGGCCAGGCGGTTGGTGCGGTCCAGATAGGTGACCGGGCGGCCATACTCGCCCTTGATTTCATAGCCGTTGGTGGTGATGGATTGCTCGCTGTCGAAGAGTGTTGAGCGCACCATGCCGTTGAACTGCGGCTGCTTGTTGCCCTGCTGGTCGCAGATGTAGCCGGAGAACGTCACCGTCTGCCGGCCTTGGAACACGGGCAGGTTGGTGCTGCGCACCGGCTCGCCGTTGATGCTCTCAATCACGGCACGGTAGCTGGGCACGGGCAAGCGCAGAGCCGGGTCGCCAAGCAGCACAAACGATGACTTGTTGAACGACCGGTCGTTACCCTTGAGCATATCGTTCTTGGCCAGACGTAACGCCTCGCCAATGCATGGTGTGCGCCCTTGCGTGTCGCGTGTGAACAGATACATTCCCATGGCTTCGTTCAGGTAGCCGTTCTGTGTGCTGAGCACCTCGCGGGTGGCGGCAAAACTCGCCACCGTGCCGCCACGCTCGTTGAGCACCATGTTCTCGGCTCCCGATTCGGTGTAGTTGTCGAATTTGCCGAAACTGCAAGCGGCGGCAAACAGCACCGGCAGGTGGTCGTAGTACAAGCCGCTGGTGATGTCCGAGCGGCGAAGCATGCCCTCGGCACCCCAGTTGTTGGGGCTGGCGTGGCCCGTGTAGTTCCACCACAGCACTCCCTCCTTGAGCTTGTTCAGCATCAGTGTCTTGGCTTCGGGGAAAGTGCGCGTGCTGTTCACCGTGGTCACGGGGAACGCGTCGATATAGACGTGGTTGAAGATGATGTCCTGACCGCCATGGGCTCGCGCTGCGGTCACAAACGCCTCGGCTTGCGTCATGTGAAAGCCGTTGTCCATGTCGTCGGCCACGTTGAGCGACTGGGTCTTCCACACGCCGTAGTCGGGCGTGGTGGCGTAGGCAATGGTCTTGTCGACCATGATGCGCGCTTCCTCGGCGGTGGCCACCGGGAAACGGCCCACCGCGATGCTCAGCGGGTTATAGTAGAACTTTGGCCCACTGTCGTCGCCCAGCACAGCCAGGATGTCGTCGCTGCAGAAAGTGTAGCGGTCGCTGAAACCCTTTGCGCTCTCATACACGAGCAGCGCATTGCGGTTCAGGCTGCGGGTCTCGCTCAGCAGCTCGCGGTTGTCAAAGGTGCCGTCGCCCATCAGCAGCAGGTGCTGCAGATGGTGTCCTGTGCTGTCGGTGCCGCGGTCCCACATCATCTTGCACAGCATGCGAATGGCAAGGATGTCGGGCGTGCCCGACGAGAACTCGTTGTAGATGCGGCGCGGAGTGGTCACCAGCACACGCAGGCTGTCGTGCTCCTCGTGAAACGCGGCCAGCCGATCGGCCTGTTGTTGCAGCGCACTCGGAGCCACAATGATCATGTCGGGCGTGGGGCTGCCGTGCAAGTTCTGGTTGCCCACTCTGGCCGTGCCCAGCACGCTCCACAGTGCCGTCGTGTTGCGGAAGGCAATGTACTCGCGGTGTCCGGCAGCCACCGGGCTGAACACGGCTTTGCCACCCTCGGTGTCGACCCGCAGCTCCACAGGCGACCAGGGCACGGTCACATCCCACACGCGGGTGCCCTCGTCGGCGCCGTCGAGCACATAGCAGATGTCGGCCGATGTGCTGTCGGGGCTGGCAAACTGAAGCTCATTGGCTCCAGCCATCGACAGCCGGCGCTCGTAGTTCACCGTCACGTAGTCGAGGCGCGCCATCGTCATCGAGCCATTGGCCACCAGCTCCACACCCAGGTTCAGCTCATCGGTGCCCTGAAGCTTGATGCGATGCACTGCCCCGCAGTCAACGGTGTCTTTCACCATTGAGCCAGGAATGCTGCGCCTGGTCACCAAAACGGTCTCATAGAAGTTGTCGTCCGACGTGTCGCGGAATTTCATCTCGTTGGTGGTGGGCAGTGTGGTGCCGTTGCAGCTCAACCGCAGCTCGCTCGTGCCGGTCTCGATGGCCACGCCCACCTGGGTATCCACGCTCACCAAACTTCCCTCCACAAGGTCGGTGAGCTTGAACTTCACGTTTACCGGCCTGCTTAGGAAATCCTCGCCAAGCATGTTCGCGCCCATGCTGTTGGGGCTGTGCAGCTCCTCCTCGTGGAACAGGCGCTCGGTGAACGTGCTCACGCGCTGCCCGGCGGGAGTGCGCTCTGAGCGCGTTAGCTGGCAGTCGGTCAGCGTGCTGTCCTCGGTGACGAAGTAATAACCCGTTGTGGCGTAGGGGTGCAGCTTTTGCTTGAACGTCATGCTGTCGGTCTTGGCCCACGAGGTGATGCCGCGCACGTAGAACACCACGTTTCCGCCCATGCGCACCACAGGCACCTGCGGCAGGTCGTCAACAATGTCCGCGTTCAGGCACTCGCTCAGTGCCTCGCAGCCACCGCCGAACACGTGTACGTGGGCCGGGTTGCTGAACCCCATCTGCTGAATCACTTCAGGCGTGAGCACATACATGCCGCTCGAATCCACTTCCACGCGGGCCCAGCGACCGCTCGACAGGCGTGACGAAGGCGCAAAGTGGTCGATAGGGAACGCGATGGCACTCAATGCGGGCAGCATGAGCACTGCACACAGCACTCCCAATATCACAAATTGTCTATTCTTGTTCATCGTTCTTAATGCTTGCTGTTGCTATGTTCCAAGGGGCGGGCAAGGTAGATGAGGACACCCTGCTATAACCCATTTATTTAACGAAATGCACATTGTTTTATTGTGTGCCATAAGGCCAAATCTGTTCCTCGCCCCCCAGCTTGCGGCAAGGAGCCTGTGCAATCACTGCAAATAGTTGCGCATCTCATTTTTTTTGACTAATTTCGCACCATCAAAACATATCTGTTACCATGCGTTACTTCATGCGATTGAGCTACCGTGGCGCCTCCTACTACGGTTGGCAGGTGCAGCCGCACGACCCCAGCGTGCAGCAGGCCGTTGAGCAGGCTCTGGCCACTTTGCTTCGCCGGCCCACCGCCGTTACCGGAGCAGGACGAACCGACACCGCTGTCAACGCTGCCATGATGGTGGCACATTTCGATGTTGAGCAGCCCATTGGCAATGTGCCCTTGCTTGTCCGCAGCCTCAACGGCATCCTCCCGCGCGACATTGCCATTCAGGCCGTTGCACCGATGCACGACACTGCTCACGCTCGCTTCGATGCCACCAGCCGAACCTATAAATACTTCACACACACTGCCAAGTCGCCCTTCCTTTACCCACTGAGCTGGCCTTGCCACGTGCCGCTCGACTACCCGCTCATGAACCAGGCCGCAGGGCACCTGCTCGAGGTGGACGACTTCACCAGTTTCAGCAAGCTCCACACCGATGTCAAGACCAATCGCTGCCGCGTTACTCACGCCGCATGGGAGCGCGAGGGCGAGCAGTGGGTGTTCACCATCACTGCCGACCGGTTCCTCCGCAACATGGTGCGCGCAGTGGTTGGCACGCTCGTTGATGTGGGCACTCACAAACTCTCCCTCCAGCGCTTTGACGAAATCATTGCCCTTCGCAATCGGTCGCAGGCCGGCACTTCCATGCCCGGCCACGCGCTCTTCCTCTGGAACATCACCTATCCCTATCCCATCCCATAGTTGGTGGCTTTTGTCGTTGTTTTGGCGACTATTGCCCCGATGGTTTCTTTAGCAGGAATGGCGACTAAAACAAGCTGCAAAAAGCCATTGTCGCTTGCGCACATCTTGCGCAAGCGACAATGGCTCAATCAATGGCCAAGTCCTCGCTTAGGGGGATTTAGAGGCCTGTGATTTTTTGGTTTATTCGTCGTCGTCCCGGCGGTTGTTGCCCCGTCGCGGGTCGCGGTTGC
>JAFSYB010000115.1 GCA_017443765.1 Muribaculaceae bacterium | reverse complement strand
TGAACTGCTGGCAACTCGAAGGCGATGAGGCGGGCCCCCCTGCACGCGGCTGCGGAACAAAGTAGACAAGCATCCACAGGTGTATGCCGCGATTCCATCGCGGCCACCCATTACTCATTATCAACAACTACAGTTATGAAAAAGTACCTTTTGCCGCTCATGGCGGCTATGATGGCAATTCCTCTGGCCACGGCGGCCGAGGGCGATGCCTGGCCCTGGGATTTCCCCCAGACTGTGACACTGAATGCAGCCCCCGGACAGTGGGCGCTGAGTTGCTACACCTTCTATCCAAGCGCCGTGCGCGATGGAGAAGACCTCACCAAAGCCACCTTGATTTTCTACAGCGAGAAAATCGGTGAAGTGGGAGCGAGCGTTTCCAAGATTGGCAACGCCGAGATGCCCAACGCCTTGATTATCCCCCTCGACCCGAATGCCCGGGCTAAGAAAGGCGACTTTGTGCTCACCTGGTGGCAGCAGGGCAGCGGCTTGCAGCGTGCCGTGGTTACCGACGACAGCAACCCCGCCGAGCCCAAAGTGGACTACTTGGACATGAGCTATGGCGATGAGAAGAACCCGGGCTTTGCCCAAAGCGAGGCCGACCAGCAGCTCAAGCCCGGCACGTTCACCGTGTTGCGCGATGGCGAGTGGATGCCCGGTGCACAGCTCGCTGCCTTCAGCGGCGGCGAGTGGAAGTCGGCCACGCTCATCTGCGAGCACAACGGCAAGGTGCTCGCCCTGGGGTGGGGCGACAGGCTGACAGTCTACGACAAGGCGGCCTGCCGACTGATTCCACTTGGCGAGAAGTTCAAGAAAGGCGACCAGGTCTGGGCCACGTTTGTCGATTCCTATCGCGACGGTTACACGGTCAAGAAAGTGGACATGAAAATCGGGCGCGTGTGGGTTGAACGTGGTAGCAGAACCGAGGCCATGAGCGTGGCCGAGGTCACTAAAGTCCTTAACCCTTGACCCACCATACCCATCGATGAAATCAGCCAGCAACATGAAACAAGTGTTCGCCTTCCTGCGGCAGCTCGAGGCGAACAACGACCGCTCGTGGTTTAAAGAACACAAGGCCGGTTACGACGCCCTGCGCGGCTCCTGGGAACGCGACATGGAACGCCTCATCGGCCTTGTGGCTGACTACGACGACAATGTGCGCGGCTTGCCGCTCAAGGACTGCGTTTACCGCATCTACCGCGATGTGCGTTTCAGCAAGAACAAGGCTCCGTACAAGAACTATTTCTCGGGCGTGCTTGGCCGCGGTGGGCGACACACGGTGATGAGCAGCTACTATGTCCATTTCCAGCCCGGCATGATCATGCTGTGCGGCGGCGTGTGGTGGCCCGAAAAACCAATACTCGGCAAGCTGCGGGCACTCATCGATGCCGAGCCCGAGGAATTCCTGCGCATCGTTGGCCACCCCGACCTCACCTCGCGATATGCCTGGGAGAGCGACGCGCTCAAAACCATGCCCAAGGAATACCCCAAGGAACATCCTCTGGCTCAATTCCTGAAAATGAAGGAGTATATCCTGGCGATGCACCCCGGCGAGGACTACTTCGACTGCGATGACTGGGTGGAGCGCGTGGCCAGCGACCTGAAACCCTTGAAACCCTTGCACGATTTCCTAAACTATGTATTTGATTAACAAGAATATAGTCTATCAGATATAGCTCCCACACCCCCATGAACATCGACAACATTCTGGCTCAAGACGAGCAAATACTCTACAACGTGAAGCTGCACTGGCTGGCCTACTTCAATCTGGCAAAGCTCATTCGCAACCTCACCACCACTATTTTCCTGTCAAACAAGCGCTTCTTTCATGGGCATGGTTTGTTGCGGCGCAAGACCCACGAGATGGTGATTGCCAAAATCGAAACCATTGATGTGCAGGAAACAATTTGTGGACGCATCTTTGGATATGGCACCGTGTTTGTGGCCGGCACTGGCGCCGGTAGCATTACCATGCACTACATCAAGCGGCCTTTTGAGCTGCAAAGGCAGATACGTTCCATCCAATCTTAATCCAACAAAGGTATGAAACACAACTCCATTCGCCGCATGGCGGCATGGTTGCTGATGTTGCTCATGGTTGCCGTGTGGGCCGGGGCGCAGGTCGATAGCCGTGCACAATTGCCTGCCCACCCGCGGCTGCTATTGCCCGCTGGTGGCGAGCGGCAGCTCACCGCACACATCGATTCCAGCGTCACTTGGAAGGGGGTGCACAACACCCTGCTCAAAGAAGCTACCGCTCTGGTGGGCCGCGAGCCGCAGCCCTACAAACTCGTGGGCAAATACCTGCTGGGCGTTTCGAGGGAGTATCTTCGGCGTATTTTCTTCCTCAGTTATGCCTACCGCATGACCGCCGACGAGAAGTTTGCCAATCAGGCTTGTCGCGAGATGGTTGCCGCCGCGGCCTTTGCCGACTGGCACCCGGCTCATTTCCTTGATGTTGCCGAGATGACCGCCGCGATGGCCCTTGGCTACGACTGGCTGCACGACCGCCTCACCAACGAGCAGCGACGCCTCTGTGAGCAGGCTATTGTAGAGATGGCCCTGAAACCCTCGCTCCTGCCCGAAAACACCAAGCAGTTCGACACCCGCACCAACAACTGGAACCAGGTGTGCCATGCTGCACTGGTGATGGGGGCTGTGGCTGTGTGGGAGTGCGACAGCAAGCTGGCCGCGCAAGTGGTGAACCGCGCCATCGACCACTTGCCGCTGGCCATGGCCGCCTATGCACCCGATGGCGTTTATCCCGAAGGCCCCAGCTACTGGGCCTACGGCACCAACTTCAACGCCCTGCTCCTCGATGTGCTGGAGCTGAACTTTGGCACAGACTTCAATCTTTCGCAGGCACCGGGTTTTCTGCGCACAGGCTCTTATTTCCTGAATATGCTCACCCCGTCGGCCCACAGCTTCTGCTACAGCGATGGCGGCATTGCCAGCACACAAGATGTGACACCGGCCATCTTTTGGCTTGCGCGGCGCACCGGCGATGCCTCGTTGCTCTACAGCGAGCGCATGGCCATGAACCGCTTGAGTTATGCCCGCGTCAAGGACAACCGTTTGGCCCCGGCCATACTGATTTGGGGCGCCGAAACCGACTGGCAGGACATTCCGGTTCCGAAAAGCCTTTCCTATCTGGGACGTGGCGGCAATGTGGTGGCCGCCATGCGCTCGGCCTGGAACAAGCAAGATGCCATGTTCCTCGGCGTGAAGCTGGGGCGTGCCAGCTACCCACACGGACACATGGACGTGGGGAGCTTCTTCATTGACTCAAAATATGTGACTTGGGCCACCGACCTGGGCTCGGAGAACTATGTGGTGCTCGACCGCAACCACATCAGCCAGTGGAATATGAGCCCTACTTCTAAGCGCTGGGAGGTCTATCGCTACAATGCCAACAACCACAACCTGGTAACCTTCGACCGCCAGCCGCAAGTGGTCACTGCCAGCATCGAGGCTGCCAAAAGCGGCAGCGACCCCGACAACCAGTGGGTCTCCGCCGACCTCACACCGCTCTACGCCGGCCAGGTGCGGAACTATGAGCGCACCTACGCCCTGGTCGACCGCAGCCGCTGCGTGATTACCGACAGCTTCACCGCAGCCGGTGCCACCACGCTGTGGTGGAACATGATGTCGCATGTGGGCAAGGTCACACAGGTAGACAGCCGTACGCTCAAGCTCGAGGAGAGTGGCAAGACGATGTGGCTGCGCATCGACACTGACTTGAACATACAATGGGAAATCGGCGATGCCACCCCGGCAAACAGCTACGAGAGCAAGAACTCCGGGGTGAAGGCCATTCGCTTCCACGCCCCCGTGCGGCGTGGCACTCGCCACACCATCACGGCTACGTTCAGCCATCAACAGCCACAGTGAGTGACGAGTGACGAGCTACGAGTGACGAGTTACGAGTGGCTTCGCGCTATCGTTGAACATTAAAAACCACAAATTTAACAGATTAAACAGATTTAGCTACTAGCTACGAGTGACGAGCTACGTGTTACGGGCTACGAGTGATGAGTGACGAGTTATGAGGGGACACCTGCAAAACCGTGTGTATCTGGGTCGGCTCGGGTGTGTGATAAGCGGTCAAAGACCTCGAAGAGGTCGGTCGAGCCGTAGATCCGATACCATGTTAGAAGACCATGCAACCACGAAGTGCAGCGTGCGGTGCTGAAAGCCTCAAAACCTTCCTCAACATTGTGCATCGGAGATGCACGCCGCTGGCCACCGAGCGGTCTCCCGCATCGTGCCTCGAAGAGGAACTTCGTGACCAGGTCTATCACGGCGTTGAGCGTTCGAGTCTCACGTGACACGGCGCACGCCTGATGAGGCGCAGGCAGTAGGTCTGCTTGGAGCCGTGAGCCTCAAAGTGAAAGAAACCCCACGGCGCACGCGTCGAAGTTGCTTGAAATGGTTGTTTGGGGTTGTTCAAGTTGTCTTCCAATTTCCTGTTTCGCATGATTTAAAGCTTGGGAAACGTATGTGATTCACAAGCTGTTCACCCATACAAAACGATACAGAGCCATAATTATTCTCAATATTACTCCATCCTTTATCCATTGAGCGAGACTGCGTGTGTTTCACTCATTCCCCAAAATGATATTGATGATAATGTTCAGGTCATCGATGTCGACAATACCGCTGTTATTCACATCAGCTTTGCCAGGATAGTTGTTTGCTTCAGCCGTTCCGAGAATGATGTTGATGCAAATGTTCAGGTCGTCGATATCGACATTGCCGCTGGCATTGATGTCGCCACGCACATTATCGTCGGGCTTGCTGATGGTGACCTGCGAGGCAATGTTGCCATTTGCATCAAGCAGTGCATTGTCATTAAAGGTGGGTTCTATAAATTGCTCGAGCCAGATTGGTGCGTATTGTCGAGCAGATTTTTCGCCAAATGAGCGACACAGTAGCGGGCTGCGGGTCAAACAGTTGGCGGAAAATATGCCGACAAGACGCACCGAGATGGCCGAAACAGTGCTACTCATTTTTGCAATTTATAGAACCCACCTAAAGTAACAGCCAGCCGGATTGGTGATGGCCAGTCCATCTTCGAGCACGAAATCTGCAATATTGCGAATAGCGCCACGCGAAGCCCCCGAGACCTGGACAATGGTGTTAGCGCCCTTGATGGTCAGGCGAGTACCCGCTGGGCTGTGCCCGACTTACCATAGAGGCCATAAGTGCCCCTGAAATCCGCTTGCACACCTTCCTGAATAGTGAGAATCTTGTCGGACTGTATCACACAGCCTGGGTTTTGGACACTTTTGCAAATCAGCGTGCCACTACCCCCAATCGTTGCCGTTACAGTACTCAACGATGCATATTCCCCCGATGTCACGTTGAGTGTGCATGTTCCCGTGACGGAGATTTTCAACCCTTTAATGTTGTTGTCAATGTTGCGGGCGTTAGCAACAGTCATGGTGGCATTGTTGAGCACGAGAATATTGGTGGACGGCACGTAGTACGCAGTTCCTGTAACACCGTTGATGACACTCAAATTGTAGTTATTGGCATCAGTCACCCCGACACCGTTGATCCATAGGTTGTAGTAGGTGGTGGCTTGCACCGCTATCGCAGCAAACATCAGCACAAAGGTAAGTAGCAATTTCTTTATAATCAATTATTTATTGTTTCTGAATAGTATGTGGCATATAACTTTGCACAACAATTATTTGCAAAGATAGTGCAAATGATTGACCCCACCTATAAAAGTCAACCTAAAAAAAATCAAGTTTTGAAGTCTGCAAGAGCCTTTCAAAACTTGATGAATTACGAATTATGAAACTTGGTTGCGAGCAATAACCTATTTGTGATGAGTATTGCATCACCTGTTTTTTTGTTCACTCCACCACGCGGCACGCGCCCATATAGCGGCGGCTGTAGTAGCTCTCGCTGGAGTGGCTCACGGTGATGCCCGTGTGCACGGCAGCGTGAATAAACCGGAAGCCGGTGCCGTTGCCGTCAACCTCGGTGACGATGCCAACATGGCCAATGCGGTTGTTCACCGCGCGCCCGTTGAAAAACACCAAGTCGCCCGGCCGGAGCTCGCTACGCGACACGCGGCGGCCATCGTTGATCTGGGCTCCCGACCGGCGGTCGAGCTGGATGCCAAAGCGCTTGAACACATAGCTCGTGAAACCCGAGCAGTCGAAAGCGCGGGGCGACGACGCACCATGGCGGTATGGAACGCCACGGAACTGATATGCGTAGTTGAGGATTTCTTGAACCTGAAGTTGATGCTGATGCAGGGCCGACTGCTCGACCTGCTCACGGATGGTGCCGTGCTTGCGGGCGGTGAGCTCCTGGCCACTGGCCTGAACTGCGCCCAGCATGAGTGCGAAACTGATTGTAAGTGTAAATGCGATTTTCTTTGTGATGTTGCTAAAAGTCATAAATATTTGATTTGTGCGAGCAGGAATGCCCTGAGTGGCTCGCATGAGCCTGGGCGGGTTACGGACATCGGAACGACGTGCGAGATAGCCCTATTCGCTGTTTGGCGGTGCAAAGTTACGCATCTTTACCCACTCACGCAAGCCCGTGAAACACTTCTATACATTTGGCAATTACGTTATTCCACAAAACTCAAGCTGCCGCCATCGCCCTGCCAATGGGCGATGGGAGGCAGCCGCAAGTATTAAAAATTGAAATTTTATATCGACAAAAATGACAATATTTAAGGATTTCTCGATTTCTATAACTTCTGCCGAATCTAAGGCTTCAAGGGCTTTTGTGGTGCCGAGCTGGAAGCCTTTTGGGGCTTTCTACCGTGCTGCCAGCACTTGCTTGATGGCTCGGCCCAGGTTGTCGGCGATGTCGCTGGCCATCACGCCCCACTCGCCGTGTTCCTTGGCAGCCAGGTCGCCGGCCACACCGTGCAGATACACCCCCATCACCACGCTCCAGTCGGGGGCGTTGCCCTGCGCGATGAGCGACGCAATCACGCCCGTGAGCACGTCGCCGGCACCCGCCGTGGCCATCCCCGAATTGCCGCTGCTGTTGATATACACCTTGCCGTCGGGGCGCACGGTCATCGTGTAGTGACCCTTGAGCACAATAGTGATTTCGTAGAGCTTCGACACGTCGATGGCTTTCTTGAGCCGTTCCTCGTCGGTCTGGTGATGTCCGAACAAGCGGTCAAACTCGTTGGCGTGAGGCGTGAGCACCGAGCCGTGCGGAATGAGCCTGATCAGCTGCTGGCGCATGGCGATGCAGTTGAGCGCATCGGCATCGAGCAGGCATGGCGTGCGGAAGGTTTTGATAAACGTGTCGATGGCATTCACCGTTTCTTGGCTCGTGCCCATGCCCGGGCCCAGGGCCACCACGCTGTACTTGTGGTTGATGGGAATCGCCTTGGTGATCAGGCGGTCGCTGTCGGGCTCCACGATGGCCTCGGGCACGGCGGTTTGCAGGATGTCGTAGCCGCACAGGGGCGTGTGCACCGTCACAATGCCAGCCCCCGAGCGCATGGCTCCGCGGGCGGCCAGCACGGCGGCACCCATCATGCCGTAGCTGCCCGCAACGAGCAAGATGGCTCCATTGTCGTATTTGTTGCAGAATTTCTCCCGGCGCTTGAGCACGCGACGCACATCCTCGTCCTCAAACAGGTAAAAGTCGGTCGGCGTGCCTGCCTCGCCCACCGGATTCAGCTCCATGTCGAGCACTTTCACCTCGCCCAGATAACGCTCGTTTTCGGCAAAGAAGAATGCCAGCCGGTGATACTGGTAGGTGAGCGTGAGGTCGGCGCGGATGATGTTGCGGCTGTCGGTGCCGATGTTCCACTCGCCGAACAGCCCCGATGGCATATCGAGCGCCACCACGTAGGCGTTGCTGTTGTTGATGTACTGCACCAGCGATGTGTAGCCGCCGCGAAGCGGAGTGGTGAGGCCCGAGCCGAACAAGCCGTCAATCACCACATCGCCAGGACCCAATTCCGGCGGGTCGAAAGTGTTGGTCACCTCCTGGAACACCAGGCCGTCGAGCTCGGCCAGGCGGTCGCGGTTGGTGGAGCAGCAAGGCGACAGCTGCGACGACTTGATGTTGAACAAATACACCTCGGGGTAATAACCTTGTTGCCGCAGCAGGCGCGCTACGGCCAGTGCATCGCCGCCGTTGTCGCCCGGACCGGCGAAGATGACAAATCGTTGTGAGATGCGCCAGCGCGACATCAACTCGTAGGTCACGCTCTCGGCCGCACGCTCCATTAACTCAAGAGCCGACAGGTCGTCGTGCTCCAATGCCTTGTGGCAAATGTGGCGAATGCCTTCGGTTGTGAATATCTTCATACCATCTAACTCTCTTAAAATGAATAAACGTGTGTTTCGCTTGTGGTTTGGAATTACAAAGGTACTGCTTTTCTCACACTCGCGTACTACAATTGCAAAAAAACTTTCTAAAAAAAACTATGCCCTACCGAAATTTGCCAATTCGCCCAATTCTGTGTAATTTTGCAAAAAAATCGTTATTCACCCCATTACCTCATTGCCAGATGAAAGAAGTGACCTACCAGGGAATGACCTTTGAGCCATTCATCACCCGTGACGCGATTCAGCAGCAAGTGCTGCGCGTGGCCCGCGAAATCAAGCGCGACTGTGCCACACCCAACCCGCTGCTCCTCTGTGTGCTTAATGGCGCGTTCATGTTTGCGGCCGACCTCCTCCGGGCCTGCGACATCCCCCAGGCCGAGATCGCGTTCATTCGCTTCAAGAGCTACGATGGCACGCAGTCCACCGGGCAGGTGAACGAAATCCTGGGGCTCACCACACCCGTCGCCGGACGTGAGGTAATCATTGTTGAGGACATCGTCGACACTGGCCGAACCGCTGTCAGGCTTCGCGACACGCTCAATGCGCAGGGAGCGCGCAGCGTGAAGATGGCTGCGCTACTCTTCAAGCCCGACGCACTCCAGGCCGGCACACCGCCTGAGTATGTGGGCTTTGTCATACCCAAGAAATTCATCATCGGCTACGGCCTCGACCTCGATGAGCAAGCCCGAAACCTGTCCGACATTTACGTCCTCAAGCAATGAATCCATAAAGCCTGATTAGTGCGATTCAAGACTGAAAGAACAGAAGACTCAGTAACGTCTGGCATGGGCGTTATCCCCTGGTTCCAAGGCCTCAAGGCCTCCCCTAACCCCTCCTAAAGGAGGGGAAATGATGGCCTCCCCCTTTAGGGGGGCTGTCTGTGCTTGCCCGATGGGGGGTGCGTTGGCAATCTCCATTGGAGCCGCCAAAGGAATCGTAGCGCTGAATTAGCGTGTTGCACGCGAAATTCGGCTGCGTCTCGGAAACGCTTAAATAAATTTGGCATTTCACTCGACTTGCACTAATTTTGCAAATTGAAATGAATTGTTTGTTATGGATACACAATTACTCTACCCGGTGGGAATACAGGATTTCCCTCGCATTCGCGAGCGTGAGATGGTCTACATCGACAAGACCGCGCTCGTCTACCGGCTTGCCAACGAAGGCGAATGCTATTTTCTGAGCCGTCCGCGGCGGTTCGGCAAGTCGCTGCTCATCAGCACGCTTGAGGCCTATTTCCAAGGGCGCAAGGAGCTGTTCCATGGCCTTGCCATCGAGCGGCTCGAAAAGGACTGGACGGAACATCCCGTGCTGCGCCTCGACATGAGCCGCGATAAATACGCCACTACGGCCAATTTGCTGTCGATGCTCGACGGCATGCTGTCGTTCTATGAGTGCCAATACGACATCACACCTCCCAACGGATCCAGCCCTGGGACGCGTCTGAACCGACTTATCGAGACGGCCCACAAACAGACGGGAAAACCGGTGGTGGTGCTGGTCGATGAGTACGACGCACCCATGCTCGACAGCCAGGGCAACCCAGCTCTGCAGGCCGAAATACGTAATATCGTGCGCGGGTTCTACAGCCCGCTCAAGGCCCAGGCCGCACGGCTCAGGTTCGTGTTCCTGACGGGCATCACCAAGTTCTCGCAGCTGAGCATCTTCAGCGAACTCAACAATCTCAGAAACATCAGCATGTTACCGCAGTACGAGGCACTGTGCGGCATCACCGCCGAGGAGATGGTCACCCAGATGCGCCCGGGCATCGAGTGCCTGGCCGAGCACCACGGCTGCACCTTCGACGAGATGGTGGAGCGCCTGAAGATGAACTACGACGGCTACCACTTCGGCCGGCGCTTGGTGGACGTGTACAACCCGTTCAGTCTGGTGAACGTACTCCAAGACTCGGAACTTGGCCAGTACTGGTTTGCCAGCGGCACGCCCACGTGGCTTTTGGAGTTGTTAGGCGGCAAGGACATCGAGCTCGACGAGCTGGAGCACATCGAGGCCCCGGCCTCGCGGTTCGACCAGCCCACCGAGCAGGTCGACGACCCGATTCCCGTGCTGTACCAGAGCGGGTACCTGACCATCAAGGACTACGACCCCGACAGCGAGCTGTACACGCTGGGCATCCCCAACCGGGAGGTGCGCATCGGCCTGGGCGACTCGCTGGTGAAATATGTCAAGGCGCGCCCGGGCAGCAACGACTACCTGCGCAAGGTGTACTTCCAGCTGCGGCGCGGCACGGCCACGCTGGCCGACTTCATGGCGAAACTGAAAGACTTCTACTCGGCCATCCCCTACGATGTGGCCAACGACAACGAGCGCCACTACCAGGCGATTCTCTACGCCGTGCTGGCGTCGTTCGGCACCGATGTGCGCGTGGAGGAGCGCACGGCGGCCGGCCGCGCCGACCTGGTGCTGCTCATGCCGCAGGAGATTTACGTGATGGAGCTCAAGTACGGCCACACGGTGCAGGAGGCGATGGAGCAGCTGCGCGCCCGTGACTACGCCGCCAAGTGGCGGCACGACGGCAGCCCCGTGCGCCTGCTGGCTATCAACATCAGCAAGGAAACCCGCACCGTCGACGACTGGGCGTGCAAGCCTGGCATCTACATCCACGGCGGCACCAAGGTGGTCAAGTAACGCCCCCACACCCACATCAAGGCCGCCTCATCACACGCCCCAGCTGCGGCGGTAGTACGGTCGATGAGAAAAGCAAAAACGCATCAGAATTTTTCCCCTATGATGTCTTTCTCAATGGAGAAATAGCTTAACCCAGTTTTTATATGTTTCAATTCTTCAAAAGCTTTTTTGTTTTTTGACCACGACAGAATGCTTGTGACACCTTTGTCATTAATACAACTCAAAAACTCATCGTACACAATTTTACTGAGTTTGTCGAGGAAATCTATCAAGCTTTCAGAAAGAGCTTGATTATCCCATATCTTTATTAAGTCGATACGCCCCTGTGTGAACCATTTCAGATAAGCCATTGTATATGCTGCCACTGGAGCCTTGGCATTACCCAATGCCTTAGCATCTGGGCGTTTCATCAAATAGTTGTGCATAATAAGCAAGGCAACAATCTTTTTAAAAAAGATATCATCAGGCAAAACACCCTCGGTTGTCATCCTTTTCATGAAGTATGTGTAGGTTGTGGAGGCTCCTTTTACAGCTTCTTCCGGATTCTCACTCCAAGCAACGAAAACTTTTGCCAAAAGCTCTTTGTCAAATCTCTTTTCAAGAGGGTATGTGTTTTTGAAGGTGGCTTGGTCTTGTTTTTTTGTCAGATTGTCAAGTTCTGCGGCGTATTGGCCTCTCACACGTTCGTAATACCAATGTATAATGCGGTGTTGTGCGTTGGGCGCAACAATATTTCGAGACATCTCTTGCAATCGAAGGTTGAAGGTGTTGGTGCTTGAGTAGTCGGTTGGCTTTACTGTGTTGTTGTTATTAGAAGAGTAGCATATTCTTTGGGTGAGGTCTTGCAAGTCTTCGTTCATGATGATCAACTTCACGCTGACAAACACACCAAGCAAATTGACATTGGGGTTCATCTTCTTAGATTTGAAAATGACCGCTGTTGTCTGACCTCCATTAACGATTTGAAAGTCAGAAATTGATTTGATCATGCCAGTACTTACAAAGTCATTATTGCTTTTTAAAGCATTGTCCCCTTTTGCCGCAAAAGGGTCATCAGCCGAAAGACTAAGCTTCGTGTTTGATTTATCAATTACAATATCCTTGGCAATTGCGGTAATGCCATTGTTAAATGCCAAAAACATCTGAGGATCGTTTGTCAACGTTTCTCTCATGCTTGGATTTGGTTTCTTGGACCCACCCTTAAATTGAAGAAATAACCTTACATTATTCATCAACAGGTCGGTATTGTACTGTTCGTAAAGACGATAGAGCAACTTGGCTGGAAAAAGCGTTGAGACGCAACGATATTTTTCAGATTGCATCTCAATGCATGGTAATTTGTATCCTCTCAGTTCACCCTCAAAATCCAAATTAATTTCTATATGGTCGGATGTCTTTTTGAGATTGCCATAGATTTTGCGAATATCCCAAACAGATGATTCAACAGGAATTTGTCCAAGTCGTATCCTCCGGATTTCATATCCATCTTCCATGATATGATTAGTGAGAATGCACAAGTTGACTCGGGCAAAGTCTTGGTTGTTCTTGTAAATGAACGTAGCTGTTTCAAGAGCTGGGTTGTTGGGGTCTTCATCTGCCAAGTCTTGGCACCATGCTCTCCGACATACTTCGTAGAAACCTTGCATACGGTTCACAGCTTTGTCAAATTCAACTCGGTTAATTTTAGTGAGTCCATTCTCGGTATTAGCATCGTATATGGTGTAGTACAATGTTAGAACTTCGTTGTTCTCACTAATGCCATATCCATAAATCTCACCTTGAACAGCATCGTTTGCCCCCTTTTTCAAATGATGTTCTATCTTGAACTCATTCACATTGGTTTGGGTGGCAATTTGCTCAACGATGTGCGCTGTAAAAGCTAAATCGGGAGAGTCGTACTCCTTTCGTTTTAGCGCAACGTTTTCTTGCAAATCATTCGCAAAATCTTGAATCGCCATAATCTGAATTATTAAAAAATGATCTGCAAAGTTAATTCTTATTTCTGCTTTATCCAAATAATTTCATATTTTTGTGCGAAAAATGCCAGACATCTGCAATAATTTTATGTTTGCGGGCATCTGACATTTTTCGATTTGGAATGTTGGATGGTTCACGCCGATCTATGCCACCAGTGTCCGTTGAATGCTTCAAGCATCTCCGTTTCGGTCAACCAATCGTAATGATACCAATCAGTTGAAACACCAAACAAACCAATCTCTGAACAGTATTCAAACCAATAGGTAGAGCTTAAGCAACTGCAAATGTAGTGACAATACTGCTGTTCATTGTCCGGGTCATTTTTTAAGTTGGCTATCAATTGCTCCGTTCCAATCCAATCTATTTCACTCATAGCTTTTTTGTCGCAAAGGTAGGAGAACTGATTGGAACCTCAAAATTAATTAGATCGATTTAGATCAGTTTTGATTTCATAAAAAATGATCAACAAATTTAAACATTGATCATTCACGATGATAGTCGTTCAAAATGCCTAATTTCGCAAAAAAAATTGACAACTGTGCAATATGGCGATTGATATGACAACGAAACCACGTCCGTTTGTGAAATGGGTGGGAGGTAAAGGCCAGCTACTTCCACAACTGGGGCGAGCTTTGCCCCAACAATTGCATGATAGCCCATTTTGCTATATAGAACCCTTTATCGGGGGGGGGCTATGTTGTTCTTTTTGATTTCTGAATTTCAGAACATAAAACACATTGTGGTTAATGATGTCAATAGCAATCTCACTGATGCTTATTTGGTGGTTCGGCAATCTCCGTGTGAACTAATAAAAGAGCTAAAACATATTGAGAATGAATATATTGCGTTAAAATTCGAGGCTTCGCGCAAGGATTATTATTTGGCGAGAAGAGCGCAGTTCAACAGTAAAAAGCAGAGCCGGGTCGAGAACACGGCTTTGCTTTTGTTTTTGAACCGTACATGTTTTAATGGCCTTTATCGTGAGAATGCCAAAGGACAGTTCAATGTGCCGTTTGGCCGATATGTCAATCCTCAGATATGCAACGAATTTCTAATTATGGCCGACAGCGAGGCACTGAATCGCTGTGAGCTGACCGTGCTTACCGGAGACTTTGAGCGCGTAGGCGAAATGGTTGACCCTGATGCACTGAACTTCATTTATTTCGACCCGCCCTATCGCCCCTTGAGCAGCACATCGAGTTTTAACGCTTATGTCAAAGAGGCATTTAACGATGATTCGCAGCGTCGTTTGGCGCAGTTCTTCCGCTCGCTGGATGTCCGTGGCAATTGCCAACTGATGCTGAGTAATGCCGATTGCTCGGCGAAAAATCCAAGCGACACATTTTTTGAAAACCTATATCAGGGCTACCGCATCCAGCGGGTGACGGCCTCGCGCTCGGTGAATGCCGTCGCCAGCAAGCGAGGCAAAATCACCGAGTTGCTGATTACCAATTATTAATTCCGAAAAAGATGAATGCCCACACCGATGAACAATTTGCGATGTTCATGTCGCAGCTGCAAGAAACTAACCAAACGTTGGATTTCTTTTGCGATTTTGAGAAGATAAATGCCCACGTCAATGATATACGCCTGAGTTTGTGCATGCTCAACAGCCTGATTGGTGCCACCGACTTGCGCCGGGCGGTGGAAACCATTTGGAACCGCGACAAGTCGGCTTTTGCTGTGATGGACATCCTCATTGCTGTGCGCAGTGAGGGCAGGAAGAAGGTGCTTGACCAACTGGGACGCACCATGGTGCTGGATCGCTTTTTTGATTCGGTGGATGGTGTGCTGGACTTTTTGCATGGAACAGGATTGGCTACGGTGTTTCAAAAGCAGCAAGTCAAGGACTTGGTTGATTATGTGTTTGGCATCGAAACGGGATTGGATAGTCATTCGCGCAAACAGCGAAGCGGTGATGCCATGGAAAACCGAGTTGCATATTTATTTGGATTAAGCCATGTAGAGTTTCGTGCTGAAGTCTACTCACGCGAATGGCTACAGATTACAAATGCACTTGGTAAAGATGAGAAAAGATTCGATTTTGTCATTGAAACTAATTCCACCATATTTTTGATAGAGGTAAATTTTTACAGTGCAGGAGGCACCAAGCTCAACGAGGTGGCGCGGTCTTATTCCGATATCGGGCCGAAAATCAATGCCGTGCCGGGATTTGAGTTTGTTTGGGTGACCGATGGCATTGGCTGGCAGTCGGCCCGCAACAAGTTGCACGAGGCATTCAACATCCTTCCACGCGTGTATAATCTCACAAGTATTGGTGAGTTCATTGCCGAGGTGAAGCAGATGCAGTGAATCAACTAATAGTTAACACATGATCGCGGAACTTAAAGATTGATCTTTCGGGCTGTTTGTCGGATTATCGCATTACTTTTGCGACTGTTTTTCTACCATGCCAGTGCCATGCCAGCTCCGATAGTTCCCTATTACCGCTCATCGTCGCGCGACTTCACGTTGCTTCACGGCGATATGTTTGAGCTGCTGCCGCAGTTCAGCTTCCGGTTCGACATGGTGTTTGCCGACCCGCCTTATTTCCTGTCCAACGGCGGCATCAGTTGTCAGGCCGGAAAAATCGTGAGCGTGAACAAAGGTGATTGGGACAAGGGTCGCTCGCCCGAGCAGATTGATGCGTTCAACAGGCAGTGGATAGCCCTTTGCCGCGAGAAGCTCAAAGACGACGGCACGATCTGGGTGAGCGGCACCTATCACAACATTTTCTCGGTGGCTAATGCACTCACAGCGTTGGGATTCAAAATTCTCAATGTGGTGACATGGGTAAAAACCAACCCGCCGCCCAACATCTCATGTCGCTATTTTACCTATTCAACCGAGTTTGTTATCTGGGCCCGGAAGCACCCCAAGCGTCCCCATCGCTTTAACTACGAGCTGATGAAGCACATCAACGGTGGCAAGCAGATGACCGATGTGTGGCGGTTGCCGGCCATTGCGCCGTGGGAGAAATCGTGCGGCAAACATCCCACGCAAAAACCGTTGGCGTTGCTCACGCGCATCATTCTTGCGTCAACGGACAGCAATGCGTGGGTGCTTGACCCCTTTGCTGGTAGCAGTACTACGGGGGTAGCGGCCAATCTGGTGGGACGCCGATTTTTGGGCATCGAGCGCGAGCGGGAGTTTGTGGAGATGAGCCGGCGGCGACGGCAGGAGATTGACAACCTTGCCGTTTTCGGCAGCCTCCGCTCTCGCATCAAGGACATCGGCCTGGCCGAGGCTCAGTCGCCGGGGCTGTTTGCCGGCGAGGGTGACGCAGCGGCCGAACTGCCGTTTTGAGTGTGGTGGGGTGTTTGTTGCCCGGCCGCTCACGCAGATGCCCCAACGAGTGTTGAGTGCAAACATCCCCATGCCACAGCGATTGGCAGGCTGTGGCATGGGGCGTGCAAACGTCCGCCTCCCGGTCAGGCCGAAATGGCGGTTGTGGGCCGGAGGCGATGCTTATTTCACAAGCACTTTCTGGCCGTTGTGGATATACAGGCCGGTGGTGGGGTGAGTCACGGGCTGGCCCAAGATGTTGTAGTACACGCCATCGGCCACAGCGGGGGCTGCCTCGATGTCGGTGATGGCAGTGTTGATTTCGTGTGGCGGCATGAAAATCACCTCACCCAGCGTGGCATCATCGACCTGGTGGAAGATTACTTGCTCGATGTCGTCCTGGGTCTGCTCGGTCACGTTCCAGATATTGCCCTGGGCATAGCTGGTTGCGGTGGTGTTGTTGTACCAGTCATAAAGCACTCCGCCATTGCCATTGTCGATAAACACGTTTTCGCCGGGGTTGTAGTCCTCGGCGGCGGGGTTGTCGACCTTGCCAGCATTGATGTCGACGCTGCCAATCACGGTAACGCCCCACAGGTTGCCCTCGATGAGGTTGCCGCGAATGTAAGCCTTGCCCACGCTGCTCGACGTATTGCAGGTGATGTTGATGCCGCTGCCGCCAGACATGGCACTTGCGATGTACTTGTTGTCGACAACCTGGTTGTTCTCTATCACAATGCTTCCTCCGCCAGTGAGCGTGATGCCGTAGGAATTGCCCTCGACATAGTTGTTGCGCACATACACCGTGCCGGTGTATGTGCCGCCGAGTAGGTTGCTCACGGCAATGCCGCCGGCGCGTGAGTTGACCTTGGCGCCGATGACGCGGTTGCCATCGATGGTGACATCACGGTTGCCGCTGAGCGACATGTTGATGTGCGGGTACAAGCGGTTGACAGCAAAGTCGCGCTCAAAGTCGCAATCCTCGATGGTGATGCCCACGCCGGTATTGCCTCCGCTGGCCACTCCCGAGAGCTGGCAGTTGGTGAACGTGCAATCCTTGACGATGTTGCCCGTGCAGCTGCTGGTGAAGTTGATGGCCGAGTTGCCTCCCTTGGCATTGTGCTGGTTGAAGTCGCAGCCCACCACGAGCAGGGCACCCTCGCTGGAGCCGAAGTTAACGCCCACATAGTTGAAGGTGCAGTTCCCAAAGGTGGCCATCGTGTGGTCGCCATAGATGCGAAAGCCCTTGGCCGTATTCTCCGAGCCCTCGGCAGCGCCAAAGGTGGCATCGTAGGCCACCAGAGTGCCCGACATCTCAAGCTGGGCGGCACCGGCAAAGAGTAGCGTCTCGCCCTCGCTGACAATCAAGTCGTTGCCCTCGACCAAAGTCAAATAGTTCTTGGAGAGGATGATGTTGTTGTCGTCGTAGCCAATGCCTGTCACACCCTCGGCCAGCCCGGTGGGGATGGTGATCGTGTAGACGTTGCCGTCAACGGTCACACCGACTGTCTCGGTGATGGTGGCATCGTTTTTTTCGTAAGTGTTCTCAAGCGTGCCCACAATCCGGGCCAGGTCGGCCAGCGTGTAAACCTTGGCTTGTGCGGTGATGGCACCCACAAGTAGGAGCAGAGTAAACAATTTCTTCATAAACGAATAGTTTTTAGGGTTAGTAATGGCTCTTTCTCTCGGCTGATTCCAATGCGGGTGCAGCCAGTGAGTTGTAAATCGCAAGCAAAGATAGTGAAAAAAATCACAAGTCAATAGTTCATAAAGAATATTTAACGGTTTGGTTGCTTTCAAGTATGTGACCTGAGCTCAGCACATTTTGAATCTTTCACTAATCCCAGAATAGAAAAAAGTGACTGGCAACCCTCGCTTGGTGAGTCACGAGAGTTGCCGGCCTTGTGGGTGCTGCTTGTCGTCGGCCAGCTCGATGACCTGCGCGTGTGTCACGCGCCCGTTGTCGAGGGTGAGCGTGACCAGCGTGCGCACCACCTGCCAACCCTGCCGCCCGGCGGCCCCGGGGTTGACCACCAGCACGCCCAGCGAGCGGTCGGGCATGATTTTGAGGATATGGCTGTGGCCGCACACCATCACTTGCGGCTGCGACAGCTGCAAGCGTGAGCGGATGCCCGGGGCATACTTGCCGGGGTAGCCGCCAATGTGGGTCATCACCACTTTTACGCCCTCGGTGGTGAAGATTTCCATCTCCTTGAACCGCCGCCGCAGGTTGCCGCCGTCCACGTTGCCATACACAACGCGCAGCACCGGACACACCTGTGCGAGGCGGTCAATCACCGCCTCGCAACCGATGTCGCCCGCATGCCAAATCTCGTCGCAGTCGCTAAAGTACTGCGCATAGCGGTCGTCCCACCAGGAATGGGTGTCGCTCAGAATGCCGATTTTCTTCATCTCGGCGGCGGTGCTACCGCCATTCAGAACATCTTCACGAGTTCCTCGTTGGTGTAAGCCTCGGCGCCGTAGCAGGTCTTGAGGTATTCCAGGCCGCCCAGATAGTCCTCCTCGGTGAACGCGTTGGTGGCTTCCTTGGCCACCACCACATCGTAGCCCAGGCAGAAGGCGTCGGCCGAGGTGTGGCGGCAGCACATGTGGGTGTGCAGGCCGGTGATGACCACCGTGTGCACGCCCAGCTCCTTGAGCAGGATGTCGAGGTCGGTCTGGAAGAAACCGCTGTAGCGGCGCTTGGGCACCACGTAGTCCTTGTCGCACACGTTCATCTCGGGAATGACCTCGGCGCCGGGCGTGCCCTTGATGGCGTGGTCGCCCCAGATTTTCAGCTCGCGGTCGATGCCCGGCCGGTGGCAGTCGTTGCAGAACACCACAGGCACGCCGGCGGCGCGGGCAGCGTCGAGCAGCTGGGCCGTGGCGGGAACAATGGCGCGTGCGCGGTCGCAACCCAGCGAGCCGGTCACGAAGTCGTTGAGCATGTCAACTACAAGGATGGCGGGTTTGTCTAATTTCTTCATTTCGATAATTATAAATTTAGTTAGTGGTTAGGGTTTGAGTTCTTAGTTTTTGGTAACGCGCTTTCTAAGGCTGCGGGCTACAGGTTGCAGTGCAATGAGTTTCTTGGCTCGCGGCTCATTTGTTTGCCCCCCTCGGGCAGGGGGACTGGCAGAGGCCTTTGCTTCCATCTTTTTCAGCGTGCAAATATAATGCTTTTTTTGAACATGAAAGGCGTTTTCCTCGATTAGATTGCAAAAAATGTGCCGCGTTTAATTTGGGCTGTGACGAATCGGCTGGGTAGATGATTTGACTCACCATAATTGTTAATTATGCGCCGAGTTGCAGTCAGTGTCAATTTTTTTTTGTATATTTGCAGGCTGAAGTTGAACCGTCACTTACCATGCGAATCATCAAACAGATATATCCCCTCATACTGCTCACTGCCTGTGTGTTGCCAATGTGGGCACAGGTAACCCCCGTTGATGTTTATGTACCTGCCGTTGACGGCATCGATGTGTCGGACCACCAGCGCACCATCGATTGGGATGCTGTGGCACGCGACAAGCGGGTGCAGTTTGTCTATATTAAAGCCACCGAGGGCGCCACCTACACCTCGCGTGTCTACCGATACAACTTGGAGCACGCCCGCCGTGCGGGTATCAAGGTGGGCAGTTACCACTTCCTGCGCACCGGCTCGCGCATCCGCGACCAATTCGACAACTTCTCACGTGTGGTGAAGAAGCATGAGCAGGATTTGCTGCCGCTCATCGATGTGGAAGTGCGCCAGGGCTGGACCAACCAGCAGGTGCGCGACAGTGTGAAGCTGTTTGCCGACTTGTGCGAGCAGCACTACGGAGTGCGCCCGATGATTTACACCAGCGCGCACTTCTTCAACCACATTCTGGGGCGTGCCTTTGCCGACTACCCCCTGTTCATCGCCCGTTATGCCGCCAATGAGCCCGTGCTCGACTGTGGCTCCTGGATTTTGTGGCAGTACAGCGAGAAAGGCAGCATCTCGGGCATCGACACGCCGGTGGACTTGTCCTGTTTTAACCGTGGTTGCGGCTTGCAAAACATTCTCATCAAGGAAAACCGCATGGGTTCGCGTCGGCGCAGTGCCTCGGAGGCCGTCGAGGGCCGCGACAAGCCCAGCTCGGTCAAGGTGAAAGAGGCTCCGGCCATGTCGAAAAAACAAGAAAAGGAACTCAAGAAGCAGCAGGAGAAAGAGCGCAAGGCCCGTGAGCGGGCCGAGAAGCTCCAGCGAGAAGAGGCCGCCAAGCAGCAGCAAAAACAACGAAAGGCCGAGGAGGAACAGCGCAAGCGCGCCATGCAACAGGCCCACGACCAGCAGAAGAAACTCGAGGAGCAAAAGAAAAAGCAGGAAGATCAGCAGAAAAAGCTCGAGGAACAGCGCAAGAAAGACGAGAAGAAACGCCAGGAGCAGGCGCAACAGGAGCAGGAGCGCCAGCGCAAGCTGGCCGAGCAGCAGCGCAAGCGAAACGAGGTGGAGCAGCGACAAAAACAGCAGCAGGCACAAGACCAGGCTGCCAAGCAAGCGCAAAAAGACAAGCAACGCCAGCAGCGCGAAACCGTGCAGCGCAACCGCCTCGACCAAACGGCCACCAGCGTGCGCCAGAGCACACGCTCGCGCAAAACCAACAAAAGCTCGGCCGACAACGACTGACAATGGATAATGAGGGCTGTCGCCAGTTTGCCCGTGCAGGGCGATGCACATTCCCGTTCCCGAACAATCCTCACGCTTAACTCATAACCCGCAACTCTGCCACCCGCAATGTTCACCTCGCACAGTCGCAACCCACTATCAAAAGGGCGGTGCCTTGCCGGCCTGGTGCGTGTTGCGTTGTGCCTCTTGCCGCTGCTGGCACTCACGGCCTGGGGGGCATCGGGCAAGAAAGGCAATGCTGTGGTGTTCCACGGCATTGATGTGAGCCGGCACCAGGGATATATCGATTGGAAATCGGTGGCCAGCGACGGTCGCGTGGGCTTTGTTTATATTCGTGCCTCTAACGGCTCGCGCACCGATGCCAACTACCGACGTAATATTCAGCAGGCACGCCGGCATGGGCTGCTGGTGGGAAGCTACCACTTCTTGAACCCCAATTGCCCGGTGCAGGCGCAGTTCAACAATTTCCGCTCGTGTGTCAAGCCCGGTGAGCAGGACTTGATTCCCGTGGTTGACATTGAGGACGTGCCCGAACTGGGCGTGCTTTGGAAGCCGCAGCAGGCACGCGACTTTCTCGCCGACTTTGCCGAGCTGGTGCAAAAGCACTACGGTGTGAAACCAATGATTTACACCAGCAACACATTTTTCACCGACTATTTGGGGCGTGCCTTTGCCGATTTCCCCCTGTTTATCGCCCGCTATGGGGCCGTCGAGCCTAACCCGCTCAACGGAGCGCACTGGACCCTGTGGCAGTTCACCCGCCAGGGGCGCGTGAGCGGCATCAACCACGATGTGGACCTCTCGCGCTTCAACAAAGGCAAGGGGGTGGCAAGCATCAGGATGGCCGGTCGCAAGGCGAAACCGAAAGCAAAAGCTGCCAAGCGCCAAAAGGGCGCTGCCGGGAAAAACGACAAACAATCGCACAAGACACAAAAATCGAAAAAGAGCGGCAAAGCAGTCAGTTCGGCAAAGCCCCCAAAGGCCACAAAGTCAACTTCGTCAAAGCACCGGACTTCGGCCGGCGCCAACCAAGCCGCAAGCTCTGGCGCAAAGTCGGCCTCGGGAAAGCAAAATAAGGCAAAAAAGTCGGCTTCCAAGCCGCAGAACACCCAACGACAGAATCCGGCAAAAAATGGGAAAACGAAACGGAAATAGTTTGCTTCTGCCACTGTTTGCAGTGGTTGTTGTGCTGAGTGTCGTTGCCGGTTGCAGCGGCTCGGCCACTACCGACACGCGCACGCATATCGCACCGCGTGACTCCACAGCACCCTACGATGGCATCGACATCTCGAGCCACCAGGGTAACATCGACTGGGACAAAGTCGCCAGCGACCCTTATATCCGTTTCGTTTATATCAAGGCCACCGAGGGAGCCACCTACCAGTCGGAGCATTACAGCCGCAATGTGCGGGGCGCCCACAGGCACGGCATTCTGGTGGGCAGTTACCACTATGTGACTTCTACGTCGCCCATCGATGCGCAGGCACAGAACTTCACAAGCCAGGCCACCAAGCAGACGCAAGACCTGATTCCGATGATTGATGTCGAGGATCGTGGTGCCTGGTCGCGCAGCCAGCTCATCGACAGTGTGGCAAAGCTCGCCAGCCTGCTTGAGCGTCATTACGGCCGCAAACCCATGATTTACTCAACCATCGATTTCTATAACAAGAACTTGGCCCCGCACTTTAACAAGTACCCGCTTTACATTGGCCGCTACTCGTCGCAGGCTCCCGCCATCAACTGGGAGGGCCGATACACCGTGTGGCAGTTTACCGAGAATGGCATTATCCCGGGCATTGACGCCTATGTGGACTTGTGCCACTACCGACCCAATGGCTGGCTCGACGAAATCGTGCTGTAGCAGGAAAATGGATAATGGAAAATTAAATAATGGGTAATTGAGCAGGCGAGTGGCGCAATGCGCGCTTGTGGCTCTTGCTCAGGCATCACACTCAAGAACTATGAAACGACTGATTTTGCTGGCTGTTGCACTGTTGTGCTTGACGCCGGGCCGGGCGGTGCTCAAGGAGCGCGACCTGGGCCAGACGTTGAGCGTGTTGTGCACCGAGCTCACAATAACACACCAGGAGCAGGTTCAACGCATGGAGCGGTTCAACGACATGAGCCAGCGCTACGACCAAATGATGATGAAGGTGATGGACCGCAGCCACCAAATTGAGCTAATGCTCTACTCGCAAAAGAGCGAGTATGTGTTCGATTTGGCCTATGCCTGCAACGAGGCCACATCGCTCCACAACCAACTGGCCAACCAGATGGCTCCCTTCGAGGTGTTTGCCAAGCGCTATAACGACCAGGTGTTGCAATACGTGCACCTGTCGAAGTCGCTCAAAGAGATTCCCGACTTTATCCTCACCACCCGTCAGCAGCGTGTGGACCGCGACAGCTGTGTGGCCCTTGCCGACACCATTGCGCACGACATGGCCTTGCAGCAGGTGCAAATCGAGCGCACGCAGCAGCGCGCCCAGCATGTGCTCGAAAAGTCGCGGGAAATCAACGCCTTTGCCATGCAGGCCTACGACGACATAAGGCGTGGCGTGTTTGTCAACGGCGACAACTCCTACTTCACCGTCTTGAAAAACCTGCCGCGATTCTGGAAGCAGGGAAACACCGACCTGCGCAACAAGTACCGCCCCGTGGGCGCCACACGCAGCGAGTGGCGCGGCAATCTGGTCTTGTTCCTCTTCCTGTTCATCATCATTTATGTGCTGGGAGCTGCCGTGCTCAGCTTTCTGGTGATTCGCTTTCTTGTTCCCCGGCGATGGGTCAACGAGGAGTTTCGCAAGAAACGGCCATGCGTCATCATTGCCGCCACGGCGGCCGTGTTTGCCGTGGCCACGCTGGTTATCTCGCTCACGCTCACCGACCACAATTTCATGATTATGGCCACGCGACTGCTCAGCGAGTACGCCTGGCTGCTGGTGGCCATCATGCTCTCGCTCATCATCCGGCTCAATGGCGACCAGGTTCACCGCGCACTGCTGCTCTACACACCCATCACCGTGGTGGGACTGGTGGTGTTTATCTACCGCATCACCTTCATGCCCAACACCATTGTGAATCTCACCTTTCCGGTCATCTTGCTCTTGTGCACCATTTGGCAGTGGGTGGTGATTCGCCGTCACAACCGTACCATGCCGCGTGCCGACAAGTTCTACACCTGGGTGTCGCTGCTGGCCATGGTGGTGGCCCTGGTGATGGCTTGGAGCGGTTACACGCTCATGAGCGTGCAGGTGCTCATCTGGTGGATTATCCAGCTCACCATGATTCAGGGCATCACCTTTATCTATTATCTCTTGCACCGCTACGAGGATAACCACATCAGTGACGACGACGACATCAGGCAGACTTGGTTCTACGATGCGCTTTACAAGATGGTGATTCCCATTGCCGCCACATTCAGCGTGGCTGCGTCGATCTACTGGGCTGCCAGGGTGTTCGACCTCACCGAGTGGTGCAAGGAGGCCTTTACCTACAAGGTGGTCAACCTGCCCGACATGATTGTCGTCTCGCTCGATCGGGTGCTGGCTCTCGTTGCGCTGGGATTTGTGTTCAGCTATGTTATCTACCTCTGCGTTCATGCCTACATCCTGTGGAAAGAACACCGCAGCGGAACCAAGAACAAGGCCGTGTCGCTGAGCATGAACCTGATGAGGTATCTCGGCTGGGGCGTGTTCGTTTATATTGTCATGGTCACCCTGCATGTGAACCGCGCCGGCATCACGATTGTTCTGGCGGGCCTGTCGACCGGTGTTGGTTTCGCCATGAAGGACACGCTCGAGAATCTTTTTTACGGCCTCTCGTTGATGAATGGGCGTGTGCGCATTGGCGACATGATTGAGTGTGATGGCATTCGCGGGCGTGTGAAGAACATCAACTACCAAAGCACCATGGTCGAGACGCTCGACGGCTCGGTGGTGGCATTCCTCAACAGCCAGCTCTTCAGCAAGAATTTCAAGAACGTGACCCAGAACCACGGCTACGAGCTGGCCCAGGTGGGCGTGGGTGTGGCCTATGGCTCGCAGGTGAACCAGGTGCGGCAGCTCATTGTCGACCGCCTCTCGGCGCTCGACTGCTACGACACCAAGAAAGGCATTCAGGTGCTCTTCGACAACTTTGGCGAAAGCAGCGTGGACCTCAACGTGGTGTTGTGGACCCCGGTGGCCACGCGACTGCACGACCTTGCTCTGATTAAGGAGAATATCTACGACGTGCTCAACGAGAATGGCATCGAAATCCCGTTCCCGCAAGCCGATTTGCACATCAAGCCACCCAAGGAGCAACACGACGAATAAAAACCAGTATGGAACGCGTTTCGGTCATCATACCAGTCTATAACGTTGAGCGTTACCTGCCCCGGTGCCTCGAGAGTGTGATCGGGCAGACCTATCGTGAGCTGGAAATCATTGTTGTTGACGACGGCAGCACCGATGGCAGCGGTGCGTTGTGCGACCAGTGGGCCGCACGCGACCCGCGAATCCGTGTCATTCACAAGCCCAACGGTGGCTTGAGCTCGGCACGCAACGCCGCGCTCGATGCAATGACGGGTTCCTGTGTGTTCATGCTCGACAGCGATGATTGGTTGCCCGCCGATGCCATCGAGAGCCTTTATCTGCTGCTTGTGCGCGAGCGGGCCGACGTGGCTGTGGGCAGCTGGCGCGAGGTTCGCGAGGATTCGTCCATGCCGACGGCAACCTCGACCCGGAGCACGGTCAGGCGCTACACGCGTGACGAGGCACTGAGCGCCATTTTCTACCAGCACAGGCTCACGCACTCACCGTGCGCCAGGCTGCACCGGGCCACTCTCTTCGACGGGCTGCGTTATCCGGTGGGCATGCTATACGAGGACCTGGCTGTTGCCTACCCCTTGTACAGCCGCGTGGCCACAGTGGTTCAGAGCAGCCGCGTGTGCTACAACTACCTGCAACGCGCTACCAGCATTCTGGGCACGTTCAAGCGCGAGCGCACTCATGTGCTCGACATTCTTGAGGCCCTCGAGCGCCAGGTGGCTTGCGACGAGCCGGCCCTGTTGCCGGCAGTGCGCAGCCGGCGCCTGAGCGCGTGCTTCAACATCTTGCTCCTGTGTCCGGCGGGCGATGAATGGAGCGATGTGCGGCAGCGTTGCTGGCGAGGAATCACCGAGCTGCGGGGGGGCTGTTTGCGCGACAGGCACGTCAGATTCAAAAACCGCCTGGGCATCTTGGCCTCGCTGCTCGGCCAGCGGACGTTGATGGCTGTCGGCAGGCGATTCTACACATGACGAGCTGTCTATCACCAATCTTGAAGCGGACAGCTTTTCGCTTTTTCTATTAAGTTGAAACAGGTTTGGTCGATAAAATGCAGTAGAAAGTAGATTTGATTTGGAGCGCAGGCCGAGATAGTGTAATTTTGCAAACTAATTTCGAGGAAAACCTATAGTCAATGAAGAAAAACATTCTTTTGGCGCTGGTAGGGTTGATGCTTACTTGCGTATTTGCCAGTGCGAATGCCACCATCAACGGTATCGTGGTCGATGCCAGCGACACCACCGAGCTAATCGGCGCCACTGTGCGGCTGCTGCGGGCCACCACCGACAGCACACTCGTCAAGGGCACTGCCACCGACGAGCACGGCGTGTTCGACATCAAGGGCGTCAAAGCCGGGAAGTATGTGCTCAAGTTTAGTTACTTGGGCTACACCGATGTCATGCGCCATGTAACCATTGGGGCCGATGGCCGAGATGTGAACCTGGGCGTGGTGTCCATGAGCCCCAACACGGTGATGCTCAAGGAAACCACCGTAATCGGCGTGAAGACACCCATCACCGTCAAGGAGGACACCATTGAATACAATGCCGACACCTACAAGACACAGGCTAATGCCGTGGTCGAGGACCTGCTCAAGCGCCTGCCAGGGGTGGAAGTGGGCAGCGACGGCAAAATCACCGCCAACGGCAAGGAGGTGAAGAAAATCCTCATCGACGGCAAGGAGTTCTTTGCCGACGACCCCACCGTGGCCAGCAAGAACATTCCGGCCGAGATGGTCAACAAGCTCCAGGTCATCGACCGCAAGAGCGACCTGGCCCGCCTTACGGGGGTAGATGATGGTGAGGACGAGACCGTTATCAACCTCACCGTGAAGAAAGGCATGAACAACGGCTGGTTCGGCACCGTGAACGCCGGATATGGCACCGACAACCGATATGCTTTCAGCCTGATGGCCAACCATTTCAACGATGGCAACCAGTTCACCATCTTGGGCGGCGGCAACAACACCAACAGCCTGGGCTTCACCGATGGCGGCGCACAGCGTTTCCAGCGCTTTGGTGGCGACCGAGGCATCACCAAGTCGCAAAATGTGGGCATCAACTTCAACGTGGGCAGCAAGGAGGACGAGCACTTCCGCGTAGGTGGCGACCTGATGTACAGCCACAGCGACCGCGACACGCGCACACGCACCGCGCGGCAATACCTGTTTGCCGACAGCACCAGCTACTACGACGCCCAGCAGCAGGCCCGCGACAAGGGGAACAACTTGCGGGGCGACTTCCGCCTGAAGTGGGAAATCGACACGCTCAATACGATTGACATCCGCCCCAATTTCTCGCTCAATTTCAGCCGCAGCACAAGTGCCGAGGTGTCGCAAACACGCGCCGGCGATGCCGCACTCTCGCTGGTGAACCAAAGCTTGAACAACTACCGGAACAAGGGAAACAGCTACGAGTTCGGCACCTGGATGGTGTTCAACCACAAGGTGGCCTCGCACCCTGGCCGCAGCATGAGCGTGAACCTGCGCTACAACCACAGCAATGTGGAAGAGGACGGAAACACCTACACACGCAACAACTACTACAGCCTGGGCACCGATGAAACCATCGACCAGGTGTACGACAACGACCGCATTACCAACAGTGTGGGAGGCCGCCTGTCGTGGACCGAGCCGATTGGCAAGGTGCAGAACGCACGCTTTTTCGAGGCCTCTTATCGCGCCAACTACCGCTACAGCAAGGCCGACAAGAACGTCTATGACATCACCCGCGGCGCCACGCCCGACCCCACCGGCGCAGGCGGCGACTTGGCGCTGCCCTACAACCCGCTCTACTCGCCGGTACTGCGGCAGCAGCTCGCCGATGCCTACGACCCCAGCGTGCTCACCGACATGGACTTGCTCACACAGGTGCTTGAACAGGAACTCGGCCCCGAGCTGAGCCGCGACTTCAACACGCGATTGAGCAACAGCTTCCGGAACAAGTTCTACGACGGCTCGCTGATGCTGGGATTCCGCCAGGTGCGCAAAGCCTACAACCTCAACCTGGGATTCTCGGTGCAGCACGCCATGTCGAGCAGTCGCGACCGTATCAACAGCGCCCGCGACATCCCCACCCGGTGGGCTTGGAGTGCCGCCCCCTATGCACGCTTTCGCTACAAGTTCAGCTCCGTCAAGAGCATGAACATCGACTACCGCATGCGCGCCACGCAGCCCAGCATCGCCCAGTTGCAGCCGGTGGCCGACGAGAGCAACCCCTTGAACATCGTCACCGGTAACCCCGAGCTCAAAGCCACATTCACACACCGCTTCAGCGTGCGCTTCCAGGATTTCGCGCAAATGGCCCAGCGGAGCATCATGGCCATGTTCAACCTCAACTACGAGCAAAACAGCATCATTTCCAGAACCGATTACGACCAGTCAACCGGTGGCCGCTTCACCACCTATGAGAACGTCAACGGCGTGTGGAGCGCCATGGCAATGAACATGATGAGTTTCCCCTTTGGCTCGCAGAAAACCTGGTACTTCTCGTCGCACCTCTTTAGCCGGTTTGCCGTCAGCAAGGGCTATAACAACGCCGAGCTGAACCGCAGCAACTCGTTTAACATCAACTACTCGCCTGGCATTGCTTTCCGCAACAGCCAGTTCGACCTGGAGTTGCGCCCGCGCTACAATTTCCAGACCACCCACAACACCGTGCAGACCGGCAGCAACCGCAATGTGCACACCTATGGCGGACAATTCAACGGAACCTGGTCGATGCCCTGCGGATTGGTGCTCAGCACCGACCTCAACTTCAGCTCCACCAGCGGCTACAGTGCCGGCTACGACACCAAGCAGTGGCTGTGGAACGCCTCGCTGGCCTACCAGTTCCTGCGCGACAAGGCTGCCGCCATCACGCTCTCGGTATACGACATCCTGGGGCAAAAGAAGAGCATCTACCGCAACGTGACCGGCAACTACATCGAGGACGTGGCCTATAACTCACTCACCCGCTATGGGCTGGTGACGTTCACCTATCGCTTCACCACCTTCAAAAAAGGGGAGCAACCCAAGCTGAAAGACGATGACTTCAGTCCGGGCGGTCGCGGCCCTGGCGGCCCCGGCGGACGCCCGGGAGGCTTCAATGGCCCGCGCCGCTGGTGACGCCTCACCACCAAAAAAAGCCCCCTCGTTCCCTGTTGTAGGTGACGAGGGGGCTTGCCTTGATGGTCGCCTGTGCGGCAACGCCGTTGCAGCATAGGTGGCCATACTCAATAGTGATGCCGCCCTCTGTAGCTGAACACCGTGTAGGTGTAGAAGCTGCGGTCGCCGCTCACGAGCATGTCGCCTCGGTCGAAGCGATAGTAGAAATCCTCCACCAGGTTGTCGCTGTGGTGAAGCACCAAGTGGCCGTAGCTGTACTCGCTCCAGCGGAAGTCGGTCGAGAAATTCCACTGCGAGTAGTATCCCGTGCCATCACTGTAGAACACATAGGTGCTGCGGTCGTTGTCGTAAAGCTCGTACTCGCCGTGTCCATCGTTGTAGGCATAGCTCTCCCACGCGCCCAAAAAGTCATCGTCCTCCCATTCGCACGACACAAGTGCAACAGCCATAAGCAAGAGGATTGCAAGTCGGTTCAGAGTCTTCATATTCTTTGGTTTTAATG
Organism: Muribaculaceae bacterium; assembly: GCA_017443765.1. Lineage (GTDB taxonomy): Bacteria > Bacteroidota > Bacteroidia > Bacteroidales > Muribaculaceae > Sodaliphilus. The sequence goes on along the minus strand of JAFSYB010000115.1, from coordinate 14,890 downwards.
GTTTGTTTACGTCTTGTTGTTGGTTAGACTCTAGGAATGTCTTGCGGTTTAGCCATTGCAAAAATACGCCTTTTTTTTCGTTTAGTTGCACAAAAAGCATTATCTTTGCGAAAAAATTCGCCGCGCCCGCTTGCTGCGTATGGCTATTACACCAAACCAAAACACTGAAAGTGATGAGTTTTGCACAAGACTGTAACCGATTGTTCGACGACGCCATTGTGCGTTACCACGTCACCAACGACGTGGATGCCCAGGCACAGAACCCTTATCCCGCTGGCAGCATCGACGCCAGCCTGTTCACCAAGTGCTGGATCGACACCGTGCAGTGGCATCTTGAGGACATCATTCGCGACCCCGGCATTGACCCCGTGGCTGCACTGGCGCTCAAGCGCCGCATCGACCACAGCAACCAGGAACGCACCGACCTCGTGGAGGAAATCGACACTTATTTCCGCAGCCGGTTCGCCGGTGTGTCGGTCCTGCCCGGGGCCACTATCAACACCGAAAGCCCCGCCTGGGCGGTGGACCGGCTCTCGATTCTGGCACTGAAAATCTACCACATGCACGAGCAGGCCACGCGCAGCGAGGCCACCGACGAGCACCGCACCCGCTGCCAGGCCAAACTCGAGGTGCTGATGGAACAACGCACTGACCTGAGCACCGCCATCGACCAGCTGCTGGACGACATCGCCGCCGGACGAAAATTCATGAAGGTCTATCGGCAGATGAAAATGTACAACGACCCCTCGACCAACCCCGTGCTCTATGGGGCAAAATAAGCCTGCCTGCGTGCTGGTGACCCGGTTCTCGGCGCTGGGCGACGTGGCCATGGCGATTCCTGTGCTCTACGACGCCTGTCGCGCCAACCCCGGTGTGCGCTTTGTGTTTGCGAGCCGCCCCTGGGCCGCCGCCTTGGCACAGCAGCCGCCATCAAATCTCACCGTGGTGCCCGTCGACTTGAAAAAAGAGTACAACGGCCTGTGGGGCATGGTGCGGCTGGCACGGCGACTGCGGCGCGACTGCGGGGTGGACGCGCTGGCCGACCTACACAATGTGATGCGCACGTGGGTGATGGGAGCCGTGTTGCGCCTGGCCGGTGTGTCCGTGCGGCGAATCGACAAGGGACGCCGCGAGAAGCACGACCTGGTCACTGCCAAACTCAATAGGCCGCTCACACACACCACCGAGCGATACCGGCTCACGTTTGAGCGTATAGGCATTGCCGCACCCCGCCAATTCACCACTTTGTTCACCGGCAACTTGCCGCCCTGCACCCTCGCGGGCGACAAACCCGTCGACACGCGCTGGATTGCCGTTGCGCCGTTCTCGGCTCATGAGGGAAAGGTGTACCCTCTGGACAAAATGCGGCAGGTCGTGGCCGCTCTCGCTGCCCGCGACCACACGCACGTCTTCCTGATGGGGGGCGGCGAGCATGAGAAAACCGTGCTCGACGGCTGGGCCGGCGACCACCACAACGTCACCAACGTGGCTGCCGTCGACCACACCTTTGCCGACGAGTTGGCCCTGCTGGCGCGTTGCGACCTCATGGTGAGCATGGATTCGGCCAATATGCACCTCGCCTCGCTCGTGGGGCTGCGCACACTCAGCGTGTGGGGCGCCACGCACCCGCATTGCGGCTTCATGGGATACCGGCAGCGCGACACCGATGCCGTGCAGCTGCCGCTCCACTGCCGGCCCTGCTCGGTGTTTGGCGACAAGCCCTGCCGGTCTGGCGGCTACCCCTGCCTCAACGGCATCACGCCCGACATGATTGTGGATAAAGTTAACGAGATTCTATATGGACAATAACGGCAAGCGCTTGCTCATCACCGGTGCCGGCGGGTTCATTGGCGGATATATCGTGGCGGCCGCACTCGAGTGCGGCTACGAAACCTGGGCCGCCGTGCGCAAGACCACCAACCGTGAGTTTCTGCAAGATGAGCGCATTCGCTTTATCGAACTCGATTTCACCGACGAGGAGAGCTTGGCAACCACCCTGCGCGAACATGTGAACCAGCATGGCCCGTGGCACCACTTGGTGCACAATCTGGGTGCAACCAAGTGCACCAACTACCTCGACTTTGAGCGCATCAACCACGGCTACCTGCGCCTGCTGGTCGAGACCTTGCGCACCATCCAGGCACTGCCCCGGCATTTGGTGTTTATCAGCAGCCTGAGTGTGATGGGGCCGGGCGACGAGCAGCAGTACACCCCTTTCACCGGCGACAACGTGCCGCAACCCAACACGCGCTATGGCACCTCGAAACTCAAGGCCGAGGTCTTCCTGCAATCGCAGGCCGATGTGCCGCACACCATCTTGCGCCTCACCGGGGTCTATGGCCCGCATGAGCGCGACTATTTCATGATGATGAAAAGCATCAAGCGCGGCTTCGATTTCAGCGTGGGGTTCCGCAAGCAGATGCTCACATTCGTCTACGTCAAGGACGTGGCTCAGGCCGTGATGTGCGCGTTGGCACACAAGCCGCAGGGTCGGGCATTCTTCATCAGCGAGCCGCGTGCCTACACCCAGCAGGAGTTCCGCCAGCTCGTTTGCCGCCAGCTGGGCAAGCGGTGGGTGGTGCCCGTCACCTGCCCGCTCTGGCTCGTGCGCACCGTGTGCGCCGTGGCCGAGTGGTGGGGGAAACTCACCCTGAAGCCCAGCACCCTCAACGGCGACAAATTCAAAATCCTCAAGCAGCGCAACTGGCTCTGCGACACCACCCCGGCCCGGCAACACCTCGGCTTCACGGCGCAGTACACCCTCGAGCGGGGATTGCAAGAGGCCATCGAGTGGTATCGCCAGGCTGGCTGGCTGTGACCAAGCCTGCCGCAGTGCCGGGCTGTGATCCACGTGACGAGCCACGGTGTTTTTTGCCCACTTTTGTGCGCGACTACCGACATTTTGTTGTAATTTTGCAACGGAAATGAATACGCAGGGTTCTACAGATTGCCCGATTGGAGGTTGAGGCTGTGACTGAGCAGATTCCGCTTTCAGGTCGAAGGCTGATAGCGACCTGTTAGTCAAGGACTTGAGATAAAAGATGCCAGTCAGAGTGCAAAGGCTACCGCAAATCGGTGCAAACGAACGCAACGAAGCTTGGTTGAATTGCTGAGTGCAGCCTGATTTATCCAAACCGGACATAACTTTTTTGGGAATTTGTAGAATCCGCCAGAACTAAACCCCGACAATCACCACCGCGTTATCCCCATGCTGAGACGCTGGCTCAATCATATTGCCTTTCATTTGCTGCACGTGCTGTGGCAACTGCTGTCGCTGCTGCCGCTGCGTGTGCACTATGTGTTCAGCGACCTGCTCTATGTGCTGGTGGGGCCTGTGCTGCACTACCGTCGGCGCGTGATCAGGCGCAACTTGGCGGCCGCTTTCCCCGAGCTGGACGAGCGCGAGCGGCGCGACATCGAGCGCGGCTTTTACCACCACTTTTGCGATGTGGTGGCCGAGTCGGTGAAGCTGGCCACCATCAGCCGCAAGAATATCGCCCGCCGCATGGTGTTTCACGGAGCCGAGCAGGTCAACGAGGCTGTGCGACAGGGGCAGAGCGTGGCCCTGCTGCTGGGGCACTATGGCAACTGGGAGTGGGTGACTTCGTTGCGGCTGGCCATGGACGACCCCGACGCGGCCTATGGCCACATCTACCACCCGCTGGAGAACCCGGTGGTTGACCGCCTGTTCCTCGCCGTGCGCAACCGTATGGGCTCGCACAGTATCGCCATGCGCGACACCCTTCGCTTCATTCATCAGGCCAACGCCCAGCAGCGCCCCAGCGTGATTGGCTACATCAGCGACCAAGTGCCGCTGTGGCAGAACATTCACCACTGGCTCACCTTCTTTAATCAGGAAACACCGGTGTTCACCGGCGTGGAGCGCATCGCGCGCAAGTACAACCAGGCCGTCTTTTATGTCGATGTGCGCCGCGTGGGCCGGGGACACTACGAGGCCGAGTTCCAGCTCATCACCCGCGACCCCGCCGCAATGCCCGACCACGCCATCACCGACGAGTATTTTCGTCGCCTCGAGGCCACCATACGCCGGGCACCGCAGTACTGGCTCTGGAGCCACAACCGATGGAAGCGCACACGCGAGGAATTTGACCGCAACTACGAGGTGGTTGGTGGCCGCGTGGTGCCCCGCAAACGCACAGAGTGACACCCGCTACTGCATGCCCGGCGATGTTGTAGGGCATACCCCAAAAAGCCCCCGCTACCAAGTGCGGGGGCTTTTGTTAACGCCAATGTTGTGTTCCTGTGCCGCGGTCAGCGCCGATCGAGAATCCAGGGCTTGGGCTCCAGGATTTTCATCTTCACGTTCTGGGGTGCCGTCTTGAGGAAGGCCGCTGCCACGTCAAGCTCGTCAAATCCCTTGACAATGACGAAATACTTGCGCTCGGGCCCGCCAAAGAGCACATAGCTTGGGAAGCCCTCGTCGGTGCGAAGCCGGTTGCGCATGGTGATGGCGTTGAATTTCTGCTTGAACTGTGCGACAACGATTCCGTAGCGGTGTGCCACGGCGGCCGAATCGTCGGTGACATTGGCGCGCACGACAACCACACGCACGCTGTCGCCGTTCACCACCATTGTGGGCTTGGTGCTTTCGGCCAGAATACGCGCCATCTCCTCGGCGCCAACGTCCGACACGCGCTTCTCCATCGCCTTCTCGTAGGCTGCCTTGTAGTTCGCTTCGTTGCTGTGGCACGCGCTGAACAACACCATGCTCAACACACACATGGCAATGCACAATGCATAATGCGCAATGCCTAATTGTCGGTGTGCCGCGGGGGGCGCAATGCGGCGATTGTGCGTTGCTGGATTATGCATTGTGCATGGTGAGTTTCGCATTAGCTTAATCGATTTCCTCATCGGCCTCGTAGCCGCCCATCTCGCGGATGGCGTTCTTGAGCATGACGTACTGCTGGAAGAGGTGGTTGACGGGAATCTCGTTCTGCGTGTAGTCGTGCATGGGGCTCTTGAGGAAGAAGCTCAGGAAACGCTGCGTGCCGCAGCGTCCGGCGCGACGAGCAAGGTCGATGAGTAGTGCCAGGTCGAGGCACAGCGGTGCGGCCAAGATGGAGTCGCGGCACAGGAAGTCAATCTTGATCTGCATGGGATAGCCCATCCAGCCAAAGATGTCGATGTTGTCCCAGCCCTCCTTGTTGTCGTTGCGCGGCGGGTAGTAATTGATGCGCACCTTGTGGTAATAGTCGCTGTAAAGGTCGGGCTGATTGTCGGCCACAAGGATTGATTCCAGCGTGGAGAGCTTGCTCACCTCCTTGGTGCGGAAGTTGGCCGGCTCGTCGAGCACGAGGCCGTCGCGGTTGCCCAGAATGTTGGTCGAGAACCAGCCGTTCAGGCCCAGCATACGGGTGCCGATGATGGGTGCGAAGCCGCTCTTGACGAGGGTCTGCCCCGTCTTGAAGTACTTGCCGGCGATGGGCATGTGGGTTTTCTCGGCGAGCTCCCACATGGCGGGGATGTCGACGGTGGTGTTGGGAGCGCCCATCACAAAGGGGGCATCCTCCATCAGTGCTGCGTAGGCGTAGCACATCGACGGGGCAATCACGTCGGTGCGGTCGGCTTTCATGGCAGCCTCCAAGTCGGCGAGCGTGCCGTGGTATTTCATGTCGGGGGCAACGTAAATCTCGGTGGAGGCGGCCCAGAGCACCACCACGCGGTCCACGCCGCTCTCGCGCTTGAAGTTGCGGATATCCTCGCGGATTTGCTCGGTCATGTCCCAGCGGTCGCGGCATTGCTTCACGTTGTTGCCGTCGAGGCGCTTGGCGTAGTTGCGGTCAAAGGCGGCTTTCATGGGCTTGATGGCCATCAGCTCGTCCTTCACGGGGTCAATGTCCTTCTCTTTAAGCACCTCGGCGTTGATGGCGCTTTCATAGGCGTTGGCGGGGAAGACGTCCCATGCGGCGAACACAAGGTCGTCGAGCGTGGGCATCGGCACGATGTCCTTGTAGGGGAGGTATTTCTTGTCGGCCCCTCGCCCAACGCGAATCTTGTCGAGCTGCGTCATCGAGCCCACAGGCTTGGCCAGCCCCTTGCGTGTCATCAAAACACCGGTGATGAACGTCGTGCTCACAGCACCAAGTCCAACCACCATGATACCGAGCTTGCCGGTAGCGGGTTTCACAGTTGAATTTGCCATAATAATGTGGTTTACCTTAATGATTTTAAGATGTTATTGTTTTCGTTTTGAGAATAGTGCGGTCAAAAGTACTACCTTTTTTTTAATTGCAGATTTAAAATGTGTGTAGCCGTCGTTAATTATTCCTTTAATTTAATCCAATATGTTAACGAAACTAAAATGGCCACTGTTATTAGGGCTGTATGGTTTCTGTTTGTTAATGGGGCAAGCGGCCGAAAATGCCAAAAACAGGCGCAATTCGACACCGACGCCACGTCATCTGCTGCCCTGCACCCAGGCGATGACGCACTTGCGACGCTATCCCCACGCCACACGCATCTTCGACGCGTGCGCCGTGGGGGCATTCACGTTGAGGCCCTCGGCCTCATGCAGACCTCCCAGCCTGCGTTTCACCACGCGGGCGGCAATCGCCTTTGACGGAGGCAGCACCCGCAAAAGCACGCGCTTTTGTGGGTGCGTCCAATTTGTTGGGCAAATTCTTCGGTGATTTCTACGAACTTACAAAAAATTTGCGTAATTTTGCCGTCACGAAACGTTGCGGCGTTTTTTGTTGCGTTTTTGCGGTTTCGGCATCGCCACGTTTCAGGATTTACAACTCATTAACCTTCAATGTATTTGCGTGTAATTTGACGACTTTTTTTGACTCGGCCCAGCCATGCTATTCTCGTTGCGCTCGAGATTGCGCCGTCAGATTGAATTAACGAGAGAAACAACTTAGTAGATTAATCATTATGTATAAAATTGAGAATCATCCCATTCTTGACCTTCCGAAAGAGGAATACGTAGAGTTCCAGTTTGAGGGACGCACCGTGCGCGGGCAGAAAGGCAAAACCATTGCTGCCGCCCTGCATCAGGCCGGGTTTGTTGTGCACAGCCACAGCCTCACCGGACGCAAACGCAGTTTGGAGTGCGGTATCGGCAAGTGCGGAGCGTGCGAAATGCTCGTCGATGGACAGGTGCGCCGCATCTGCATCACACTCGTCGACGGCGTGAAGGAGGTGCGCGAGATTGCCAGCGACTACATGCCCGCTGGCAAGGCTCGTGCAGCCCGCGAAACGAAAGTCTACAAGACCACGGTGTGCATCATTGGCGGCGGACCGGCCGGACTCGCCTGCCGTGAGCAACTCACCGCACTGGGCATACCCAACATTGTGGTCGACAACAACGCCACCGAGGGCGGGCAGTTCAACATGCAGACCCATCAGTTCTTCTTCTTCGAGAAGGAGCGCAAGTTTGGTGGCATGCGCGGCTTCGACATCGCCAAGACCCTTGCCGGCGACAACCACGACGGCATCCTGCTCAACAACACTGTGTGGGACTTGCTCGAGGGCCGGCGCATTGCCCTGAAGAATATCGTCACCCAGCAGGTGAGCTACATCGACGCCGACCACTTGGTGGTGGCCACCGGCGCGGTGCCGTTCATGCCCGTGTTTGAGAACGACGACGTGCCGGGCGTTTACACCGCTGCCGTGTTCCAGAAGATGATGAACCAGGAGCACACCTTGCTGGGCAAGCGCGTGCTCACCGTGGGAGCCGGCAACATCGGCTACCTCACCAGCTACCAGGCCATGCAGGCCGGGGCCACCATCAAGGCCATCATCGAGGGCATGGACCATGAGGGCGGCTTCCCGGTGCAGGCCAACCGCGTGCGACGGCTGGGAATACCCATCATGACCTCGCACGTGCTCATTCGCGCCATACCCAACGACGACTACACCGGTGTGACGGGTGCCGTGATTGCCGAGTGCCGCAATTTCCAGCCCATCGCGGGCACCGAGCGCGTGATCGACGACATCGACATCATCAACATCTGCACCGGGCTCATTCCCGACAACCAGCTGCTCGTGAAAGGACGCGCAGTCTTCGGGCGCAATGTGTATGGTGCCGGCGATGCTGTGCGCATTGGCGAGGGTACCAGTGCCGTGCTGCGCGGACGCCAGGTGGCCTACGAGGTGGCGCAGGAGCTGGGACTGCGGTTCCCCTACGAGGATTATCTCGAGGTCTCGCGCCAGTATATCGATTCGCAGCAGCGGCCCGTGCGGCTGCTCGACGAGCCTCGCCTGCCCGATGCCGAACGCATGGTGCTTAAACCCTACGTCATAATCAACTGCCTCTACGGGTTCGCCTGCAATCCCTGCACCTTTGCCTGCCCGCAGGGTGCCATCACCAAGCCCACCACCTCGTCGGTGCCGATGGTCGATTACGACAAGTGCATTGGCTGCATGCAGTGCGTGAACCACTGCCCCGGATTGGCCATCTTCGGCTACGACAGCCGCAAGAACGTGGTGTACCTGCCCGTGGAATATGATGTGGAAGAGGGCAAGGATGTGTTTTTGGTCGATGACAACGGCGCCCAAGTGGGCGAGGGCGTGATCGAGAAAGTGCTCAAGAAAGACAACAAGACCAATGTGGCTCGTGTGCTGGCCACCCAGGTCGACGACCTGAACCAGGTGCACGGCTTCTTGCTCAAGGAGCGCTATCCCGCTCCCCTGAATCTGCGTCCCCTGGCCGGCAGCGACGAAGGCAAGTCGTTTGTGTGCCACTGCGAGGATGTGGATGTGGCCACCCTGCTTGCCGTGGTGGGCGACCGCAAGTATATCTCGGTCGACGAGCTCAAGCACACCACGCGCATGGGCATGGGGCCGTGCCGTGGCAAGCGTTGCGTGTCGCGGGCCAAGCAAATCCTGCGCGCCCATGGCATCGAGGTGACGGGCGAGAGCACCCCGCGGGCTCCGCTGGCCAACCAGGTCACCCTGGGCGACGTCTACAGTGGCGAATCCAAGGAAACCTTTGTGTTCGAGCACGGCTCGGTGGTCGAGAAAGCCGAGACCCAAGTGCTGGTTGCCGGCGGTGGCATGACCGGCAGCGCGGCTTTCCGCTACTTTGCCGAGGCCGGGAAGCGAACCATCTTGGTCAACTACGACCGTGGCTCGACGTGGCGCTGCATTGGCGGCGGACGGCCGGCCTTCTCCAACCCCGACATCAGCGACATTGCCATGCACAACCTGGAAATCTTCCGCGACGACCAGCAGCACTGCAACATCGACCTGAAGATGACCCGCTATGTCAACCTTGTGCACGACGATGCCACCTACCGCTCGCTCGATGCCTCACGCGCCTGGAGCGAGGCATACATGATCGACCGCAAGGACTTCACCAACGAGATTTCGCCTTACTGGAATCCCGACGACAACATCTACAGCCACGCGTTGATTTCCAAAAACTGCTGGCAGGCCACACCGGGACGCACGATTGAATATGTGCGTAACGTGGGCAAGCAGCATGGCGGCCAGGTGCTCGAGGACTGCGAGGTGCTCCATGTGGAGCGTGTGGGCGAGAAGTTCCGCGTGCTGGTGCGCCGGCACGACAAGCATTACGTGGAAATCACGTGCGACCACTTTGTGAACGCCATGGGGTGGGGCACCGAGAAATTCACCGACATGCTCGGCATCGACACCCAGCTCTTCCCGGTCAAGCACCAGGCGTTCATCACCCGCCGCCTGCCCAACATGGGCGTGAACGGCGATTCGCTCGACATGATTATCGACCGACGCCACTACAAGGGATTCAACGCCGTCTACGGCCAGCAGTTCCTGCACACCGGCCAAATCATTGGCTGCGCCTCGCCCGACTGCGATGCCTATGAGGCACGCCAGAACTTGAAGTACAACAGCGAGGCCTTCCTCAAGGTGGTGAGCGAGATGTTTGCGCAGTGGATTCCCAACCTGGCCTCGGTGGGCTTCCATGCCGTGTGGGCCGGCTACTACATTGAGCCGCGCTACATCGTCGACCCCGAGGTGGGATTGCTCACCGGCCTGCGCGGGCACGGCTTCATGCTCGGACAGTATCTGGCCAAACTCTATGTGGACAAATACTTGGGCAAACCCGTCCCGACCTATATGAACGACCTCGCCCTTGGCGGCAAGGGGTTGAGCGAGAACGCCTTCCAGTAAAAGGCGGCCAGTCGCACAGCGCAGTGCCCCCGAAAGTTGAAGCGCAACTTTCGGGGGCACTGCGTTGCAAGACACTCACCACGCGCTTCCGCACCGAGACCGACACCATGTTAAAGAAATTAGACATAAGAACAAAAGGACAAAAGTATAGACACGGATACAGGTTATAGACAAAAGAACATAAGGATATAAACATAAGACCAAAAGTATAGGCTTGGTAACACGCAGGAGGACGCTGTGTCAAAGACCTCAAAGAGGTCAGGCGGGTCGAAGACCCGACACCATATTAAAGCCCATGCAAGAGCATCGAAGATGCTCGCCGCTTGGTCACCCAGGACACTCCCATCGTCGTGCCTCGAAGAGGAACTTCAACGCCGTCGGTGTCACGTTTTTGCCGCAAAAATCGATGTGACAAAAGAACCGTCCCCATGTCACAACTTGAAAAATCAGCGAAATTCAACCGAAATACTTCATTTTCGCTGAATTTTAAGGAACTTTTATTGCCCTTTTCAGATATTGTCACTACCTTTGTGGCGGAATTAACAACTTGATTTTATGAGGTATTCAAGCATTATAGGGCGAAAGCGAGAGATTGAAATTCTTGAGCGAATATTTAAGTCAAAGAAATCGGAATTTGTTGCCATATATGGCCGTCGTCGAATCGGCAAGTCGTATTTGGTTAATGAGGTGTTCGGGAAGAAAATTGCATTCAAGGTGGTCGGGACTTACATGAAGGACGACGACAAGAATTATGAAACTTACAGGCAGCTGCAACTTGCACATTTCTGGGATTCGCTGTGCTTAGCCGGGCTTGACCGTTCCGAACCGAAACCCACGTGCTGGCGTGAGGCCTTCCTGCTGCTGCGCAAACTGCTTGAAGCTCTAAGGAGCCGTCGCAAGGTGCTCTTTTTCGATGAGTTTCCTTGGTTGGCCGGGCCGCAGTCGTCGGAGATGATTGCCGAATTGGGATATTTTTGGAACTCATGGGCCGACAGCGAGCGCAACATTGTTCTTGTGGTTTGCGGCTCTGCCACATCGTGGATGCTCGACAATGTGATACATGACTATGGCGGACTGCACGGCCGCTTGACTGAAACCGTCAAGTTGGCTCCGTTCACGCTTGCCGAGTGTGAGAAATATTACAAGAAGAACAGTTTCAGGCTTTCGCAATATGAGATGTGTGTGAGTTATATGGCGCTCGGCGGCATCCCCTACTACCTTGACAAGCTGCGCAGTCATCTTACCCTGACCGAGAATATCGACAACATCTTCTTTGCCGACGAACTCATACACCAAGAGTTCCGAGATGTCTACGCAGGCCTTTATGCGAGCAAGGAGCGCTACGTTGATATCGTCAAGGCACTGGGTACACAATTCTATGGCATGACGCAGGCCGAAATCGGTGACGCGATAGGGATGAAAAGCGGAGGCTCGTTGACTAACTTGCTCGACAACCTGCGTGAATCGGGCATCGTCAGGGGATATCCACGTTACGGCAAGCGGCGTGTCGAGACCGTGTACCAGCTCATCGACTTTTTCTCTCTGTTCTACCTGCGTTTTGCCGATTCCAAGCAGACCATTCAGAAGCGAATGTGGAGCAGCATTCATCGCACGCCGACGTTCTATACCTGGGCTGGTGACACATTTGAGCTCTTGTGCATAGAACACCAACAGCAGTTGCAAAACGCACTGCGCGTCGCATCTATCGACCGCGCCTACTGCTGGAGCGGAAAGAATGTAGAGGGGCGAGGCGCACAAATTGACTTGGTGATGGAGAGCAAGGCGGCACGAACCGACTACCTGTGCGAGATGAAATTCACCGAGGGGAAATACGGAATCACAGCGGCTGACGAAAACAATATCCTCAACAAGATTGACGCTTTCGTCGGCAGCCCGATGCACCGCGCGACCCACAGCATCCAGTTGGTCATGATAACCACCAAGGGGCTTGCTATGGGTGAACACACAGGCATTGTTAATCAGGTTATTACCATGGATGACCTTTTCAAGTAACCGTTATGTTACGTGCCACGGAGCCGCAAGGCGAAGCGCAGGCCGACGGTCTGCATGAGGCCAGCGGCCTCAAAGTGAATGAAACTCCACGGCGCGCGCGTCGAAGATGCGCGTGGCGTGGGGATGGCGACGCCTCCCGTCGCGGGGCCTCGTAGAGGGCCAACTACGCACGATGCTGTTGGCCATCTACGAGGCCTGTTCCCGGTGACACTGCCAATTTCCACAGCACAGGTCGCATTACACGCTCAACCCTCGGCCTAAACCTTGCTCGCCACAATCGGTGCTAACCCATGTCACACTTTGGCCGCATCAAGAGTGTGACAAAAGAACCGTCCCCATGTCACGCTTTTGCTGGCCGCTCGCAGGGTGAAACGGGTTCGGGCGCTTGAGGGATATAAAAGTCAAGGCGGGTCTTGCATTGACCCGCCTTGACTTGCGTTGACACAGTTGTTGTTCACTTCGCCATTTCGCGTTTCAGGCGCTCGGTGAGCAGGGGTACGATGCGGTGCAGGTCGCCCACGATGCCCAGGTCGGCAACGCTGAAGATGGGAGCGTACTTGTCCTTGTTGATGGCAATTATCAAGTCGCTCTCTTCCATGCCGGCCAGGTGCTGGATGGCACCGCTGATGCCGCAGGCCATGTAGAGGTTGGGGCGCACGGTCTTGCCCGTTTGACCCACCTGGCACTCATGCGGCATAATGCCGTTGTCGACCATGGCACGCGACGAGGCCACTTGTCCGCCAAGCACGTCGGCCAGCGACTGGAGCTTGTCGAAGCCTTCCTTGTCGTGCACGCCGCGACCGCCCGACACAAGAATCTTTGCCTCGCTGATGTCGGCCACGCTCTTGTCGGCCTTGATGGTCTCGACCAGGCGCACCTTGAACTTCGAGGTGTCGAACTTGGGTGTGAAATCGGTCACCACGCCGTTGCGTCCCGGCTGGCGTTCCATTTTCTGCATCACGCCCGGGCGCACGGTGCTCATCTGCGGCCGCGTGTTGGGACACACGATGGTGGCCATGAGGTTGCCGCCAAAGGCGGGACGCGTGGAGTGCAGGTTCACATCGCCCTGGTCGTCGGCAACAATCTCCAGCTTGGTGCAGTCGGCGGTGAGGCCGGCTTTGAGGCGCGAGGCCAGGCGCGGCGCCATGTCGCGACCGATGGTGGTGGCACCGTAGAGCACGATGTTGGGCTTGCGCTCGTTGATGATTTGCGACATCACTTGCGCGTACTGCTCGCTCAGGTAGTGCTCCAGCTCGGGCACATCGGCCACAATCACCTCGTCGGCCCCTTGCTCAATCAGGGCCTGGGCCTGGTTCTTGACGCCGCTGCCCAGCAGCAGGGCAACCACTTTCTCGCCAAGTGCCTCGGCCAGGTCGCGGGCCTTGCCTAACAGCTCGTAGGCAACGGGCTGAATCACGCCCTCGCGCTGCTCGGCAAATACAAATACATTCTTATAGTCTTTCTTATCCATAGCTGTTTTTCAGAAGTGTTCAGTTCTTGGCTTTCGGTGTTCAGTTGGCTAACCACCAACCACTAACCACCAATCACAAACCACTAATCAAATGATATGTTTCTCCTTTAGTTTACTCACAATGAGTTCCACTGCCTCTTCGTCGCTCACCTCGTGCACCTCGCCGGGTTCCTTGAGGGCTTTGGGGAACGACTGGAACACCTTGGTGGGCGAGCCTTTGAGGCCGAGCAGGTTCTCGTCGACGTCGATTTTGTCGGCGCTCCACACTTCCACTTCCTTGTCGTAGGCCTCAACGATACCGCTCACGCTCATGTAGCGCGGCTCGACGGCCGAGGCGAGCACGGTGAGCAGGCACTTGCCCTCCACCTCCAGCACTTGCACGCTGTCTTCGTTTTCCTTGTGCACCAGCAATTTGCCGTTGTCAAGGCGTTTGATGTCGGCCACATAGGTGATTTGCGGCAGACCCAGGTGCTCGGCGAGCTCGGGGCCCACCTGCGCGGTGTCGCCGTCGATGGCCTGGCGACCGGCGATAATCAGGTCGTAGTCGAGCATGCGGCACAAGCCCGAGAGGGCGTAGCTGGTGGCCAGCGTGTCGGCGCCGGCAAACTTGCGGTCGCTGAGCAAGATGGCACGGTCGGCCCCCATGGCGTAGGCCTCGCGCAGCATCACATCGGCCTGTGGAGGTCCCATGGAGATTACGGTGACGTGGGCCCCGAACTGGTCCTTGAGTTGCAGCGCCAGCTCCAAGGCTCCCTTGTCGTCGGGATTCATAATGCTCGGCACACCCTCACGAATCAGCGTGCCCTTCACGGGGTCAATCTTGATTTCGGTGGTGTCGGGCACTTGTTTGATACATACTATGATATTCATATTGTGCATACTTTTCCTCGGTTAATTATTTAAACAGATGCCCGGCAATCACCATGCGCTGCACCTCGGAAGTGCCTTCGTAAATCTCGGTAATCTTGGCATCGCGCATCATGCGCTCCACGGGATATTCGCGTGTGTAGCCATAACCGCCGTGGAACTGTACGGCCTTGGTGGTGACCTCCATGGCGGTTTCGGCGGCAAAGAGCTTGGCCATGGCGGCGTCGGCCGAGTAGGGGAGGCCCTTGTCCTTCTTCCAGGCGGCGCTGCGCACGAGCAGGCGTGCGGCCTCGACCTTGGTCTTGAGGTCGGCCATCTGGAACTGGGTGTTTTGGAACTTGGCGATGGCGCGTCCGAACTGCTTGCGCTCCTTGGTGTACTTCACCGTTTCGTCGATGGCCCCCTGGGCAATGCCCAGTG
>JAFSYB010000114.1 GCA_017443765.1 Muribaculaceae bacterium | reverse complement strand
TTAAAAAAACTTAAAAGCATCATCTCGACCCTCAAGCACCCAAAATAGCACAAACTCGAAAAAACTAAAAAGTGCCTCCATCCCAATATTCATGGGCTAAGGAGGCACGTCTTTTTTTTCAAAACTGTCAAAGATGGGAACGTTACTGCAAGTTGAGCGCAGTGCAAAACAAAAAAGCATTTTTTTGGAGGGGACACCTGCAAAATCCTGTTTATCTTTGTCGAATCAGTTGTGGAATATTCAGGCGAAGACCTCGAAGAGGTCGGGCGGGCCGTAGGTCCGACACCATGTTAAAGACCATGCAAGAGCCTCGAAGAGGCTCGCAGCTTGGTCATAGCGACAAGCCGCAGGATGTGCCTCGAAGAGGAACTTCGTGGCCGAATGCTTGCCCATCACGTCGATTTGCATTAACTTTGCGGCAAATATCATAGAAACCAACTATTATGAGTGCTACCATTTCATTGTTCCACATCGTCATCAACACGCTGGGCCGTGAAATGACGATTCCCGATGTGACGAGCGATTACCTGTACCGATATATCACCGTTATCATTAAAAACAGAAACTGCAAGCCATTCCGCATCAACGGCATTGGCAATCACATCCATCTGCTTGTGGGGCTTTCGGCATCGGTCGCCTTGGGCGATCTCGTGCGCGACATCAAACAGGGCAGCAGCAAGTGGGCGAAACAGCAAGTATATTTCCCGCGATTCCGAGGCTGGGGCAAGGAATATGGCGCGTTTTCGTGCAGCATCCGCGACAAGGATGCCATCATCAAATACATCAACAATCAGCGTGTTCACCACTGCAAAAGAACCTTCGAGCAGGAATACCGCGACATGATTGAGTGCTCGGGACTCGAGTGGAACGACCACAGGCTCACTTGACACCGACACCGCTGAAGTTCCTCTTCGAGGCACGACGATGGTGTCCGCCCGGGGACCAAGCGGCGTGCATCTCCGATGCACTTGCATGGTCTTTAACATAGTGTCGGGGCTTCGACCCGCCCGACCTCTTCGAGGTCTTTGACCGGCTTTGTCACACAACCGAGCCGTGTATAGGAACGCAGGCTTTTGCGGGTACCCCCTTATTTTTTTTGCATTGCCGAAACGCAGCGTAACTTCGACGAAGTGCGCTTGCGCCACTGTCATGTATTGTGGGTTAGCTCAGCCGGGAGACCGCGCAGTGCGCGCCACTTGTTGCGCATCACCCAGGTGGCGGGCTGTCGCAGGTGCTTGTGCATCACCGGGGCCACGGTGCCCACCATCCAGCAGTTCTTGGGGCAGTTGCGCACGCGCTCGCGCACTTGGCGGGCCTGCTCGCTGTTCCACAGAGTGTTGAAGTCGGAAGCCTGGAGCAGGTTGCCCATCGACTGCTGCCAGCACCGCTCCTCCAGGCCGTTGCACGGCCACACCTCGCCCCAGGGGTCAACAAAGAAATTCATCGTGCCGGCCTCGCAAGGCAGCAGCCGCCGTCCGCCGCACACATAGTTCACCAGCCCCATGTTGAAATACGCCCGGAACCACGACTTGGGGCTCCGCTCGCGCAACTGCCAGTTGATGAGCGTGGTGAAGTCGTCAACAACCTGGTCACGGTTGGTGATCACGTTGTCGTGCTTGTGGAAATAAAACGAGTTGTGGAAAGCCGCCGTGGCAAATTCCAGCCCCATCTGCCGCGCGAGCTGGTAGAGAGCGAGCATGTCAGTGCTGTTGTGGTTCGACACGGTGCAACCGAAGCCGATGTCCTTCAGCCCCATCTCGCGCAGGGTGAGCAGGGTGCGCAGCCCGCGGTCGAAGCCGCCCGGCCGCCCGCGCAGCTCGTCGTTTTTCTGCGACAGCCCCTCGATGCTGATGCGTATGCCAATGGTGGGGAACTTGCGTGCCAGTGCAATCACCCGGTCCTCGAACCAGCCCGAGGTGGAAATCACAATGCGCGGTGCGCGGGTGTAGCACACGCGCACCACCTCCTCCAGGTCGTCGCGCACAAACGGCTCTCCGCCCGTGAGGTTGATGAATCTCAACCGGGGCAGCCGGCTCAGCGCCTCGGCATGGATCTCCTCCTCGGCCCGCGTGGGATGCGCCCAGATGTTGCACATCTGGCAATGCATCGGACAGCGGTAGGTGAGGATGATTGAGGCATCGGTAGGGGCAGACATGAAACTTTAGAAAATACGCCCCACGATACGCACGTTGACGACCGGATAGACGTTCAGCTTGGTGAGCTTTTTCAGCAATTTTCCGCTATCCTCGTTCAGGTCGCTCTGCGTCACCTTGTAGTCCCCGGCATCGCCGCGCACCCACACCTCGGACTTGCCGAGGAACTGGACACCCAAATCCACCTGGCAGTTGACACGGTTCTTGGGCACAGCTCGACCGAACCCCAGACCCAGGTAGGGGCGCAACTTGTTCACCCGCAGGTCGGCATATACATTGCCATTGGCATCAGGCTCAAGCAGGTAGTTGCCCAGTGCCAGTCCGCAACGCTGGCCTGTCGTTCTTTTATTATAGGCATAGACATCAATCAGCTCGCCGTTGTTCACGTTGTGGACATCAACTATTGACTGCTTGCCGAAGTAGGCGCCCAGTGTGATGTGGAAGCCGTTTTCGCCAAAGGGGTACACATCAACCAGCGCATGGGCAGTGTTGTTGTTTGGCTGGCCCTGCACCATGAACTCATTGGGAAAAGTGTAGCCACCGGTGGTGGGGTAGTTGATCAGGTTGAGCGATGTTTTGTACTTGATTTTCGGGAACCAGTTGTAGCCCACCCGCAGAGCCATGAAATTGGTCGCAGGCACGGCCAGGTCGAGGCCCACGCCGTTTGTGCCCACGTTGGCACCCACGCTCAGGTGATTGAACACATTGTTGTCGGTCTTGGCAACGCCGTCATCGGCCCACACCCCGGCTGCAACCAGCAGCGAGCAGGCCAAGAGGAAAAGGATTCGCTTCATGCTTGTTATTTATAAGTTTTTACTTGTTGGAGATTACCAGGTTGATGAGTGCGTTCACGTCGCTCACATCCACAAAGTCGTTGCCCAGGATGTAGGCACGGTCGTCGTAGTTGTCGGCATCATCAAAGCCCAGCACGATATTGAGCAGGATGTTGATGTCGGCCACATCAACGCTGCCGTCGGCGTTGACATCGCCGTATTGAAACCGGGGAATTTCGCGAATGTTGAAGAACGGCGTCCAGGGCTGTGTGGCCTGGTAAAGGCTCACCGTGCCGTGAGGCACATATACCGTGCACGCCTGCTTGTCCACATCGTCGAAAGTCGACAGGTTGTAGTACTCGGCCGTGGCGGGGTTGGCGAGGCGTGCCGTAATGGTTTCCAGATTGATGCAGCCGGCAAAGGCGCGGTCGCCAAAGGCGGTGACCGTGGCCGGAATATCGACCGCCTGCAAGTCATCGGCCCGGCAGAAAGCGTAGTGACCGATGCCGGTGACTGTTTCGGGGATAGCCATATTGAAGAGAGCAGCGCAGCCGCTGAATGCCTCGTAGCCGATGGCGGTCACCGACGGCGGGAGGGTGGTGCCCTGGCAGCCGGCAACCAACGTGCCGGTGGCACGCTCCACCACGGCGTTGCAGCCATCGGGCGAGTGATAGCGCACGTTGCCGGAATCCACGGTGAGGGTTCTCAATTGCGTGCAGCCGGCAAAGGCCCGGCAACCCACCTCGTCGACGGTGGCGGGAATCTCGATGGAGGTCAGCGACGTGCAGTCGCCAAAGGCCTCATAACCAATCTCGGTCACCGACGACGGCAGGCTCACCCGGCTCAACTCCGTGCAGCCGGCAAACGCATACGGGCCAATGGCACGCACCGTGCCGGGCACCATAGTGACCGTGCAACCGGCAATCAGCGTGTTGTCGGCGACACGTATCACGGCATTGCACGACACGCGGGAATCATAGACAGCGTTATCCTTGTCCACCTCGATAATCGACAGCATGGGGCAATAGGCCAGCGCACGGTCGCCAACACGCTCCACGGTGGCTGGTATGGACACACACTCAAGCGTGCCGCAGCCTGCAAAGGCAAAGTCGTCGATGGCGGTCACACGGTAGGTGATGCCTTGTCGAGTGGTCACATGATCCGGAATCTCGGCATAATCCAGTTGGGAATAATTGTCGGGCGACAGACGGTTGGTGCAGGACACCGACACCGTGGCCTGGTCGGCGTTGACGGTATAGGCCAAGCCATTGAACATAAAGTCGTAGGCCGCTGCCGGCATCCACGTCGCCATGGCCACAACCATTGCCGACAAAAGGTGGGAAACATTCATCGCTTTCACTTCGTTAGGTGTTTCAAACTGCAAATTTACGAAATATTTCATACCCGACAACCTATTGGCAAAAAAAACATCAAAAATTTGCGAGTTTTTCCCAACAGAATCTTACTCCATGTTGGCGTACAGCCGCATAAGCCTGCGGTAGTGTGTCAGCTTGTGGCAGGGGGTCGCCGGCTTGGCGTGTAAATATTCAGTGAAACGCCCACCAGCGCACCCGGTGCGTGCGTCAGAGGGAGAACGAGGCTTTTCCTGACGTCTTGTGCATTGAATGATTGCCAATGCGTGATTAAATGTGGCAGTGGCAGTAGGGGCAAGCCTTGGTGACTGTGATGTCCTTGTAGTCCAGGTTCTTGCGGCACTCCGGGTTGGGGCATCGGCGCACGTTGTTCCAGCGGCGCTTGGCTGCCTCTATGCGCCCGTCGCGCGTCACCCACCACGACACAGCGGCACAAATCATCGCCAGTCCCGTGCGCACGATGAACGGCGAACCAAAGTTGATGTTGAGCTGCTCGGTGATGATATCCGCGCCGATGAACACCGGCCACGTGGCGCGGTTGATCATCTTCTTCCACTTCGCGGCCTTGTTTTCCTGCTGCGACACCCGGTCGTAGGTGGCGGCCTCGCGCATCATGAATTTCCATTCGTTGGTGTACGACTCCGGCGTGAGTACATGGCAGGCGTAAAAGCCGTAGCTGCCGTAGTCGCCATCGCCGAGCAGGATGTAGGTGAGCGGTGTGATGCGCGTTTTCTCCACCTTGCGCATCTCCCCATCCTCGTCGCGCACGCGGGTGCCGTGGCTCGAGCCGATATCCTCGAGCAGCCACTCACCTTGCGAGGGGTTGTCGGGAATCGTGATTCGCGCATGCTCGCGGCTCACGTGCTCATATTTGTCGGGGATGTAGAACGGCTGCTCGCCGGCTCGGCCAATAATGATGGTTCGGGACATAAGTAATGTATCTTTAATGCGATGGTTTATGATCTATCATCCATTGTCCCGGTCGAGCAACATCATTATTAGGTCGTCGAGTTGGGCATATCACCGCAAAAGGTCATGCTGCGCACTGTAACTCTTGCCGAGAGTTACATTAAAAAAAACATAACTTGATTTGCATTTTTTAACCCTACAAAGCGCATTAATAATTAAATCTATTGCTAATTTTGTGTCCAATCCGATGCGTAAAGGATTCTTCATGCCTCAAATGCGATTCTTGTAACTATATATAATAAGGTGTAATGCAATGAACAAGGTGGTTGTATGCAGTGTAGCGGTTTTGATCGGACTGGCACTTATGGGTTGGGGTGTGAAGGCTTGTGCCGACAGGCGCGAGCGTGATAAGCTGGATGAGTTGGCCGCTCCCCCCTGCGCCGAGCCTGTTTTCGACAGCAATACGTATGATTTTGGCGTGGTCAATGCCCTCGACGGGCCAGTTGTCCACGACTTTCAGGTCACCAACGCTGGCAGCTGTCCGATGGTAATCAGTGAAGCCGAGGCTGCGTGCGGCTGCATCACCACCCAGCTGCCCGACCACGCTGTGGAGCCGGGCGACAGCACAACTATCCGCGTCACATTCGACCCCCGAGCACAGTCGGGGGCAGTATTGAAGTTTGTTTATTTCAACATTAATTGCCCGGAAGGGGAATGGCGCGTGAGCCTGCAGGGTGAAGTGCGTCAGCCCTATTGACAGGCTAATAAGAACAGGTTTACATTATTCTCCTTTGTTAAAGACGCTCCGATGCTTCGAAGAGTTCACTTCCCTGTTTGATTACACTACCGAACCAAAGCGGAAACACACGTTTTTGCGGGTGTTACGAAAAAGGCTCCATTAATTTTTTTTTAAAAAATAGTCAATTTATTTGCTCAATTCAGAAATTCAGTCTAACTTTGCCAACTGAAATGTAACTCTCGGCAAGAGTTACAGCGTTTTAGTAGATGGAATAAAATTATCAATTCACCTTAATTAACTATTTATTAATACTTTAACTACTATGCGTAAGAAATTCATTAGTGGATTGCTCATGGCGCTGTTCTTTGTTGGCGCCACGAGTGTGTTCACGTCCTGCAAGGACTATGATGATGACATCGCACGCCTGGAGCAGCAGCTCGACGCCAACAAGAAAGCGTTGGACCAAATCGAGAGCCTGATCACCGATGGCAGTGTGATTACGAGTGTGGACAAGGTGGGCAACGGCCTGGTGGTCACGCTCAGCAACGGACAGAAGTACACCGTCACCAATGGAACCGACGCCAAGGTGTGGACCATCGGCGTGGACGGTTTCTGGTACGAGGACGGTGTGAAGACCGAGTACTACGCCCTGGGCAAGGACGGCACGAACGGCCGCGATGGTGCCCAGTGGACCATCGGCGCCGACGGCTACTGGTACAAGGATGGTGAGAAGACCACCGTCAAGGCCGAGGGCCGCGACGGCATCGACGGTGCCCAGTGGACCATTGGCAGCGATGGCTATTGGTACAAGAACGGCGAGAAGACCGACTTCCCCGCCAGCGTGGCCTCGCAACCCGGTCGCGACGGTCGCGACGGCGGTTTCTACCGACCCAACGAGTACGGCTACTTCGACTACTGTGACAGCGAGGGCAACATCATCGAGCCCAACGCTGTGAAGTTTGCCAGCGACACTCCGGGTGCCATCACTGCTGTGATGACCGATGGCGAACTCCATCTTCTCGGTGTTGACGGTGTGGAGAATTACCTTGTGATTGCCCTGACCAACACGCTGCGCGGCCTGGTGTTCAAGCCCGCCGCCTACGTCGATGGCGTGCCGGCCATCCTCATGGAGTCGCTCAGCTACAAGCCGATGAGCTTCAAGAGTGGCGGCACCAAGGTTCAGGATCCAAACGATGCCTCGGTTTGGGCATTGGATCCCACCTATAAAGAGGGTTCCGCCTCACAGTTTATCAATCCCGAGACCGAGGCTTATTATCATGTCAATCCCAAGAATGTCAAGTGGGAAGACCTGAAGGATCACCTCGCATTTGTGGTTCAAGCTAATGATGAGTTTTATGTGACACGTCCCGATGGAACGCGTCCTGCTCCTGCATCAAGCGATTTCTCGGTCACACCTGTGCTGGATGAGAATTATGGAAATCAGGACGGTGTGATTCGTGTGAAAGTCAATGTGAAAGGCCAGCCGGCCACCGACGAAAGGATTTCGGTTGTCGCCCTGCAGGTGACCAGGACCAACAAGCTGGGTGAGAAAGAGGATGTGACATCAGATTATGCCACTATCTACAAGAAGAAAGACTTCGATCCTTTCCGTATCGCTGCTAAAATCACCAGTGACAACATCTCCTATTATGCACAGAATGTCGCTGTTACCGATGACTACCACTATCGCCGCTTTGTGGGTCAGCTTGACCCCGAGGCTGGCTTGCCCATTAAAGGCCATACCGTGGTGGAGAATGATAAAGAAACCGGAGCAACCATTGACTTGATTGTGCCTTACAATAAGAACAAGGCCATTTCCGATGAAAATGGCACGCTCGACTTGAATCAGTTTGTGCTCACCCACATGCTCACCACCCCTCACTCGGTGGTCGACATGGAACACTGGGGACTGCATTTCGAGTTCTCGTTCGTCAGCTATGAAGTGGGTCAAAACAACACCAAGGAGGAAACATACGTGAATCATGGCAGCACGCTGCCCGACAAGACCATCAGCATCACCAACGGCGTGGTGCAGGTGAGCAATGATTTCAAGTCCTCGGCGCTCAAGCGCACGCCCATCGTGCTTGTGAAGCTGATGCACGGCGACAAAGTTATGCAGGTAGCCTTCATCAAGCTGAAGATTGCCGAAATCAGTGTCGTTCCTGTGCCTCATGCGCTGATTATCGAGCTTCCCAACACAGCGTTCAACTGCGGTGGCTCGCCCTTGAAGACTAACTATATTCAGATGAGTAAGTTTGTGTATCGTGATATGAACATGAGCAAGAAGCAGTTCCACGATACCTACGAATTTGATGGTACTTGGCGTGCCACGACTGTTGTCGCCGATGAGACGGAAGACACAAGCGTCGACCATCGAATCACTGCTGGTGACGGTCAGACTCACAACACGGTGGGAACCGTTGATGAGATTAACAAATCGTCGGGTGACCTCTCGGAGGAGGGTACGCACATCTTGGAATGGATCCTCACCAAGACTGAATTGTGGGACAACCGCGACAAGGTGATTTACCAGAAAGTCCGCTACAAACACCGCACACTGGCCGACACATACGTGTACGTAACCCTGAAGACGCGGGTGAATCCGTTCAATCCCACGTTTGAGATTCCTTACGATGCCAACTGCCTCGACAACTACTGGACCAAGGATGCCAACAAGGCCGACCGCATCACCTGGTTCAACGTCAAGGCTCCCGACAGCGGCGAGACCAATCCCGACAATTGCCAGCTGATTGCCAACCTCAACACGCCGTTCCTGACAAAGGAAGTGAAAGGCAAACAGCTTCCCGTTGATGCTTATAAGTTTACACCGGGCGTGACACCCATTGAGAAGGTCTTCGTCTTCAAGCCGGTTTCCTACAATGGCGTGAGCCTGAGCGTGGTCGACAGCCGCGATGCGAACAACAATTACATTTCGAAGCTGATTAAGGTCACCGGGACTACAACCGAAGTGATTGCCACGATTCACAACAATACCGATGCATACCCGTATGCGTTCAACCACACTACGGTTTATCGCTGGATTGAGCTGAACAAGGCATCGAAAACGGCCAAGGAGTTGCTCAATGCGGGCGGC
>JAFSYB010000113.1 GCA_017443765.1 Muribaculaceae bacterium | reverse complement strand
GGCCTACTTCAACGACGCCCAGCGCAAGGCCACCAAGGAGGCTGGTGAGATTGCCGGCCTAAAGGTGCAGCGAATCGTCAACGAACCCACTGCTGCCGCTCTCGCCTACGGCCTCGACAAGGAGGCCAGCGACAAGCGTATCGCAGTCTTCGACCTGGGGGGTGGCACGTTTGATATCTCCATTCTGGAGCTTGGTGATGGCGTGTTCGAGGTGAAATCAACCAACGGCGATACCCACCTGGGCGGCGACGACTTCGACCAGCGCATCATCACCTGGCTGGCCGAGGAGTTTATCAAGCAGGAGGGCATCGACCTGCGAAAGGACCCCATGGCTTTGCAGCGCTTGAAAGAGGCTGCCGAGAAGGCTAAGATTGAGCTCTCGAGCCAAACGTCCACCGAAATCAACCTCCCCTACATCACCCAGCAGGACGGAATGCCCAAGCACTTGGTGAAAACCTTGAGCCGTGCGATGTTCGAGCAACTGTGCGACGACCTGATCCAGGCAACCATGCGGCCCTGCGAGCAGGCACTGCGCGATGCCGGATTGAATACCAGCGATATCGACGAGGTGATTCTCGTGGGAGGCTCCACCCGAATCCCGGCGATTCAGCAGGTGGTGGAGCGCTTCTTCGGCAAAACACCGAGCAAAGGTGTGAACCCCGACGAGGTGGTGGCCGTGGGGGCTGCCATTCAGGGCGGCGTTCTCAGCGGCGATGTCAAGGACGTCCTTCTGCTCGATGTCGTGCCGCTCTCGGTGGGCATCGAGACCCTGGGCGGAGTGATGACCAAGCTCATCGAGGCCAACACCACCATTCCCACCCGCAAGAGCCAGGTGTTTTCCACCGCTGCCGACAACCAGCCCGAGGTCGAGGTGCATGTGCTACAAGGCGAGCGTCCCATGGCACGCGACTGCAAGACACTCGGACGCTTCCACCTCGACGGCATTGCTCCCGCACCGCGTGGCGTGCCACAGATTGAAGTCACTTTCGAGGTCGATGCCAACGGCATCATGAACGTCAGCGCCAAGGACAAGGCCACCGGCAAGGAGCAGAGCATCCGCATCGAGGCCAGCAGCGGACTGAGCGACGCCGAAATCCAGCGCATGAAGGACGAGGCCGCAGCCAATGCCGCTGCCGATGCCAAGGAGAAAGAGCGCATCGACAAAATCAATCAGGCTGACGCCATGATTTTCCAAACCGAGAAGACGCTCAAGGATGCTGGCGACAAGCTGCCTGCCGACCTCAAGAACCAAATCCAGGCCGCTCTCGACCGCCTCAAGGAAGCCCACAAGGCTCAGGATCTCGATGCCATCGACAAGGCAACGGCCGAGTTGAGCAACCTCTTCCAGCAGATGTACCAGCAGACGGCCGGCGCACAACAGGGCGGACCACAGCCTGGCGCAGACCCCTTCGCCGGCGCCAACCCGTTCAATGGAGCCGGTGGCCCATTCGGAGGTGCCAACCCCGGCGCAGGTCCGGCAAACGGTAACAACAACAATGGTGGCGATGCCGAGGACGTCTCCTACGAGGAGGTGAAGTAATCACAAAAACACGTCTGAACGAAACTTCAGATAACTTGGGTTGATAATTGGCAATGTGGGACAACCTGCGAGAGGTTGCCCCGCATTGTTTTTCCTGCCTTTTGCGAAAGCATCACCTGCAAGCTTGTGCTTGCCTATGTATTTCATTGCTCGCTCACTTCCTGCTGCTGGTAGCTCACTTTCGACTTCGCCTGCAACACTTCCTGCACGGCACTTTGCCCGTAAGCGGCGATCCCATCGCCGCCCAAGCCAGCCGTCAACCGCGTCACAAAGTGTGCCGCAATGAACCGACCCCCATTCACGAAGTTAGGCGGAAGCCCCGTGTTCATCGGGGCTGTCCGCCTAACTCGCTTACTTTCAAGTTTCGTCGCTTATTCTTCCACTGCAGCCTGCGCGGCTGCGAGGCGGGCAATGGGCACGCGGAACGGTGAACACGACACGTAGTTCATCTTCAGCTTGGCGCAGAACTTCACGCTGCTGGGCTCGCCTCCGTGCTCGCCGCAGATGCCGATGTTCAGATCCGGGTTGGCGGCACGTCCCTTGACGGTGGCCATCTCCACGAGCTGGCCCACGCCTTCCTGGTCAAGCACCTCAAACGGGTCAACCTTCAGGATTCCCAGGTTCTTGTAGGTGCCGAGGAACTTGCCGGCATCGTCGCGTGAGTAGCCAAATGTCATCTGCGTCAGGTCGTTGGTGCCAAACGAGAAGAAGTCCACCACCTCGGCAATCTGGTCGGCGACCAGGGCTGCGCGCGGAATCTCAATCATCGTGCCCACCTTGTAGGCCACGGTCTCGCCGCGCTCGGCAAACACCTGCTTGGCGGTCTTGTTGATGAGGTCGGCTTGCATTTGAATCTCGGCCTTCACACCAATCAGGGGCACCATGATTTTGGGCTTGACGACGATGCCCTTGGCCTTAACGTTGAGCGCGGCCTCGATGATGGCGCGAGCCTGCATCTCGGTGATTTCGGGGTAGGTGTTACCCAGGCGGCAGCCGCGATGGCCCAGCATGGGGTTGAACTCCTCCAGTCCGTCGCACACCTGCTTCACCTCTTCGAGGGTGCGGCCGGTCTGTGCGGCCAGCTCACGCATGGTCTCGAGCTGGTGGGGCACAAACTCGTGCAGGGGCGGATCGAGCAGGCGAATGGTCACCTCGTAGCCGTCCATGGCCTCGAAGATGCCCTCGAAGTCGCCGCGCTGCACAGGAAGCAGTTTGGCCAGGGCCAAACGGCGCGATTCCTCGTTGGGAGCGATAATCATCTCGCGCATGGCCTTGATACGGTCGCCCTCGAAGAACATGTGCTCGGTGCGGCACAGACCGATTCCGTGGGCACCCAGCTCGCGGGCCTTCTTGGCATCGTGCGGCGTGTCGGCATTGGTGTACACATCCATCTTGCTGTACTTCTCGGCCATGTTCATCACGGCGGCATAGTCGCCACCCAGGTCGGGATCCACAGTGGCCACGAGACCGTCATAGACCTCGCCGGTGGTGCCGTTGAGCGAAATCCAGTCGCCCTCTTTGTAAGTCTTGCCGCCCATCTCCACAGTGCGGGCTTTGTAGTCAACGTTGATGCTGCCGGCTCCCGACACGCAGCACTTGCCCATGCCGCGAGCCACCACGGCGGCGTGCGACGTCATGCCGCCGCGTGCCGTGAGAATGCCCTGGGCCACACTCATGCCACGCAGGTCCTCGGGCGAGGTCTCGATGCGCACCATGATCACTTTCTTCTTGCGTGAGGCCCACTCCTCGGCGTCATCGGCAAAGAACACGATTTGTCCGGTGGCGGCGCCGGGGCTGGCGGGCAAGCCCTTGGCCATGACCTTGGCGGTTTTCACAGCGTCTTTGTCAAACACGGGGTGAAGCAGCTCGTTGAGCTTGTTGGGCTCCATGCGCTTGATGACAGTCTTCTCGTCAATCACCCCCTGGCGCAGCAGGTCCATGGCAATCTTCACCATGGCGGCGCCGGTGCGCTTGCCATTACGCGTCTGAAGCAGCCAGAGCTTGCCATTCTGGATGGTGAACTCCAGGTCTTGCATGTCGCGGTAGTGGTCTTCGAGGCGCTGCTGAATCTCAATCAGTTGTGCTGCGCAGTCGGGCATCGATTCCTCGAGCGAGGGGTACTGTGCGGCGCGCACGTCCTCGCTGATGCCTTGCAGGGCGGCCCAGCGGCGGCTGCCCTCGGTGGTGATTTGCTGCGGCGTGCGCACGCCGGCCACCACATCCTCGCCCTGGGCGTTGATGAGGTACTCACCGTTGAACAAATCCTCGCCGGTGGCGGCATCACGCGTAAAGGCCACACCCGTGGCGCTGGTGTCGCCCATGTTGCCGTAGACCATGGCCTGCACATTCACGGCGGTGCCGTAGTGGGCCGGGATGCGGTTCATGCGGCGGTAGAGGATGGCGCGCTCGTTGTTCCAACTGTCGAACACGGCGTAGATGGCGCCCCACAGCTGGTCCCAGGCATCCACGGGGAAATCCTTGCCCGTGTTCTCCTTCACGGCGGCTTTGAAGCGCACAACCAGCTCCTTGAGGTCTTCGACATCCAGCTCGGTGTCGAGCTTCACGCCTCGCTTCGACTTCACATCCTCGATAATTACTTCAAACGGATCCTTGTCCTCCTTTTTCTCGGGTTTCATGCCCAGCACCACGTCGCCGTACATCTGCACAAAGCGGCGATAGCTGTCCCATGCAAAGCGGGCGTTGCCACTCTTCTGGGCCAACGTCTCGACCACCGCATCGTTGATGCCCAGGTTGAGCACCGTGTCCATCATGCCGGGCATCGACACGGGTGCGCCCGAACGAACCGAAACCAGCTGCGGGTTGCTGGGATCATTAAATTTGTTGCCCGTAAGATTCTCGATGTGCTCGATGGCTTTTTTCACATCGTCCTTGATGAGTGCCACAACGGCTTCACGCCCTTTCTCGTTGTAGAGGCGGCACATCTCGGTTGTGATGGTGAAGCCCGGTGGCACCGGCACACCAATCAGGTTCATCTCGGCCAGGTTGGCACCTTTGCCACCCAGCAAGTCGCGCATGTCGGCACGGCCTTCTGCCTGACCATTACCGAAAGTGTAAATTGTCTTCATGCAATAATTAAAATTATTTATGGTGTTTTCTGATTCAATTTCATGCAAACTCGGAATTTGCTCCTCGATTTTGAACTTGCAAAGTTAGTGATTTTTTGCCAAACGGCACGTCTTGTTGGAACGACTTTAGATTTTTTAAACAAATATCTTCCGCTTTGTGATGCGTCAGAGGCCATCTTATGGCGCAAGCACACCTGCCATGGTGGGGTTTTCACAGCGGTTATCGCCAATCGGCGATCGGTCAGCCTGCTCAAGATTTAAACACAAAGTTTTGCTGGCATCACAAGAATTATAATAATTATAGGATATTATATACTTGTTTTCAAGAAAAATCCTTAACAAAGTGATAATGAATATTTTTTGTGAAATTTTGAGATAAATTTTGTGAAATTTCCGTCGCAGGGGCTAATCGTTCTCGCAAACCCTGCTATAATACAATTTAGATTACCGACAACTATCTTAGGGACAACAAGTTTATACTTACCTGATTGTATTTATGGAGTTTTCGATGGTTGCACATAGCTCAAATATGCGAAGTTGCCCAAGACGATTCTCTCGATTGCCAACAGTGCTTTCTATGATTGTTGGTCATTGCAGACGTTGATTTGCGAAGCCGAGAATGTGCCGGGGGCTGGTAGCCGATCGTTTGAAAATATTCCTGCCACTGCCACGCTCTATGTGCCACAAGGCAGTGTGGATACCTACGCAGCCACAACACCGTGGAGCCAAATTGGGCAGGTGAAACCGCTTGCCGCAGCACCGCAACCGCCGGCAAATCTTAAGGGGGATGTGAATGGCGATGATGTGGTCGACGTCGACGACCTGAACCTGGTTATCAACATCATGGTTAAGAAAGCCAGCATGAGCCAGTGGCCCGATGCCGACGTGGACGGCAACGGCATTGTTGATGTTGACGACCTGAACCACGTCATCAATGTGATTGTGCGGAAAGCCTGACGAGCCTCCAAGGTCGCAAGCGACAAAGCTGTGGGCTTGCGACTGCCAATGTGCACAATGAACACGCCAGCGGGTTGCCTGCCTGCTGGCGTGCTTTTCTGTTGTTGTGCGACGAACTGTGAGCGTGGTGATGGGCTGCACGATGCGGCATTTGTGCCGTCATTTGGCCTTTTGGAAACACTTGGGACTTCTGTTTTTTTGCGTCGAAGGCATTTTTTCCGACAAATATTTGGTGGATTGTTGCTTGTGTTGTAACTTTGCAGCGTCAAATCATCGACACGCTGTGTTGGGCGTTCGTGTTATGTGCCCGCACAAGCAAGTGTTATCCCTTAATCAGATTATGTCGTCACTGCTCACGGTTCACACTGCAAGCATTGTGAAAATCACTATAATATAGTTGTAAGGTTGTGTGCGCGACCAGCGAAACGCAACCTCCCGGACAGCATGGCATGACGTCATTTAATCACACACATATTTATATATGTATAACATCAATGAATTGAGTGCAATGAGCGAGAGCCAGCTCCGGGTCGTTGCACAAGAAATGGGAATCAAGAAAGTCGACAAAACCGACAAGCAAGAATTGGTTTACCAGGTGCTTGACAGGCAGGCCGACAAGCAAGCCGACATTGCCGAACCGATGAAACGGAGAAACACCCAGGGCGAGCGCAAACCCGCGCCGGATTCAGCAAGTGCCGGCAAAGCTCCAAAGGCTGATAAAGCTGCAAAGGACGACCGGTTTGCAAAGGCGGGAAATGCCGCGGCAGCCGACAAGAAGCCGAAAGCCGCTAAAACGCAAAGCGACAATCCGGTTCCAGCCGACGCTGGCGCGTCCACGAATGAAAAGCTGCCCGAAGCGGCACCTGCCAAGAAAAAGCGCGGACGCCCCTCGGCTGCTGAGAAAGCCGCGCGCCAGTCGATGCAGGCTCAGCAGCAAGCTTTGCCTTTCGATACCGATGAGGCCGCCACGACCGAGAGTGAACGCAACAGCACGCCACAGCCATCAAAGGATGCCGGCGCACAGACGCAGGCCGACAATCCAGCCGACCTTCCCACCCCCAATGTGGAACAGAAAAAGCGCCGCCGTGGACGCCCCAGCAATGCCGAGCTTGCTCAGCGCAAGAATCAGGAATCACAAGCAGCCACATCGGGCGTGACGGTTCCACCAATCGGTGATGCCGCCCCTGAACAGCCGGCAAATTCTGAATTGACCGACGCCAAGCCTCAACCAGGCGACATGCCTAACGACAATGCCCCCCACACTGCACAAGAGGTTGAGGCATCGCCACAGGGCGAGACACCGGCCCAACCAGCCAAGCAGGAATTCTCGTTGGGCTCGTTTTTCAAGACGGGAGGCAACCAGACCTTTAAGCCTCGCTCGCAGCAAGAGCGCGAGGAAGACCGCCGCCGCCGCGAGGAGCAGGCCGCAAAGGCGCCCATCCTGCTCACCGAGCCGCAGGGCGAGCGCCAGCAGAGTGGCAAGAAAAACAAGAAAAATAAAAACAAAAACCAGCAGCAGAACCAGAATCAGAACCAGCAGGTTGCTGACAACCCGTACGCCAACAGCCCATACAATTTCGAGGGCATCCTCGATGCTTCGGGTGTGCTCGAAATCATGCCCGATGGCTATGGCTTCCTGCGTTCGAGCGATTATAACTACCTGAACTCGCCCGACGACATTTATGTGTCGGTGCAGCAAATCAAGAACTACGGCCTCAAGACGGGCGATGTGGTGGAGGGCACCATCCGTCCGCCGCGCGAGGGCGAGAAATATTTCCCGCTGTGCGGCATTCAGCTCATTAATGGCCGCCGACCCGAATTCATTCGCGACCGCGTGCCCTTTGAGCACCTCGTGCCCCTGTTTCCCGAGGAGAAATTCGACTTGGTGAGCAAAATCCAGCCCACCATCTCGCAGCGCGTTGTCGATATGTTCGCACCCATCGGCAAGGGGCAGCGCGGACTTATCGTGGCGCAACCCAAGACGGGTAAAACCATCTTGCTCAAGGACATTGCCAATGCCATCAGCGAGAACCACCCCGAAACCTACATGATTATCCTGCTCATCGACGAGCGCCCGGAGGAGGTCACCGACATGGCTCGCAGCGTGAAGGCCGAGGTGATTGCCTCCACCTTTGACGAGCCTGCCGACCGGCACGTGAAAATTGCCGACCTCGTCCTTTCCAAGGCCAAGCGCATGGTGGAGTGCGGGCACGATGTGGTGATTCTGCTCGATTCCATCACCCGCCTGGCACGCGCCTACAACACCATTGCACCGGCATCGGGCAAAATTCTGTCGGGAGGCGTCGATGCCAATGCCTTGCAACGGCCAAAACGCTTCTTTGGTGCCGCCCGAAACATTGAGAATGGCGGCAGCCTTACCATCATCGCCACCGCGCTTATCGACACCGGCTCGAAGATGGACGAGGTGATTTTCGAGGAGTTCAAGGGCACGGGCAACATGGAGCTTCAGCTCGACCGCAAGCTGAGCAACAAACGCGTGTTCCCGGCTGTTGATGTGATGGCCTCCAGCACGCGGCGCGACGACCTGCTGCTCAATCCCGATGTGCAGAACAAGATGTGGATTATCCGCCGCTTCCTCAGCGACCGCACCTCGGTCGAGGCCATGGAGTTCATCAAGGAACGCATGGAACGCACGCGCAACAACGAAGAGTTCCTCATTAATATGCAGAATGGCTGATGGCGCGTATTCTGGGCATTGACTACGGGCGCAAACGCTGTGGCGTGGCGGTCACCGACACGCTGCAAATCGTGGCAACGGCACTTTCCACCGTACCCACTCACACGTTGCTGGAGTTCATCAGCGCTTACGTCCAGCGCGAGCCGGTGGAATGCATCGTTGTTGGGCAGCCCACACAACTCAACGGGCAGCCCAGCGAGAGCATGCGCTACATCACTCCGTTTCTGGCGCGGTTGCGCAAGGCGCTGCCACAAATGCCCATCGTAATGTTCGACGAGCGCTTCACCTCGGCTATAGCCCAGCGCGCCATGATTGATGGCGGCATGAAAAAAAGCGACCGCCGCGACAAAGCCCGCGTCGACTCCATGGCCGCCACAATCATTCTAAACGATTACCTAAACGCAAAAGCAGTGGGTGATGGGTAGCGGCCCATCACTCATCACACCTCATTCACCACACCTTATTCATCACTCATCATGATTCTTCCCATTTATTTATACGGTCATCCAGTGCTACGCAAGGCCACCGAACTGGTAACTCCCGAAACCCCGGGACTGGCCGAACTCATTGCCAACATGAAGGAAACCATGTATGCCAGCGACGGCATTGGCATTGCCGCACCACAGGTGGGGCGCAGCCTGCGGCTGGTTTACATCGATGTGGACATTTTGGGCGACGATATGCCCGAACTGCGCGACGTGCGCATGGTGCTCATCAATCCCGAAATCACCGTCGATGAGTCGGTGCCCGTCAAAACCCGCGAGGAAGGCTGCTTGAGTGTGCCAGGCATCCACGAGCCGGTTGCACGCCACGAGAAAATCCACCTCAAGTGGACCGACGAGAACTGGGAGCAGCACGAGCAGGACATCGAGGGTTATCTGGCACGGGTGGTGCAGCATGAGTGCGACCACTTGTTTGCCACGTTGTTTGTCGACCGGGTGTCGCCTATCAGAAAACAGCTCATCCGCAGCAAGCTCGCCAGTATTGTCAAGGGCAAGGTGCAGTGCAGTTATCGCACCAAAGGCTTTGCTAAAAGATAATGGCAATTTATGGCCCAAACCAGTGCTTGCATGGTGATGTTCGCGACACAGCGAAAGAAAAGTGAAGGGACTCTCACGAGGGCCTTCACAAACCTTAAATCTAATACCATGAAAAACACACGTGCAAAAGTACTCACTATTTCTGAAACCGAACAAACCATTAACGCAGTATTAACGATTTTGCTTTAATAATTAACTATTTTTATACAAACCAATGGGTTACTTTGCGCACGACCATGTTGAAACATCATTTTGCCTTATGCTGCGAAGCTGTTTTCAAGGTGTTTAAACATTGTCAGGGTCTATCGTTAAATGCGGTGTGAGTTTTTTGCAAATGCCTATTAAACCTTTTGGCCTCTTGCAAGTCAAAGTGCAGTAAACACAAATAAGTTGTTTTATTAACTAAATTTTTATT
>JAFSYB010000112.1 GCA_017443765.1 Muribaculaceae bacterium | reverse complement strand
GTCGTATTGGGATTGATTGCTGAGTAGATTTTGTCTCAAGCTGCGCGAAATCTGCAATTAAGTGAGTGCAACGCCAAGCTTGCTTGGGCGATGCCGAGCGTGTGCAGATTCTACAACCAGTAGCGGGCTACGGTTCAAGTATTGAGGCAGAATATGCCAGCAAGCAACCCAAGACGTCCAAAACCATTCATCTCATTTTTGCAATTTATAGAACCCACCTAAATACTATTTATTATGATTGATATCTTTATTAGTTATTCCACTAAAGACAAGGAAAAAGCACTCCTTTTTGTTGACTATCTTGAAGCACATCATTTCAGTGTTTGGATAGCCGAACATTGTGTTTTTGGCGGCGAAGAGTTTTACGAAGCGATTGCAAACGCCATCAAAGAGTGCCGCATGCTGGTGTTTTTCTCATCTACAGACTCGAATGATTCTAAATGGGTTAGACGTGAAATATGCCTTGCTGATGAACAAAACAAAGCCATACTGCCAGTGCGTCTCGATAACACTGCTTATCACCCATCGATACAGCTAGTTCTGTCGGGTTTACATTATATCTCAGCCAATAGTGTAAATGACGAAACGCTCCACGAACTGCTCACAGCCGTGATTGGCGTGATTGGTGAAAGGGAATCGAGGAATTGCCCTGTCATCGATAAACCATGCCCCATAGAGTATGAAAAAAAACAACCATCATTCTTAGACGAAAGCATTAGTCTCTTGCGTGAATATCGCACCAAGTCCAGAAATGAATTTAATAGCATGGAGCGGGCATCAATCAAATACTATTTAAAATGCGAAGGAGTAATGTTCTCTGTTCTTACCGAATTTATTTGGCTTATTCTCATAGTTGGTTCACTTGTTGGGGTTTATGGGTTAGATGAGTTGCAGCCCTCACTCGCATGGATTTCCGGAGTTGTGGTTGCCTACTTCCTGTCGCTTTACGTTAGCCATCTCACAACGAGTTCTCGGTTTTTTCCTGGATGGCAAAACCGCAATCTGACATCTCATGGGGCTTTAATTCTTGCCTTAGAGTTTTTTGTCACTACTTCTTGCCTGGGTTTCTCGGCTTACCAACACATTGGCTGGATAGGGGCTGCCGGCATAATATCTGCCTCGTTCTTTGGCATATTAGGCGTTGTGCTAGTTCTGAAACTCAACAAAGTCGGATACTATGCGCTGTGGGCCGACACTCTGTTTATGACCTTGACATGCTATACCACACTTTTGAAGTATAATTGCGCTAATGCTATTGGCATCTTATTCTGCGCCGAAGTTGTGGCCATGCTAATTCTCACAATCGCTTTAATGCTGCGCGAGGGTGAGCATATCTCGTTTTGGGGTGCCATGTTTGGAAAAGAGTGCCTCAAGACAAGTACCGACAGCGGCATCATCCGAGCACTTTACAACATCTGGTACAAGTTCTTCAACTAACAACAGTCGTTATCTTATTTCACAACGATACTGCCGCCGTTTGCATTCAACTTGCCCTGCCATACTTTTGATGCGGTCAGGCCGATTGCATACGCCAACAAGAATGAGATAGACGGCTTTAACAATCGTAACTTTAAATTCGTTTATTTAACTCCCATTTCTTGGTGTGTGTGTGGCGAATATTCTAATTTTGCAGCACCATTGCCATTTGAATGGACAGTGGCGGTTGATTTTACCTACACACTTATACTTATATAATAATGAGTGACACTGTCAATATCCGAGAGCTGAACGACTTGATTGCAAGCCGCAGCAATTTCGTGAACATGATTAAGCAGGGCATGGACCAAACCATCGTGGGCCAAAAGCACTTGGTAGACTCGCTGCTGATTGCCTTGCTGGCCAATGGGCACATCCTGCTCGAGGGCGTGCCGGGCTTAGCCAAGACGCTGGCCATCAAGACGCTGGCCTCGCTCATCGATGCGCGGTTCAGCCGCATCCAGTTCACACCCGACCTGTTGCCGGCCGATGTGATTGGCACCATGGTCTACAGCATGCGCCAAGAGCGTTTCGAGGTGAAGAAAGGTCCGGTGTTTGCCAACTTTGTGCTGGCCGACGAAATCAACCGCGCGCCAGCCAAGGTGCAAAGTGCCTTGCTCGAGGCCATGCAGGAGCGCCAGGTGACCATCGGCGAGCAGACGTTTGCCCTCGACGACCCCTTCCTGGTGCTGGCCACGCAGAACCCCATCGAGCAGGAGGGCACCTACCCGCTGCCCGAGGCACAGGTGGACCGTTTCCTGATGAAGGTGGTGATTGGCTATCCCAGCAAGGCCGAGGAGGCACAGATTATCCGCCAGAACATCGCCCCGGAGCAAAAAACGGTGCAGCCCATGGTCACCCCGGCCGACATCACCGACACCCGCAAGATTGTGCAGCAAATCTACATCGACGAGAAGATTGAGCGCTATATCGTGGACATTGTGTTCGCCACCCGTTTCCCAAGCGACTTCGGCCTGCACGAGATGAAGAACATGATTGCGTTCGGCTCGTCGCCCCGCGCAAGCATCAACATGGCCCTCACCGCACGTGCCTACGCTTTCCTCAAGGGTCGCGGCTATGTGATTCCCGAGGACGTGCGCGCCGTGTGCCACGATGTGATGCGCCACCGCCTGGGATTGAGCTACGAAGCCGAGGCAAACAACATCACCGCCGACGAAATCATCAGCTCCATCCTCGACAAGATTGCAGTGCCTTGAGCCAAGTGAAGTGAGTAATGAGCGCCTGTCGCTCACCTTTGCACCCTATCACATCATGGAACGCAACGAGCTTTTCAAGAAAGTACGCAAAATCGAGATCAAGGCCAAGGGGCTGTCGCAGAACATTTTTGCGGGCGAGTACCACTCGGCCTTCAAGGGTCGCGGCATGACGTTCAGCGAGGTGCGCGAGTACCAGTACGGCGACGACGTGCGCGACATCGACTGGAACGTCACGGCACGCTACGGGCGCCCCTACGTCAAGGTGTACGAGGAAGAGCGCGAGCTCACCGTGATGCTCCTGGTCGACGTGAGCGCGAGCAAGGACTTTGGCGCCGTGGGCGATGTGAAGCGCGAGATGATGGCCCAGGTGGCCGCCACGCTGGCATTCTCGGCCATCGAGAACAACGACAAGGTGGGCGTGATTTTCTTCAGCGACAAGGTGGAGCGGTTCATTCCCCCGCAAAAGGGCCGCAAGCACATCTTGCTCGTGATTCGCGAGCTGCTCGACTTCACCCCCACCGGCACGGGCACCGACATCAACCATGTGCTGGAATACCTGACCGGTGCCCTGAAGAAACGCTGCACCACATTCCTGGTGAGCGACTTCATCGACGCGCACGACTATGAGAAAGCCATGTCGATTGCCAACCACAAGCACGACCTGATTGCCCTTCAGGTCTACGACAAGCGCGAGGCGCAGCTGCCCAACGTGGGGCTGATGCGTGTGCGCGATGCCGAGCGCGGCGTGGAGCGCTGGATCGACACCGGCAGCCGACGCGTGCGACAAGCCTACGACCGGTGGTGGTACACCCACCAGCAGCGCCTCACCCAAACGGCGCAACGCTGCAAGGTGGACCTCGTGAGCGTAGCCACCGACGAGGATTATGTGAAAGCCCTCATGGCGCTGTTCCACCAACGAGGATAGAACTACCAAAAACAGAACTACCAGATAATCCAGAACGGCAATTAAAAATGAAACGATTGTCAATCTTCCTGTTGAGCGTGGCCATGCTGCTGCCTGTGCTGCCGGCGCCGGTCACCATCACCGCCAAGCTCGACTCGGCCACCTTGCTCATGGGCAAGACCACCGCGCTGCACATCGAGGTGGTGCAAGACAAGGGAGTGCGGGGGGAGTTCCCCGTCGACAACCTCGACACGCTCAGCACCCAGGTGGAGATTGCCAGCCGACCCAAGGCCGACACCACCGACCTGGGCAACAACCGACAGCAAATCAACCGCGACCTGATTTTGCAGTCCTTCGATTCGGGCATGTACTCCATCGGCCCGATTGCCTACATTGTGGGCAGCGACACGTTCCGCACCCGCCAGCTCACCCTGAAAGTCATACCCGTGAAAGTGGACACGCTGCAAAACATCCACGACCTGAAACCCGTGGAGGAGGTGCCGTTCAAGCTGCTCGACTGGGTGCCCGACCTGATTGCTGACTGGTGGTGGGCGTGGCTGCTGGCCCTGCTGCTCATCGCAGGCGGACTCTACTACTACCATCGGTGGTACAAGAAAGGCATCAACCCGCTGCGCCACGAGCGCAAGCGTCTGCCGCCCTACGACGAGGCGATGCTCAACCTGCAGCAGCTCAAGCAGCGGCAGCTGTGGCAAAACGGCCAGGAGAAAGAGTATTTCACCGGCTTGACCGACATCCTGCGCGTGTATATCGACCGCCGCTTCCATGTGAACGCGGTGGAGATGACCTCGACCCAGATTATCGCCACCCTGCGCGAGCACGACGAAACCCGTGCCGTGAACGAGCAACTGAGCATGATTCTCGAGATTGCCGACTTTGTGAAATTTGCCGGGGCACGCCCGCTGGCCGACGACAACGAGATGGCATTCCAGCGCGCCGTGCAGTTTGTCGAGGCCACCAAGCCCATGACCCCGCAGCCCGACAATGAAAGGAAGGAGGTGCATCCATGACACAACTGGCCCACCCGGGGCTGCTGTGGCTCTTCCTGCTTTTTGCGCCGCTCATCGCCTGGTATGTGTGGAGCTGGCGGCGCAACGAGCCCACCATGCAGCTCTCGACCACCGAGGCGTTCGACAGCCTGCCCACCAGCTGGCGCGTATGGGCCAAGCACTTGCTGTTTGCCTTGCAGCTGGCCGCTTTAGGCTGCCTGATTATCATTCTGTGCCGCCCGCAGACGCACGACAGCTGGGCCACCAGCGATGTGGAGGGCACCGACATCGTGCTGGCACTGGACGTGTCGACGAGTATGCTCGCGCAGGACTTCCGCCCCAACCGCCTCGATGCCGCCAAGGACGTGGCCACACGCTTTGTGAGCGGCCGCGACCACGACAACATCGGCCTGGTGCTCTTTGCCGGCGAGAGCTACACAATGGTGCCGATGACTATGGACTACGCCATGCTCGTCAACGCCATCCACGATGTGAGCACCCGCCTGCTGGAGGACGGCACGGCCATTGGCGACGGCATTGCCACAGCCATCAACCGCATCAAGGACGGCAAGGCCGTGTCGAAAAGCATCATCTTGCTCACCGACGGCTCGAACAACACCGGCGTGGTGGCCCCGCTCACCGCTGCCGAAATTGCCCAAAAATATGGCATCAAGATCTACACCATCGGCGTGGGCAGCAACGGCACCGCCCGCTCGCCAGTGGCCATGGACTATGCCGGCAACATCCAGTACCAAATGCTGCCCGTGGTCATCGACGAGGCCACGCTGCGCAAGATTGCCGCAGCCACCGGCGGGAAATACTTCCGCGCCACCAACACCAGCGTGCTGGCCAGCATTTTCAAGGAAATCGACTCGCTCGAAAAGACCCACCTCGACATACAACGGTTCAGCCACACCGAGGACAACTACATTCCCTGGGCCCTGGCCCTGCTCGTCTGCGTGCTGCTGGCCATCGTGCTGCGCTACACCCTCCTGCGCCATGTGCCATGACATTGAACCGAGAACTGAAAATGATAACTGAAAACTGATAACTGAAAATGTTCGGTTTCGCCAATCCACAATACCTCTACCTGCTGCTGTTGCTGCCGGTGCTCGTGGCCTTGTTCTGGTGGTCGCGGCGTGCTCGGCTGCGGCAACTGGAGCGTTTCGGCCGCAAAGAAGTGGTGCAGGAACTCATGCCCGACGTGTCGGCCTACAAGCCGTGGGTGCGCCTCGGCCTTGAGCTGCTGCTCACGGCACTGGTGGTGGTGATTCTGGCCCGTCCACGCGCCGGCGCCGCTCCCACCTCGGCCACCATCCACGGCATCGAGATGATGGTGGCCATCGATGTGTCGAACTCGATGAACGCCAGCGCCACCGACAACCCGCAGGACGTGTCGCGCCTGCAACGCGCCAAGATGATTCTTGAGAAAATCCTCGCCCGCTCGCACGGCGACAAAGTGGGACTGGTGGTGTTTGCCGGCAACGCCTATATGCAAATGCCCATGACCAGCGACGCCAGCTCGGCCAAACTGTTCCTGAACAGCATCAACACCGCGATGGTGCCCACGCAGGGCACAGCCATCGGTGCGGCCATCGACATGGCCGCCGAGGCATTCTCCGACAGCAAAAAGTCGCAGAAAACCATCATTGTCATCACCGATGGCGAGAACTTTGAGGACGATGCCGTGGGAGCCGCCCGGCAAGCGCAGAAAAACGGCATCCAGGTCAACGTGGTGGGCGTGGGCAGCGACCACGGTGCCCCCATCCCCATGGCCGAGGGCGGCTACCTCACCGACGACAGCGGACAGACGGTGGTCACCTACCTCAACGAGCAGATGGCCCAGCAAATCGCCGATGCCGGCAAGGGCATCTATGTGAACGGCAGCGCCAACGATGCCGTGGAAACGCTCAACGATGCCCTCGACAAGCTGGCCAAGACCGACCTGGCCACCGTGGCTTACACACAGCACGACGAGCAATTCCCCGTCTTTGCCTGGATGGCCGTGCTTGTGTTGCTGGCACTGCTCATGCTGCTTGAGCGCAAGAACCCCTGGCTCGAACAATTCAATTTCTTCACCAAGAACAATGAAAATGCCTAATCTCAAATATCTCCTCATCGCGATTGTTGTCGCTCTCGCGGGCAGCCATGCCACTACCGCCCTCGCCGACGACGAGATGCCCACCGTGAAAAAGGAGCGCAACCACATTCGCAGCGGCAACAAGCTCTACAAGCAAAAGCGTTATGCCGAGGCCGAGGTCGAATACCGCAAGGCATTGCAAGAATCCCCCGCATCGCCCATCGCACAGTTCAACCTGGCCACCGCGTTGCTGCGCCAGGGCAGCGCCACCGCCTCACAAGACAGCAAGGACAACCCGGCCAATGAGGCCCAAGGCATACTCGCCGAACTGGCCAAGAACTGCCCCAACCACGGCATACGTGGCAAGGCCGCGTACGACCTGGGCAACATCGCCTACACCCAGCAGAACTGGGGCGAGGCCATCGAACACTACAAGAACGCCTTGCGCTGCAATCCCGACGACGACCAAGCACGCGACAACCTGCGCCTGGCACAGCTCAAAAAACAACAGCAAGACCAGCAGAACAAGAACCAGAACAAGGACAAGCAAGACCAGAACAAGGACAAGCAGGACCAGAACAAGGACAAGCAGGACCAGAACAAGGACAAGCAGAACCAGCAAAATCAGGATCAGCAGAACCAGCAAAATCAGGATCAGCAGAATCAAGACCGGCAAAACGGACAGCCCAAGCAGGAAAATGGCATGAGCCAGCAAAATGCCGAGCAGGTGCTCAAGGCCATGCAGGACCAGGAGCGTGCCACGCAGCAGCGCATCAACGCCCGCAAGGCCGAACAACGCCGAGGCGAGCGCGCCAGAACCAACCGCAAGTGGTAGCCGCCAGCATTTTACCCGTTCCCCCATAGCACCCTATCGTTATCCATAGCACCCTATCCCGTGAACAAGTACCCCCTCATAAAGCGATTCATTCTCGCCGGGCTGCTGGCCATGCTGGCCGTGGCGGCGCAGGCGGCGGTGTCGTTCACCGTGCAGGCCCCGCGGCAAGTGGTGGCCGGCAACAAATTCAACGTCACCTTTGTGCTCCGCAACGCCGAGGGCACCAACTTCCAGGTCCCCGATGTGGCAGGTGCTACCGTCGTGGATGGCCCGGGCAAGTCCACGTCCTATAGCTCGTCGTGGGTCAACGGCAAGTCGAGCAGCTCCTCGTCGGAGGAGTACACCATGCTCTACAAGGCCACGCAAGCGGGCCGCCTGCACATTGGTGCGGCCAGCATTGTGGTCAATGGCAAGACCCTCCACTCCAATCCAGTCACCATCGAGGTGGTGGCGGGCGGTGGCGGTGCGGTCGGCCAGCGCGATGAGGACGACGTGCCCCAGTCGCGGCGCGGAGGCGTGCAGTACAACGACCCCAGCACGCAGAGTACCGAGCGGGCCGTGACGGGCAACGACATTTTTGTGCGCATCGAGATGTCGAAGCCACGCGTGTTTGAGCAGCAAGCCGTGGTATGCACCATCAAGCTCTACACCAAGTACCAGGTGTCGCAGTTCATGCCCACCAAGCAACCCTCGTTCGACGGCTTCCTCATCGAAGAAATCCCCATGCAGCCCAGCCTGAACAACGTGGAAACCGTCAACGGCCAGCAGTATATGGTGGCCATCCTCAAGAAGTGCCTGCTCTACCCCCAGCAGTCGGGGCAGCTCACCATCACATCGGGCAACTACGATGTCAACGTGGTACAATACGAGCAGTACCGCACCATCTTCGGCACCTTGCAGCAGCCGGTGGAGAAAAGCCTGAAGGTGCAGAGCAACACCGCTACCGTCAACATCCTGCCGCTGCCCGAGCCCAAGCCCGCCTCATTTACCGGGGCCGTGGGCAAGTTCACCGTGACCACCGCCCTCAAGCCCGAACAGCTCAAGACCTACGCCGCAGCCACCTACAGCTACATCATTCGCGGCACGGGAAACATCAAGTACGTCAAAGCCCCCGAGCTGCAAATGCCCAAGGAGATGGACGTGTACGAGCCCAAAACCACTGCCGACGCCAAGACCACCGGCAGCGACATGACGGGCACAATGACCATCGACTACCCGTTTATCCCGCAATTTGCGGGACGATTCGAGATTCCGGGCGGCGAGTTCACCTATTTCGACCCGGAAACCGAGAAATATGAGACCGTGGCCATTCCCGGCCGCACCATCGAGGTGGCCAAGGGCGAGGGAGCACCGTCGAACCACTACCGCATCCAGAACATGGACATCCGCCACCCGGCCACAGGCGACCTGGGGCTGCGCAAGGCACACCGCTATGTGGTGGACAGCTGGACCTACTGGCTTTGGTACCTCGTGCCGTTGCTGCTGCTGGCCGGCGTGCTGGCCTATTACCGCAAGCAGCTGCGCGAGCGCGCCGACGTGAGCCGCATGCGCACCAAGCGCGCCAGCAAGGTGGCGCAGCGCAGGCTCAAGCA
Organism: Muribaculaceae bacterium; assembly: GCA_017443765.1. Taxonomy (GTDB): domain Bacteria; phylum Bacteroidota; class Bacteroidia; order Bacteroidales; family Muribaculaceae; genus Sodaliphilus. Next base: position 40,652 of record JAFSYB010000112.1, on the reverse strand, counting down.
GGCACAGCGATTTATGGAGCAAAACAACCGCGACGGCTTCTATGCCGAGACGCTCAACTCGCTGTGGGGCTACCTGAGCGACAAACTCACCATCCCCGTGTCGGAACTGAGCAAGGACAACATCCAGGCCGAGCTGGAGAGTTACGGTGTCGATGAGCCGTTGCGTGTGCGCACCATGGCGATGCTCGACAAGTGCGAGTATGCACAATACGCCCCCGAGCTGGCCGAGCAAGACCTGCACCAAGTGTGGGACGAGGCCGCCGCAGTGATCGACAACCTCGAAAGCGTGAAACGGAGGAGATAAGCAAGAACCATGCTCCAAGTCAGCACTGTCCAGTATTTCAAAGTCATTGCCTTGCACAACAGCGACAAGAACCAAGAAGCAAGAAACGAGATGCAAGAACCAAGAACAAAGCACCAAGCTCCCTTTGAGGGCAGATTATCAGCAATCATGCGTGTGAGGCGCATCGTTATATGCCTTGCCGCCAGCGTGCTTGCCTGTGCGCTCGCGGCTGCCAGCCCACTCACCGACCGAGCCACTCAGGCTTATAACCAGGAACTCTACACCGAGGCACTGCAACTCTACCAGCAAGCCGAGCGGCAGGAAGGGGCATCGGCCGCGCTGTACGTCAATATGGGCGACACTTACTACCGGCTCAAGGACACGGGCCGCGCCATCCTCTGCTACGAACGCGCCCTGCTGCTCGACCCCGGCAACGGCGATGCCCGCTACAACCTCGACTTCGTGCGCCAGAAAGCCGGTCTGCCCGATGAGTCGGGTGCCTCAATCCTCAGCATCTGGGCCAACCGCTTGCTGAGCAGCTGCTCGTCGAACACCTGGGCTGTGCTGGCCATTGCCGCGTTCATCTTGTGTCTGCTTGCCGTGGTGCTCTATGTGTTTTCCAGCCGCGTGGTTCTTCGCAAGGTGGGCTTCTTCGGGGCTATTGCCCTGCTTGCGCTCACCGTGCCGGCCAATGTGGGCGCCTTTGTCACGCACAACCGCGCCACTCGCCACAACACGGCCATCGTCATGGCCGAGAAAGCCACGCTGGGCACCTCGCCGCGCACCCCGGCAGGCACAGGCGAGATTGCCTTTGAGCTGCCCGCCGGCCGAAAGGTGCAGCTGGGCGACACGGTGCGCGTGGGGCAGAATCTGTGGCTACGCGCCACCACCCCCGACGGACGGCAAGCCTGGATCAACGCACAAGACGTGGAAGTGATTTGAGGTGATGCAAGTCTAATTTAAATCCTCAAATTATCGAAACTCAAAAATAAAAAGACATGAGAACATATTTTTGAATCACTAAGAATTAGATAATTGGTTTGTGTGTTATTTGTACTTTTGTTCTTTTAGTCAATATTCGGCCAACAATTTTTGTAGTTGACTCAATCAGGAACTCGCGACACTTGATTTTAAACCCTTATTCCCTTGATTACTTACCTCACCTCCCTCGACCAGCAAGTGTTGCTTGCCATCAATGGCCTGCACACGGCCTACCTCGACCAAGCCATGTGGCTGGTGAGCAGCCGCCTGTCGTGGTTGCTCATTCTGCTGGCTTTTTTATGTACCTTGCGCGGCAAGGGTTGGCGCCACGCCGCGCTGGCCATCCTTGCCATCGCGCTCACCGTGCTAGTTGCCGACCAAGTGTCGTCGGGCCTGATCAAGCACTTGGTGGAGCGTCCGCGCCCCACCCATGAACCGGCACTGGCCGGGTTGGTGCACACGGTCAACGGCTACACCGGCGGTCCCTACGGTTTTGTGTCGAGCCATGCGGCCAATGCCTTTGGCGTGGCACTTATTATCGGCCTGATGATGCGCAGCCGGACAGCCCTGTGGGCGTTGGTAGCCTGGGCCCTGCTGCAATGCTACAGCCGCGTTTACTTGGGCGTGCACTACGTGGGCGACATCCTCGGCGGCGCCATCGTGGGCTTGCTGGCCGCCTGGCTCGTAGGGTGGCTATGGGGCAAGGCACACCGGCACTGGCCGCAAAAAGTGTCCACTTACAATTTCACACCCAACGACGGCCGCCTCATCGCCCACGCCGTGGCAGTCACCACCATCTCCATAGCCATTTTGGCCGCGTTGCTCCCCATCGCCGCACCCAATCCATCATAAGTTGGCGAGTTAAGGTTTGCTGGCCGCTTCCCCTTGATACTCAAAAAACGCTACGTTTTAAGCGGTCTCATAACTCACCTGATCATGATGTTCACCAGCTCGTTCAGGTCATCAATGGCACGCGCACGTTATTTTGATTTGTGTGACTAAAAGCCGCGCCGCCGAGTCATCTTCAATCAAAGATACGTTTGCGAATTGTAATGGCCGTGTGGCTATTCCTTCGGCATCTGGTCGAAAATTCTGAGGTGGGCAATGTGCCGCTTGCAGAGCTTCACTAACTGCCAGCACAGGAGCAAGAACGCGATGGAGAGTACACCCGAGGCAGCCTCGCTCAAGCTGCCCACAAAGAGCAACGCGTCGTAGGTGCCGTGCGCCAGCACCGGAGCAGCAAGCACCATCACACGGTTAAGCCACGAGTGACGCCCCCCAAGGTGAACCAGCGAGTAGAAGTACCCCATGAGCACGGCAAAGGCGAAATGCCCTGGCACCGAGAACAGGCCACGCATCACAGCCACGCCCTGCCAGTCGTTGAGCTGGCCAAACAAATAGGCCACGTTCTCGATGGCTGCAAAACCCAGACCTACGCTGGCGGCGTACACCACGCCGTCGAAGTATTCATCGAAATAGCGGTTGCGGCGCAGCAGCAGCCACACCATGAGCAGCTTGGCAATCTCCTCGGGAATGGCTGCGCCCACAAAGGCCATGTTCACGGCACTGAGCACCCCCGTGGGCTCATCATCAACCAAGCCCACACCGAACACTAACGACTCCAGCTCGATGGCTATGCCCGCGGCAACCAAGCCGTAGCCAAAGCCCTTGAGCAACTGCCACACCGGCTCCTTGACCGGATCCTTGCGGTAGATGATCCACAGCAGCACCGCAGCCGGAAGTAACGCTGCAATAAATGGGAAAAAGAACTCCATAGCCAAATCTCTATGCGACAAATCGCCTCATCATCAACTTATTGCACAGGCGGTCACTCGCTGTCCCGCGCCTTGATGATGCTACAATTGTCTTCCATGTTGCAAAGATACGCCATTTTTCCCAATATAGTGTCGTTTTGTCGTCTGAAATCATGTTGTGCCATTTTCAATAAGGTTCTATAACGGATAGTACGGTCCCGAGCTTTTCACCCACAAAAACGTTACAGGGCCTTATTGATGACTGATAATCATGTCGGAGCCTTCGTGCAGGTAGCGGCATGTGCCGTGCAGGGGATTGCGGTAGAGTTGGAACTGTGCGGCCTCGCGGTCGCGCCCCCAGGTGTGCATGGGAATGAACAGGTCGCAGCGCACAGCACGCAGGAACTCACGGGCGCCGTAGGCGAAATCACCGCCCAAGTTGGGCACCACGGGCATCATCGCCACGTCGATGTGCGGGACATGAGCCGCAATGGTGCGCAAGATGGCGTGGAAATCGCCGCGTGCCTTGCGCTGCTCGGCCTGCGGTGCGTCTTCAAACTGCCAGCAGGTGAAGTCGCCCGCGTGGAACACACGCCGCCCCTCCACCTCGACCAGGTAGCTCACCCCCACATCGGTGGAGCCGAAGGCGTGCACCTGCACACCACCGTCGCCCCAGTCCTCGCCATGGTGCAAAAACGTAATGGGCCAGTCGGCGAGATTCATGCACCGCGCCAGCTTGCGGCGGCACTCGTTGGCAATCACATAATGCGTGTCGGCACAGCGGTCGCGCCAGCCGAAGATGTCGTGGCACAAGTGGTCGCGGTGACTATGCGACACCAGCACCCGCAGCTGACGCGCTCGCGACAGAATGGGCTCGAGCACAAGGCAGTGGTCGGTGTAGTAGTCAAAAATCAGTGTTTCCGCCCCATCGGCGCTTTCGATAGCGAAACCGCTGTGACCAATACAAGTGATGCGCATGAGATGATTGGCTTAAAGTTGCGAACAAAGGATAACGGCTGCAAATATAGCAAATATTTCAATAAGCGTGCAAAAAATTTGTCAGTGTACATTCTTTTGGCTAATTTTGCATTTCAATTCTTTAGGAGATGACTCATCGCATTATATACTTCCTGCTGACTGCGGTATTATTGTCAGGGATTCTGTCGATAGATGCCGTCACTCCCTCGCGGTGGAGGGCGAAGCATGCTGCGGCTGACACTATCCCGGCTGATACCATTCCGGCTGATACTATTCCGGCCGACACCATTCCGGCCGACACCATTCCGGCCGACACCATTCCGGCTGACACTATCCCGGCCGACACCATTCCGGCTGACACTATTCCGGCTGACACCATTCCGGCCGACACCATTCCGGCTGACACTATTCCGGCTGACACTATTCCTGCCGACACCATTCCTGCTGACACCATTCCAGCCGACACCATTCCGGCCGACACCATTCCCCTGAATGTCGAACCCAAGTATTATGGCGACCTGAATTGCGATGACGTGCTCGATGTGGCGGATGTCAACCTGATGACCAACGCCATTCTCGACGACCGATGGCTACCCGACAACCTTTTCCCCGTGGCCGACATCGTGGCCGACAGTGTGATTGACGTCAGTGACCTGAACTGTCAGATTCAATCTATGCTGGCCGGCGTGCTCATTCCCCTGCCCGGCACCGTGCCACCCGACACTGTTCCACCCGACACCGTACCCGACGACACCGTGCCACCATGGGACTGGCTGCTGATGCCCCCGAACCGCGCTATATGCAAGATGATGATTGCCATCGACCGCAACCGATATGACTACGGCAACGGGCGGATGCTGGTGTGGAACGTGACGCCAGGCGACAGCCTGCGCCTGACCATTGACCACGACAACAACATCAATGTGAGTATGCACTCCTACGTGTTTTATCCCGACAGCGATTCCACCACCTGGGTGGCTGCCAATGCCTTGGCTGCCGGCCCGAATATCCGAACCATTGCCGGCTGCGACACACTGGCGCTGCGTGTGCCCGATGGTGCCGCAGTGATGGTGTGCAGCGGCTTTTGGTTCGAGAATGGCCGCATTGGCGACAATGGCACAGCAGCCTCCAACCCATTCACGGCCTACCGGCTCGAACGATGGACCGACACCACCGGCATGGAACACTTGGCCAAGCCCCGGCTGCGTGTGCTGGCTGTGGGAAACTCGTTCACCTGCGACGAGTTGAGCTACGTGCCCTACGTGCTCCAGAGCCTCGCCCCTGATGTTGACGTGCACCTGCGCCTGCTCACCCGCGCCAGCGGAAGCATCGACGACTGGAGCGACAACCCCGACTCCACGAGCCTGCGGGGGGGAAATAACGTTTTCTACGACTGGCAACCATTCCCTGGCCGATGGAGCCTGCCCATGGCCGGGTCGCTGCGCGAGATGCTTGCTGCCGACGACTGGGATCTGGTCACCGTGCAGCAGGTGAGCACGCAACCCTACTGGGACAGTGTGCAGCGGCCACTGCACACCATCACCACCTGGCTGCGCGACACGCTGGACTACCAAGGCCGCATAGGCTGGGTGCTCAGCCATGCTTACAGCGACAGCAATGTGATTATGAGCGCGGCCTTCCCCGAACTGTCCACCAGCGACGAGATGTGGCACCTCACACAGCAGCTGGCCGACTCGGTGATGCACAGCGGATGCGTGGACTTGCTCCTACCCTGCGGCACTGCGGTGCAGAACGCCCGCCACAGTGCCTTGGCGCGGTTCACGCGCAACCAGCTCTGCGCCGGCGAGTGGAGCAGCGGCAACATCGGAAACATCCACCTGCAGGAAGGCATCGGCCCCTTTGTGGCCGCGTGCGCCGCCGCCGGAGCCATCATGGGCCAGCCCCCGGAGGGTGCCTCGGTAACGCTGAGCAGCACGTGGAGAATCCCCAATGCCAACCCAACCTACAGCCAATCAAACACCAACCCCACCCTGCAAGTTATTGAGGAGCACCTGGGCGGACTGGGCATGGATGCCGACTCGCAGGCATTGGGCACCTGGTGCGCCAGCCAGGCCCTGCAACATCCTTTCCAGCTCATCGACAGCGAGCCGGAAAATGAAGACAACACCATTGCCAGTGAATAACCAAACGCCATTTCCAGTGAATAACCAATGAACACAAAACAAGAACTTTTCCATTGCGGCCTGCTGGTGATGGCCACCCTGCTGCTGGCCATGCTGTCCATGGCCGCCCAACCCGCACGCACACCGGCTGTGCAAGGCGACCTGGATGACGACGGCATCGTTGACGTCACTGATTTGAACCTGATGATTAATTTACTGCTGGCTCAAACGCAAGTGGACGAGGCCAGTCTGGAGAAAGCCGACCAAAACGCTGATGGCACGCTCGACATTGCCGATGTGAACGAACTCATCAACCGCATCATTGGCCACGGCAGCTCCGCCCACAAACCCATCATGGGCTGGCAGCAACTCACCCCGGACACTATCGCCGGGAAAATGATCTCGACCGCGGGCGTGTTGACCGACATCGGCACCGGTCGCCTGTGGGTGTGGCATGTGCAGCCCGGCGACACACTGCGGCTGACCATTGACCACGACAACAGCATCAACGTGAACATGCGCACGTTCACCATCTTCCCATCGGACGACATGACCCAATGGACACCCACCACAGCCCTGGCCACCGGTTGCCTGCTGCGGCAGGTGGACAGCGTGAAGGTTTATGACCCCATCATCGTGCCCGATGGGGGTGCGGTGATGGTGTGCAGCGGTTTCTGGTACGAGAACGGCCGCATTGGCGACGGAGCTTCGGCAGCCACCAACCCCTACACCGCCTACAAGCTGGAACTGTGGACCGACGTGAGCCGCCTGCCCGCACGACGCCCACTGCGCGTGCTGGCAGTGGGAAACTCGTTCACCTGCGACGAGGTGAGCTATGTGCCATACGTGATGAAGAGCATCGCCCCCGATGTGGACTTGCACCTGCGCATACTCAAGATTGCCAACGGCACCGTGGCCAACTGGGTCGACTGCCTTGAAAACAACACCCCGATGCATTACTACGACTGGCAACCCTTCCCTGGCCGGTGGTCACAACCCCAGCTGTGCGTGTTCAGGGAACAGATGGCGGTCGATGACTGGGACGTCATGATTTTCCAGCAGGCAAGCCACCTGCCCTTTTGGGAAGAGGTGGAGCAACCATTGCGTCAACTCACCGGCTGGCTGCGCGACTCGGTGGGCTACAACGGCCGCATGGCCTGGGAAATGAACCATGCCTACAGCGACAGCAACGTTGTGGCCACCCCCGAGCTGGCCGGTGTGGCCGGCAGCAGCGACCAAATGTGGGAGCTGAACTGCCAACTGGCGCGGCAGGTGATGGCTTCGGGCTTGATTGACATGCTGCTGCCCGCCGGCACGGCGGTGCAAAATGCGCGACACACACGCCTGAGGCACTTCACCCGCAACCAGTTGTGCGATGGCTACTGGGACTGGACAAAAGACGCACGCGGCGGACGTCACCTGCAGGAAGGCATTGGCCCGTTTGTGGCCGCGTGCGCCGTGGCAGGCGCGCTGCTCAACCAGTCGCCCTTGGGAGCGCAAGTGCAGTTGAGCAGCACATGGCGCATTCCCGCAGCCAACCCGGTCTATTCGGGCAGCCCAAACAAGAACCCCACCCTGGAGCAAATCGAGAAGCAAAAGGGCGGCTTGGGCATGGACACTGATTCGCAAGCCCTGGGAGCCTGGTGTGCCGACCAGGCCTTGCAAACCCCCTACCAGCTCATCGAGGACACCGGCGAATGAGCCCGGCACACTTTAAACTCCGTCGGGCTGTGTTAGTCTAATTGGGTGACAAAACACCAACCGCAATGAAAAGTCTACGTTTCAACCGATGGCTGTGCGCCGTGGCGTGTGCCGCGGCCTCACTTGGCTGGCTGTGCGGCCAGGCCCGCACCTACACCAGCGAAACGCTCAACTACCAGATTGTGTACCAATGGGGCATGGTGTGGAAGCACGCCGGCGATGCCACGCTGAGCATTCGGCGCAGCGGCGACGGCTACAACGCCCAGCTGGTGGGGCGCACACGCTCGTGGGCCGACAAGGTGTACCCCGTGCGCGACACGCTCAAGTGCACCATGAACAGCCAGATGGCGCCACTGCGCTACGAGAAGCTCACCCACGAGAAAGACTACTACGCCCGCGATGTGCTGCAATTTTCCTACAACTACAGCCACACCAGCGCCACGGCCACACGCTACCGCAAGAGCGGCACCAGCACCGCCACGCTCAGCGCCAAGTGCCAAGCCTACGACATGGTCAGCGTGTTCTATATGCTGCGCAACATCGACTTCTCCGCCATGCAGCGAGGCAAGGCACAGACCACCGTGATTTTCTCGGGCAAGGAGAAGGAATACCTCACCATTCGCTATCAGGGCACCGAGAACGTGAAGCTGCGCGACGGCAGCAAGCGGCAAGCCTACCACATCACCTTCAAGTTCACACAGGAGGCGGGCAAGAAGTCGAGCGACGACCTCGACGCCTGGCTCTCGACCGATGCCGACCGCATCCCCCTGCTGCTCGTGGGAAAGCTACCCGTGGGACAGGTGAAATGCTACTACACCAAATAAACATAGGTGGGTTCTGAACCCACCTATGTTATTTGCCTCCCTGACAAAGTCACTGTTTCGTCAAGCAACCGTCATGGCTGCTTGACGATATTTGGTTCAGAACAGGGGCTTGATGCCGAGTCCGGGTCGGTCGTGCAGGGTGATTTTGCCGTTCACAACGGTCATGCCGTCGAAGCGGTCGTTGGCTATGAGCAGATTGCCGTCGAGGTCGGCGAAATCGACCACAGGCGAGAGGTTGGCGGCAGCGGTCACGGCGCACGAGGTCTCGGTCATGCAGCCAATCATCACCTTCATGTCGAGAGCGCGAGCCAGGGTGACCATCTTGTGGGCCTCGTAAAGGCCGGTGCTCTTCATGAGCTTGATATTGATGCCGTCGTACACGCCCTTGAAGCGCACGATGTCGGGCAGCCGCTGGAAAGCCTCGTCGGCGATGATGGGCAGCGGGCTGCGCTCGCGCAGCCAGGCCGTTTGGTCAATCCAGGTCTTGTCGAATGGCTGCTCCACAAACAGGCAGTTGCGTTCGGCAAGCCAGTGGCACATCTCCAGGGCGTGCTCTTTGCTGTCCCACCCCTGGTTCACATCCACGCAGATGGGCACATCGGGCATCATCTCGCGAATGATGTTGATGGTTTCCTGGTCCTTGTCAAGTCCCATCTTCACCTTGATGAGTTTGTAGGGTCTTGCCTCTTCTACTTTCTGGCGCACAACATCCTCGGTGTCGATGCCGATGGTGAAGCTTGTCACCGGGGTCTTGGCGGGATTATAACCCCAGATTTTGTACCAAGGCTGCCCCATGATTTTACCCAGCAGGTCGTGCAGGGCGATGTCCACGCTGGCTTTTGCGGCGCGGTTGTCGGGAGCCACGCCATCAACGTATGTGAGGATGTCCTCGATGCAGAACGGGTCGGTGAACTGCGTTAGGTCGAGGCTCTTGAGGAATTTGGTCACGCTCTCGACACTCTCTCCCAGGTAGGGGGGCATCGAGGCCTCGCCGTAGCCGATGATGCCGTCGTATTCGAGCTGCACCTGCACATCGGGCGTGGTGGTGCGGCTGTAGCGAGCCAGGTTGAAAGCGTGGCGCAGCTTGAGCTCGTAGGGGGCAAACGAAAGGTTCAAGCGGCCGCTCTTGGCCACCTTGCGGGTGGGGGCGCCCAGTGCCGAGAACGACACCGGCGACGTGGCGGCCAGCATGGCCAGACCAGATGTTGCAAGGAATTTTCTGCGGTCCATATTGTTGGTTTTATTGTTTAGTGACTGAGAATGATGTTGATGATGGCGTTCACATCATCGATGTCGATGATGCCATCGCTGTTGAGGTCGCCTGCCGTGACAGGGTTGATGAGGGTTTTGCCCAAGATGTGGTTGATGAGGGCATTCACGTCGTCGATGTCCACATTGCCGTCGCCGGTCACGTCGCCGGGCTTCACCACCTCGCCAGGCTTGGCCACGGTAAGCGTGCGGTTGGTGAGATCAAGGGTGAGCGTCCAGGTGCCGGCACCAATCTTGAACGCCGTGCTGGTGCCGTCATCGCCCAAAGGCAATGGTTGACCCAGGTTGGATGCGTTCACTACATAGTCGGTCGTGCCTTCGGCGCCAAAGCGGTAGTCAGCGATGGCCTCCCAGTCGGTTGCTGTGGTGGCCAGCTTTTTAGTGAAGCTGAAATAGCTGTAGCCGCTGTTCAGGCCGCGCGTGGTGATGGTGGCGGTGTAGGTGTGGCCGTCGCTGGTGCTCATGAGCAGGCCCTTGTCGGCATACCAGCCATTCACGCCATCAACCTCGCCCATCACAAAGACGCTGTCGGGTTCGGCCAGTTCATTGGCCACGCTGCCCAGCAGGCCGTAGAGGGTGTAGTAGCCGCCGTTCACAAAGTCCATATCCTCGGTTTGCGCGCCGCCGTCCTTGCTGTCGTTAAACACCAGGTAGTCGGGGCGTCCGTCCTCGGTGGCCTCGCCGCCGTCCCACAGCCAGATTTTGTTGCCGGTGGTGGGCGATGTGCCGGCCAGGGTCATCTTCTTGCCTGTCCAGGCTCCGGTCCATTGCTTGCCGTTGTTGTCCCACATATAGATGTTTGGAGCGGTCCACTCGCCGGTTTCGAGGTAGCAGTACAGGTGGCCGTCGATGGCGGCTGCCTGTGTGGGAATCTCGTAGTCGATATAGGGCTTCACGGCGGCTGTGACATTCTTGTAGTCGGTGTAGTCGGTGCCGCTGTATGTGAAGAACGAGCTGGTGGTCAAGTTCTTGATGTCGGCGGTTTGGTTGGTTTCGCCACCGGTGCCGTTGTTGAAAATCACATTCACCGTGGCTTGGTCAAAGGTCTTGTAGTACCACTTTGCCCCGGCCACATAGGTGAACGGCAGTGTACGGATGGGTGTACCGGGCCAAGCTGCGCCGATGGGCTGTCCGCTGGTGTCCCAGGCATAGAGATGCGTGCTGCTTTGGTCGCCGGCCTTGACGTAGATGGTCACCTTGCTGTTGTCGGGCACCGGTGTGGGCGTGAGGCTCGGCGGCACGCCGCCCCCGCGCTTGGTGCTGGTGCGCCAGTCCAGGCCCGATGTCACGAAGTACTTGTAATTGTTTCCGCTTTGCACGAGTTGGTATCCGGTGGGAGCTGCACTGGTGGTGGCATCGCCGAGTTGCAAGTACACCTTGCCCTGGCTGCCCTGCACCTCAATGATGTAGCCGCCGTTGCTCTCCTGCTGCACGGTGATGGGGCTTTGGTTGGTGATGCCGGCGGCACGGCGTCCGCGAATCATGTTGGCAATGGCCGTCTTGTTGTTCTTGTAGTGCTGCAGGAAGACGCATGGCGTGCCGGGCAGTGCGAGAATGAGTGCGTTGGCGGCGGCCACGTGGCTGTCGTTGCTCATGCGCGAGTGGTTGCCCACCTGCCCGGTGTCGTGGTTGTCGACAAAGGTGATAGCCCAACGGTTGTACCACACATCGGCACACAGTCCCTTGTCGTTCAGGGCGCTGCTGTTGAACGAACTGCCGTTGAAGGCATCGTTGATGCGGTACTTGAGGGCATAGTCAAACGTAGCGCTTTGGATTTGGTTTCCCCATCGTGTGGCCTCGAGCCAGCCGCGCAGCACGTCGGCATTGCCGTCCCAGTACTCGCCCACACAGAAATAGGGGTGTGTCCAGTTGTTGTACTTGCCGGTGAATCCCGGGCTGTAGCCCTTGGTCATGTCGAGGCGGTAGCCGCTGTAGCCCAGCTCGTTTTGCAGGAAGTCCATATAGGTGCGCACGTTCTGCTGGGTGGTGATGTTGGTGTGGTCGAGGTCGCGTGAGCCATCGAAGTCGTCGCCGGTGTCGGGTGCCCCGGTGGTCTTGTAGCCCTTGCTGTTGCACTCGTCGGTGGAGCAAATCTGGCTGAAGTTCACGTTTTCCCAGCGCACATCGTAGGTCTTTCCGCTCACCCGCCCGCTCACGTGCTCGTCGGCAAAGTCCACCCAGCCGCTCTTGCCGTTCTTGTGGTTGAGCACCAGGTCCATCAGGATGCCGGTGCCGTGCTGGCGGTAGGTGTCAATCATGGTGCGCAGCTGCTGTTCGGTGCCGAAGCACGATGTGTGGCTCAACCAGTACATGGGGCTGTAGCCCATGCTCTCGCTGGTGCCGCTGGGATCGGTGCGTCCCGAGTTGGGCACCCAAATCAGGTCAAACAAGTCGCCCAGCTCATCGGCCTGGGCAGTGAGATTGCTCCACTTGGTGTCGTCGAAGCTGTTCCAGTAAAAGCCCTGGAGCATCACACCGCCGTAGTTTGCCGGCCAGCCCTGGGCCAGTGCCAGCAGGGGCAACAGCACAACGGCCAGCAGCGGCATCATTCGTTTTTTGTTCATCATAGCAAATATGGTTTTTTTTGTTTGTTATTCCAGTCAAGTGCGCACAATTGCAGGCTAACAAAGTTAGCCCAAATTTGCCACACCGCTCGGCAACACACCCCGCATTTAACCGCAAACAACTGTGCAATCGATTGCTCAATTCAGGAATATCGAGTTACCTTGCGGTGCGAGAGCTAATACAAGAAACCAAAAGCCCACAATGGAATTTTACCACGACTGGCAGTTTCGGTGTCATCAACTGCGACAAACGAGCGGTTGCAGCCCGCGATTTGAGCGAAGCCTTTGCCTGCTCCTCCAACCTCAATCACAATGTCTCGGTCGACACGAAAATCACCTTTCCGGTAACCGGCATACTCCACTATATGTTTGGCCGAAGCTAATTGCTGGGCTAAAAAAGTTTCGCGCACGGTACCCACATCAGGGCTGGTTGACGAAAGCAAATACAGCAAGTTGGTGTTATCCATATATAACTTGTCGGGTTTCTGGAGGTCGGTGATGGTTGCAAGATTGGTGTAGACCCTACGCAGCAAATTGGCTTCCTCCAAATGTCTGAGGTACTTCAGCACTGTAGGCCGAGAGATAGCCGTGGCACGCGAGAGTTTCGCTATATCAACCTCGTATGGGGGCAACCGTGAGATTACCTGCAACAAAGCCTTCATGCTCCGCGTGTTGCCCACATCCAATGCGCGATACCCGGTCAGCTCAACATCAATGATGTAGTTCACCACATTCTCCAACCGGCTGAGATAGGTCGCCTTGCTCTCAAAAAAGTAAGGATAAAAGCCAAATTGGAGGTAACGCCTAAAAAACTCCAAGGGATGGCACACCCCACGCACCCGGGTGCAAAATGCATTGGGTGCCTCCAACAGTTCATCTAATGTCACCGAGGCAATGTCGATTTGCGCATACAAATGCAAAAATTCCCTGAACGAGAGTCCGGCCATATCGTACATGACCATGCGCCGCGACAGATCGGCTTGGCCATCATTAAGTTGAATAAGCGAGGAGCCACTCACCACAACACGCAGACCCCTGTGCAAATCGTAAATCTCTTTCACCTCACGACTCCAGTCAGGATACTTATGCACCTCATCAATAAAAAGGTGCTTCCCTCCTTCTCTCACGAATCGGTCGGCCGTGTCGACAAGCGTATGCGTGGCGAAATAGCCCATATCGGCCGAGCAATAAAGCACATGCCGGTCATCGGCTTCGTAGTGCTGCTTGATATACTGAAGCATGAGTGTGGATTTGCCAACTCCTTTCGACCCGCGAATGCCTACAAGCCTTTCTTCCCAATCTATTCTGCCCATTAGCTCACGAACATATTCCATCGGAACATACGACAGATACGAATCATGACGCTCAAATAGTTTATCCATAATGCTACATTTAACAGATAAGCCCCAAAAACGTAAAATAAATTTTACACTTTTTGACTGCAAATGTAATTCATATTTTTCAAATATGCAAATCTACGCCCGAATATTTTTGCGAAAAGACATTCATTCGCAGTTTTAGCATAGGCTAACTGCCTGAGAATAACACGCGGATTGCGAACACTCAATCCATGTCGCGGTATTCCTGCTCACGAAGTTCCTCTTCGAGGCAATGGGGTGCCTTTGACGAAGAGTGTTTTGGTCTGATTGACTCACTCCGTGCGGGGCTTTTTCGCACGTTTTTTCGGCTGACGTTTGGCCATGCGCCGAATAATGCCTAAATTTGCCGCTTGAAATAAAATAGAGACCGAGAACGATGAAACTTCGACATTTCCTCCTCACGATAGCTGCGGCGTGGGCAGCATTGGGCCCGCTGCACGCCGATGTGCCGGCGGGCTACTACGCCACGCTGAACGGCAAGAGCGGGCAGGCACTCAAGGATGCCGTGCACGAACTCACCAAGCAACGCACCGTGCACAGCTACAGCAGCCTGTGGTACTACTTCCGCGAGACCGACCGCCAGGCCGCCGATGCCTCGCGCGTGTGGGATATGTACAGCAACAAGACCTATTACTTCACCTGCAACGGCACCGGAGCCACCAGCGGCATGAACAAGGAGCACTCGGTGCCCAAGAGCTGGTGGGGTGGATATAACGAGAGCCAGGGCTACTTCGCCTACACCGACCTCAACCACCTCTACCCCAGCGATGCCGAGGCCAACTCGGCCAAACTCAACTACCCCCTGGGCGAGGTGGAGACCGTGCATTTCGACAACGGCGTGAGCCGCACCGGCACACCGAAAGTGGGACAGGGTGGAGGCTCGAGCGTAGTGTTTGAGCCCGACGCACGATACAAGGGCGACTTCGCACGCACCTATTTCTATATGGCCGCCTGCTATCAGGACTACACCTGGAAATACAAATATATGTACACCGAGGACACCTGGCTCACGCTGAACCAGTGGAGCATCGACCTGCTGCTGCGCTGGGCGCGCGAGGACCCGGTGAGCGACAAGGAGAAAGACCGCAACGAGGCCGTGTACCGCTGCCAGAACAACCGCAACCCATTCATCGACAACCCCAACCTGATTGAATACATCTGGGGCGACCGGCAGGGCGATGTGTTCAACGAGGGTGGCAGTGACGAGCCCGGCGGAGACCCGGAAATCCTCTCGCCCACCAAGGATATGTACTACGACCTGGGCCAGGTGGCCCTGGGGCGGTCGCGAAGCATCACCTTCCCCGTCAAGGGACACAACCTGACCAACAACGTGAGCGTGACCACCTACCGCTACGACACCGAGCTGTTCCACCCCAACGTGACCAGCATCGACCGCGCCATGGCCTGCAGCACCGATGGCTACCCGCTCACCGTGACCTACACCCCCAATGCCCTGGGGCAGCACCGCACGCGCCTCATCTTCAGCGATGGAGGCATCACCGGCAGCTTCGGCATCTGGCTCACAGCCGAGTGCCTCGAGGCTCCGGAACTCAGCAAGCCCGTGGCTCTCGACCCCATCGAGGTCACCGACAGCGCATTTGTCATGGCCTGGGAACCCGCCACCGAGCAGGTGGATTTCTACATCGTGAACCTGTCAGTTTACGACAAGGACCACCACATGGTGGAGAGCGAGGTGTTCACCACCGACAATGCCGAGCAAACCACTCTGCTCTACCCCACGCGCCAGCGCAACCGCGCCTACGCCTACACGGTGCAGACCAGCCGCCTGGGGGTCACCAGCGAGCCATCGAACGCCATCGTGCTCACCATCACCGGCGTGAACGATGTGCACGACGACCTGCCGTGGGCCTTCATCACCGGCGAGGGATATGTGCTTGTCAAGTGCGCCAAGCCGCTGCACGATGTGAACGTCTACAACATGGCCGGACAGCTTGTGGCACACTTCGGCACGCTCCGCAACGACACCGAGCTGCGCCTGCCGCGAGGCTGCTATGTGTTCACCACAGCCAGCTGCCGGCAGCCCGCCAAGCTGGTGGTGCAGTAGCCACGCAAGAGCCGATTACCGAGAACAATAGCGCAATAACTCCAACGGTCGCAAGCTTGCGGAGAACCGACAAACAAGAACCAGGCTCACATCCCGCCAACCCCATCTCGACGGTTGAACTTGCCATGGCTAAAGCAAGCCCCCCTTGGCGAGATTTTGAAGCCCCCCCACAAACCACCATGGTCCTTAATCCTCTAACAGCTGTGTCGCCCATCGACGGCCGCTACCACGGCAAGACTGCCGCGCTGGCTCACTACTTCAGCGAGGCCGCACTCATCCGCTACCGCGTGCGGGTGGAGATTGAGTATTTCATCGCCCTGTGCGAGATTCCACTGCCCGCACTCGCGCAGTTTCCGCCTGAACGCAAGGAGACCCTGCGCGACATCTACCGGCAATTCACGCTCAACGACGCACAGCGCGCCAAGGACATCGAGGCTGTCACCAACCACGATGTCAAGGCGGTGGAATATCTGCTCAAGGAGCGGTTCGACGAGTTGGGGCTGGGCGAGTTCAAGGAGTATATCCATTTCGGCCTCACCTCGCAGGACATCAACAACACCGCCGTGCCCATGAGTGTGCGCGAGGCCCTTGCCCACTGCGTGGTGCCTGCGGTGCAACAGCTCATCGACTGGCTCTCGGCGCACGCCCGCGAGTGGGTCGGCGTGGCCATGCTCGCCCGCACTCACGGACAGCCCGCCTCGCCCACGCGACTGGGTAAGGAGCTGAACGTGTATGCCTACCGGCTCGGCCAGCAGCTGGAATTGCTGCGCAGCACGCCCGTGAGCGGCAAGCTCGGAGGGGCCACCGGCAACTTCAACGCCCACCACGCCGCCTTCCCCGACATCGACTGGCCGGCGTTTGCCAACCGCCTGCTGCGCGACCGGCTGGGCATCGACCGCGAGCAGTGCACCACGCAAATCTCCAACTACGACAACCTGGCCGCACTCTTCGACGCCCTGCGACGCTTGGCCACCATCGTCATCGACCTCGACCGCGACGTGTGGCTGTATATCTCGATGAACTACTTCAAGCAACGCATCCGCGCCGGCGAGGTGGGGTCGAGCGCAATGCCCCACAAGGTGAACCCCATCGACTTCGAGAACAGCGAGGGCAACCTGGGCCTGACCGTGGCCATATGTGAGCACCTGGCACACAAGCTGCCCGTGTCGCGCCTGCAACGCGACCTCACCGACTCCACCGTGCTGCGCAACGTGGGCGTGCCCATCGGCCACCTGGTTATCGCGCTGGCCAGCACGCTCAAGGGGCTGGACAAGCTCATCCTCAACGAGCAGGCCATTGCCGCCGACCTCGACAACACCTGGAGCGTGGTTGCCGAGGCCCTGCAAACCATTCTGCGCCGCGAGGGATACCCCAAGCCCTACGAGACACTCAAGGCACTCACACGCACCAACGACACCGTCGATGCCCGGCGAATCGCCGAGTTCATCGACGCACTCGACGTGCCCACCGAGGTCAAAGACGAGCTCAAGCGCATCACCCCACACAACTACACCGGCATCTGAATCCGGCCAGTATGCGGATTCCACCAACCTACCCAAAAAAGAGCAATAGTGCTTAAAAAAACCTAAAAATGATTTTCCACACTTGCGTACATTATACATTATGTGTAATTTCGCAAACGCAAAAATTGAATACTAACACAAAGTGTGCATTGAGCCGAGAGGCTTGATGAATATTGTTATCTATATAATAAATCATTCTAAACATCATCGACAATGGAAGAGAATTCCGAAAAGAAAGCCAAGCGCCCGCGTATCGGCGCCGCCTTGAGTACTACCGTTGAAGACAACGCAGGAGAAAACACTCGCTATGAAAAAGTAGATTACACGTCGCAAGAAAGGGAAACCCCCGCCAACTACGGCGAGGAATCCCGCGAAAGCAGCAACAATCAAGAGGATTACCAGCCCTACCGCCAGCAGCAAGGCTACCAACCCCGTGGGGGATATCAGCGCGGCGGTTACCAGCAGCGGGGCGGTTACCAGCAGCGTGGAGGCTACCAGCAGCGAGGCGGATTCCAACAGCGAGGCGGCTATCAACCCCATTACCGCCAGCCAAACTACGACGCCACCACCACTGGCGCGAACCCGAGTGCCCCTCATGGCGAGGAAAATGTGCAGCAGGCCGATTATCAGCAGCGAGAGGGCTACCAGGGCTACCAGCAGCGAGGCAGATACCAGCAGCGAGGCGGATACCAGCAACGCGGCGGATACCAGCAGCGAGGCGGTTATCAGCAGCGAGGCGGTTATCAGCAAAGGGGTGACTACCAGCAAAGGGGTGACTATCAGCAAAGGGGATACCGGCAAGAGGACTACCCGCACGAGGGCTACCAGCAGCGCGAGGGCTATCAGGGATACCAGCAGCGAGGCAGATACCAGCAGCGAGGCGGATTCCAGCAACGCGGGTACCAGCAGCGAGGCGGGTACCAGCAGCGAGGCGACTATCAGCAAGGCGGATTCCAGCAGCGAGGCGGGTACCAGCAAGGTGGATTCCAGCAGCGCAAACCCAAACAGCAGATGCGCTTCACCCCGCGTCCTAAACCGGTGGAGTACGAGCAGACACCCATCGACCCCGATATGCAGGTGCGACTGAACAAATACCTGGCCAACGCCGGCCTGTGCTCGCGGCGCGAGGCCGACGTTCTCATCACAGACGGCAAGGTGAAAGTGAATGGCGAGGTAATCACCGAGCTGGGGTACAAAATCACCCCCAAAGACGCGGTGGAATACAACGGCAAGCTGGTCACCATCGAGAAAAAATGCTACATCTTGCTCAACAAGCCCAAGGACTACGTAACCACCAGCGACGACCCCAACGGACGAAAAACCGTGATGGACATCGTGAAGAACGCCTGCCAGGAGCGCATCTATCCCGTGGGGCGGCTTGACCGCAACACCACCGGCGTGCTCCTGCTCACCAACGACGGCGACCTGGCCTCGAGGCTCACACACCCCAAATATGTGAAAAAGAAAATCTACCAGGTGTGGACCGACAAACCCATCACCGAAGAGGACATGCAGCGCATCGCCGACGGCATTGAGCTGGACGACGGACCCATCCACGCCGACGCCGTGAGCTACGTCAGCGCCACCGACCACAAGCAGGCCGGCATCGAAATACACTCCGGACGAAACCGCGTTGTGCGGCGAATCTTTGAATCGCTCGGCTACCACGTGGTGAAACTCGACCGCGTTTATTTCGCCGGGCTGACCAAGAAGAACCTCCCACGCGGACACTGGCGCTACCTCACTCAGCAAGAAGTGAACTTCCTCAAGCAGGGCTCATTTGAATAAAGGCGGGTCCCGCGAGCAAATACCACCAATACTATTCTCAACCTTAATTATAATGAAACAAACTAAAATAGCCCACCTCCTAACCAGCCCCGAGCTGGTGGGGCAGCAAGTGTGCGTCAAAGGCTGGGTGCGCACCCGCCGGGGCAACAAGCAGGTGCAGTTCATCGCCCTCAACGACGGCTCCACCATCAAGAACGTCCAAATCGTGGTCAACACCGAGCGCATCGACGCCGACACCCTCAAGGACATCACCACGGGCTCGTGCCTGTGCGCGACCGGAAAGCTTGTCGAGAGCATGGGGCAGGGACAAAGCGTGGAAATCCAGTGCGAGAGCATCGAGATTTACGGCCTGTGCCCCAGCGACTTCCCGATGCAGAAAAAAGGCCAAACCTTTGAGTACATGCGCAAGCACGCGCACATGCGCCTACGCACCAACACCTTCGGAGCCGTGATGCGAATCCGCCACCACATGGCCATGGCCATACACACCTACTTCCACGAGCACGGATTCTACTATTTCCACACCCCGCTCATCACCGCCAGCGACTGCGAAGGCGCCGGCAATATGTTCCAGGTGACCACCAAGAACCTCTACGACCTCAAGAAGGACGACCAGGGGCGCATCACCTACAACGACGACTTCTTTGGCCAGCAGACCTCGCTCACCGTGAGCGGACAGCTCGAGGGCGAGCTGGGTGCCACCGCTCTGGGTGCCATCTACACCTTCGGCCCCACATTCCGCGCCGAGAACTCTAACACGCCACGACACCTGGCCGAGTTTTGGATGATCGAGCCCGAAGTGGCCTTCCTGGATCAGGAAGGGCTCATGGACCTCGAGGAGGACTTCATCAAGCACTGCGTGCGCTGGGCGCTCGACCACTGCAACGACGACCTGGAGTTCCTCAACAAGATGATCGACAACACGCTGCTGGAGCGGCTCGAAGGCGTGCTCAAGGATTCGTTTGTGCGCCTCACCTACACACAGGGAATCGAAATCCTGCAACAGGCCATCGCCAACGGCACGAAATTTGAGTTCCCTTGCAACTGGGGCGACGACCTGGCCTCGGAGCACGAGCGATTCCTGGTCGAGGAACACTTCAAGAAACCCGTGATCATGACCGACTATCCGAGCAAAATCAAGGCATTCTACATGAAGCAGAACGCGGCCACGCCCCAGGGCGGCTCCACGGGCTACCAGGGTGTGGTGGCGCCCGAGCCCACCATGCAAGGCACCGACGTGCTCTTCCCGCAAATTGGCGAGATTATCGGCGGCTCGGTGCGAGAGGAAAGCTACGACAAACTTCTGGCCGAGATTGAGCGCCGCAACATTCCCATGAAGGACATGTGGTGGTATCTCGACACGCGCAAGTACGGAACCTGCCCGCACGCCGGCTTCGGACTGGGCTTCGAGCGGCTCATCCTCTTCGTCACCGGCATGGCCAACATCCGCGACGTGATTCCCTTCCCGCGAACACCAGGCAACTGCGAGTTCTGACCAATGGACAAGCGCAGCCTCGTGCCATACCGCCTTTGGGTAGCTCGAGGCGTGTGGCGCCGGGCCGAAACGCCGACTTGGAATCCCAGCTTGCCCAAACCAAGCCACCACAAGCGCGAGGCAGTTGAACCGATACACTTTTTTATGGAAAAAATTTTGCCAGTTCAAAAATAGTTCGTAATATTGTAGTCGAAATAAGAACGAGTTGTGACAAAAATCGTCTAAAATATTGTAAATCTGTGATTTATAATCAAGGCGTGTTCTGCTGCCAAGCCAATAAAAAAGGCAGTGAACTCCGGTTTTTGATAAAAAAAGACGACTACAGATAAAATTTATAATTTATTAACATTTTAAATTTACAAACTATGAAGTTTAAATCTTTACTTCTTGTTGCAGCTGCATTTGCTGCAGTTGGTACTCAGGCTCAGACGCTGTCGGCTCCCGATCTGGAGGTGAACGCCGAGACCGCCAAGGCTCCCATCGCAGTTCCCCTGACGCTGACGCGCGCCGAGGGCAGCACCGACTTCACCAACTTCCAGGTGAATCTCACCCTCCCCGAAGGCCTCGATGTTGCGCTTGTGACTGTTGACGACGCAGAGAACTACATCTTTGCTCTCGATGGCGATCCCCTGAATCCCGACAACTTCTATGTGGAGGCTGGTACCGACATCAAGACTTCGGGTCGTCCCCCGGTGCCCGTGGTGAGCTTCACCACCAACTTCGATGAACCCACCAATTGGCCCAACTACGACATTGTGGGTGCCAATTTGAGCAAGACCGCCAACACCAAGGATCCCAGCCACATCGTCACTTTCTATGTGAAGGCTAAAGACGGCTACACTGGTGGAACCCGCGGCATCACCGCCTACTGCAAGTACACCCAGTACGATGATTCTTCGTTTGAGGTTGGCAAGCCCGACGCTCGCGTTCCCATCTGCAACGTGACTTTCACCGCTCCCGACGCTGTTCAGGACGTGAACGTTGCCAAGGCCGTGAGCAGCGTGAAGTACTACAACGCCGCCGGTGTCGCCTCCGACAACGCCTTTGAGGGTGTGAACATCGTGGTGACCAAGTATGCCGATGGCAGCCAGAGCGTTGTGAAGGTTGTGAAGTAATTCTCACCAACAACACCGGTTTGATTTTCCCAACCCGCGAAACGAACCAACCTCGCCGCACATGTGGCGAGGCCGGTTCGTTTTCGTAGACGAAATATAATCCTGAACAAGTTTCTGAAGTGAATAAAACATCCAGCACACAGCGCAGGTGACTGGAGTTCGCAGGTGACCCTAAAATTCGTCTAATTCGTTCAATTCGCATTGCGTATCACACACACAAAACGTTAAAGCGCCAACAAAACTTTCCGCTGTGAAAATTTTGAAACCAATTCTGATAAATTTCCGCCCGCAGGACGCCGCTACTCCGAGTCACAGCACGCTGGCGCGTGAAACCACGAAGTGCTCGCGACCGAACGGAAGCCCGCAGGGCGCCGCTACTCCGAGTCACAGCACGCTGCCGCGTGGAACCACGAAGTGCTCGCGACCGAACAGAAGCCCGCAGGGCGCCGCTACCTACACTGCAGTTGGCCCTCTTCGAGGCCTCGCCGCGGGTAGCGCCGCTATCCCCACGCCACACACAGGTTTCCCTTAAATTCGCCCAATTCGTGCAATTCGCATTGCGAATCACCCACACAAAACGTAACAGCACCGTAATCCTATCCGTCCTTGCGATTGGCGCAAAAAAAATGCCGGAAAATTTGCATTTTTCAGAAATCGTTTCTATATTTTCGGCGTATATACATTACACCTATTAATTATTGATAGTTATGGAAGTCCGAAAAAAACTAATTGCCGCTGCTCTGTTGACGGGACTGTGCAGTGCCGGACAGAGCCTTTCCGCTCCAGATCAGATTATTACTTGCGAAAATGTGGGCGAGATTATCACCGTTCCGCTGACGCTCACGATGCCCGATGGTGGTGACTTCACCAATATCCAGGTGCTGCTTGAACTGCCCGATGGCATCAAGCCAATCAAGGTGAACGAAGACGATGACGGCAACCTTGTGCCCGACAGCGAGGAATTTGATGTGCTGCAAACCGACCCTCAAACCGGCCAAAAGGTCAGGGTGAGTACGGGCTGGTATACTGATGTTGGAGACGATGTGGTGCATTTGGGGCGTTGCTGGTGTCCGGCGATGACATACGTCGACAACTTCGACGACCCGGACCGCGTGTTTTACACCATTGTGGGTGTGAATGTGAAAAAGTTATCCAATACGCATAATCCCAACCAGTTTGTGACGTTCTATGTGACCGGCGAGCCGATGTCAACGGGCGTTAGACCGCTGAAAGCTTATTGCAAATACACGCAATACGACGACCAGAGCTTTACGGTGGGCACGCCCGAAGAGTTGGCCGATGTGTGCTACTTCACTTTTGAATTCGGGCCAAATCCACCGGATGCCATCGACGATGTGACGGTGTCCCCGGCAGAGGGCGAGGTGCGCTATTACAATGCTGCCGGCGTGGCCTCCAGCACCCCATTCGAGGGCGTGAACATTGTGGTCACATCGCTGCCCGATGGCAGCCAGCGCGTGGAAAAAATGGTGCGTTGAGCTGACTTTCGGAGGCTCGTAATTGAAAAAAACGCGCTGCCGGCGAAAAAAAACTTTAAATTGTTTGCGCAGTTCAAATATTAGCTATAACTTTGCAACGTTTTAATTCACTCATTAAATTATTAATCATCATGAAGATTAAAAGTTTACTTATCTCTGCAGCTCTGCTCACCGGCATGACCGCTGCCGCTCAGGCCACCATCTCGGCACCTGAGTTCACCATCAACGATGAAAACGTTGGCCAGTTCTTCGCTGTGCCCTTGACGCTGAACATGTCCGAGGGCGACAACTTCACCAACTGCCAGGTGACCGTTGAGCTTCCCGATGGAATCGTTCCTTTCAAGGTGAACGTGGATGACGATGAGAACATTATCCCCGATCCCGGCGTGGACGACACCGGTTTCTACAGCGAGGCTGGCGCCGACATCAAGCTGGTCGGCCGTCCCAAGGCTCCGTGCGTGGGCTACAGCGACAACTTTGGCGTTGAGGGCCGCACTAACTACACCATCGTGGGTGCAAACCTGACCAAGACTGCCAATGAGACGAACCCCAACCAGTTTGTGACTTTCTATGTGAACAGCACCAAGGTTCCCAACGGTGCCTCCCCTCTGAAGGTTTATGCTAAGTTCACCCGCTACGATGACACCAGCTTCACCGTTGGTGAGGAGGATGCCCTGGTCGAGCTTGACAACGTGTTCAACTTCGACTTCAAGGAGGACGTGGCTGTTGAGGATGTGAACAGCGCCAAGGCTGTGAGCAGCGTGAAGTACTACAACGCCGCTGGCGTTGCCGCCGATGCCGCCTTCGAGGGTGTGAACATCGTGGTGACCAAGTATGCCGATGGCAGCCAGAGCGTTGTGAAGGTTGTGAAGTAATCACGGCTTCAACGCAAGGTTAGATTCGTCTAACTACCAAAAAACACCTCCCCATAACATGGGGAGGTTGTTTTTTTGCATCCTGCCGTAACGTCGCCGCCAGGCTCCGAAGGCGGCAACCCTGATGCCTCGAAGAGGAACTTCATCGGGATCGCCACACGCAGCCCAAGGCCCCCTCAGTCCCCCTAAAGGGGGAGGTCCACATTCCCCTCCTTTAGGAGGGGCCAGGGGAGGCCATGGGGTCAGGGAAGGCCGTGCCAGGGAAGGGTGTCCCTTGTATTCGCCTAATTCGTGCAATTCGCATTGAATATTACCCACACAAAACCCGCGGCGGGTTGGCGAGGACTTTAGCGAGCTAAAGGCAGTGGGGGCAAGCTTGAGGGGAAACCGAACAGCTGCACCAGCTCCTCGAAGCGCTGCGTGGTGCCCGGCCCGAACTTGGCGAGCGACTGGCGTGTCTTGTCGATGGTTTTCATGCGCGAGATGTGCGACTTGCTGTAGAACTTGTCGGCATAGCAAATCACTTTTTCTTCGAGCGAGATGGGGAGCATGTCGCGCAACGGCAGGTCGAGGTGCTGATGCACGATGTCGTCGGTCGAGATTCCGGCACCGGTGTGCCTCTCGCACACGAGCGCATGACGGGGCAGGCACAGCTGCTCCAGCAACTCGCGCCCCAAGATGCCATGCTTGATATAGGGCTGGTCGCCGTAGCAACCAATGCCCGGAGCATAGGTGCGGAACACGGCGATATCGTGCAGCATGGCGGCCTCCTCGACGAAAGTGGTGTCGATGGGTTGTTGCTCGGGGTGCTGCACATTGTAGTGTGTGGCCAGGGTGACAGCAAGCTGAGCCACCTGGCGGCTGTGGGTGACCAGAATGTCGTGGTCGGGATAGCCGGGGGTGTAAAAGTGTGTGATAATGGCGTTATAATCAATCACCGTGGTGGCTTTGGTTTAACCAAGCAATCACACAGCCCGCGCCAAAACACTGGTGTGGCGCAGTGCTGTGTGATTGCCTTGGATTGTTTGAGGGTTAGGGGTTTTAGAGGTCGATGATGGTGTTCCAGTTGTGGGTGTCGTCAATCTCGCCAAGCTGGATACCGCGCAGGCGGTTGTAAAGCTCGGTGGTGACGGGGCCGGGGTTGCCATCCTTGGAGATGACGTAGGTCTTGTCCATGCCCTCGTCGTAGATTTCGCCGATGGGCGTAGCCACGGCAGCCGTACCGCACTCGGCGGCCTCCTGCACCTGGTCGAGTTCCTCGACGGGGATGGGCCGGCGCTCCACCTCCAAACCCATGTCCAGCGCGATTTGCTGGAGGCTCATGTTGGTAATCGAGGGCAAGATGGAATCGCTTTTAGGCGTGATGTACTTGCCGTCCTTGATGGCGAAGAAGTTGGCGGGGCCGCACTCATCGAGGTATTTCTTCTCCTTGGGGTCGAGGAACAGCGCTGCGCTGTAGCCGTTGGCCTTTGCCTTGGCTGTGGCTCCCATGCCGCAGGCGTAGTTGCCGCCAACTTTCCACTTGCCGGTGCCCAGCGGGGCGGCACGGTCGAACTCGCGGTAGATGGCCACCTTTGTGGGCTTGAAGCCGTCCTTGAAGTATGGCCCCACGGGGGTGGCGAAGATAATGAACGTGTACTCATCGGCGGGGTTGACACCCACACGAGGCGTGATGCCGATTTCCAGCGGACGCAGGTAGAGCGAGCTGCCGCTGCCATAGGGAGGAATAAAGCGCGCGTTGAGCCGCACAACCATCTTGGCCATTTCCACAAACAGCTCGGTGGGTATGGGTTGCATCTTGATGCCGAGTGCGCTGGCTTGCATGCGCTTGGCGTTCTCCTCGATGCGGAACAGGCGCACCTTTCCGTCCTTGCCGCGGAACGCTTTCTGACCCTCGAAGATTTCTTGGCCGTAGTGCAGGCAGCTGGCGGCCATGTGCAGCGTGATGTGCTCGTCGCTGCACACCTCTATCTCGCCCCACTTGCCGTCGCGATAGGTACAGCGGACGTTGTAGTCCGTTTTCATGTAGGAGAACGTAAGGTTGCTCCAGTCGATTTTCTCATTCATTGCCATAGTTGCAATTAGGAATTTGATAAGTTATAGTTAATTAGTTAGGTTGTTGTCGTGTTGAGGTGTCACAAGGCCACCTTTTGGGTGAGATTGCCGATTTTGACGATATAGATGCCCCGTGTGCCGATTTTCAACTCCGAGGTACCCGGGTTGAGCACCGCCTGCGACACACTCTGCCCCAAGATGGTGAACACGCGCACGGTGATGCGCTTGGGGGTCTTGATGGTGATTGTGCCGGCATTGCCGTAGATTTCGATGCCGTCGGTGAGCTTTGGGTCGGTGAGGCTGCGGCCGGTGACCTCGCGGTTGGTCTCGCGCCACATCATCTGCGCACTGGCCATGTTGCTCACAGCCAGCGCAATGAGGGTAATGAGTGTCGTCAAGATCTGTCTCATTGGCATAGGGTTGCACTTCTTGACCGCAAAGTTAGCAAATAAAATCGATAAAAGGAAATAAAAAAGCAAAAAGGTGGTTATTGTTGCCTTTGGTGCGCGGCATAGTCGCGCCATTTGTCAATGAGCGCCTTCATGTCGGCGGGCAGCGGACTGTCGAAGTCCATCTGCTGCCCGGTGGCGGGGTGCCTGAATCCGAGCGTCTTGGCGTGCAATGCCTGGCGCGGGCACAGCTTGAAGCAGTTGTGGATAAACTGGTTGTAGCTGGCCGTGCGGTAGCCGCGCAGCACTTGATCGCCACCATAGCGCTCATCGTTGAAGAGCGGGTGGCCAATGTGGCGCAGGTGCACGCGGATTTGGTGCGTGCGCCCGGTTTCGAGCTGGCACTGCACCAAGGCCACATGCGCCAGGTTCTCGAGGGTGTGGTAGTGAGTCACGGCGTGCTTGCCCTGGTCGTCGGCGGTGACGCACATTTTCACGCGGTCGCGCGGGTCACGGCCAATGTTGCCGGTGATGGTGCCGTCGAGCTGTTTCATCTCGCCCCACACCACAGCCACATATTGCCGCTTGGTGGTTTTGTTGAAGAACTGGTTGCCCAGCGAGGTCTTGGCGTCGGGCGTTTTGGCCACCACGAGCAGTCCCGACGTGTCCTTGTCGATGCGGTGCACAAGTCCCAGTCGCGGGTCGGTGATGTCGTAGTCGGGGTTGTCGCGAAAGTGCCAGGCAAGGGCGTTGACCAGCGTGCCGTCGAAGTTGCCGTGTCCCGGGTGCACGCACAGGCCGGCGGGCTTGTTCACCACCAGCAGCTGGTCGTCCTCGTAGGCAATGTCGAGCGGAATGTCCTGGGCCACAATCTCATGCTCGTAGCGCGGGCGGTCCATCACCACGGTGACCAGGTCGCCGGGGTGCACGCGGTAGTTGCTCTTCACCGGACGGCCGTCCACGCGAATGCAGCCTGCCTCGGCGGCATTTTGGATACGGTTGCGCGAGGTGCCCTTGATGCGCTCGACAAGGTATTTGTCGATGCGCAGCAGCACCTGACCAGGCTCCACCTCATAGCGGTAGTGTTCCCAAAGGTCGCGCCCGTTCTCGCAGTAATCGGGCTCGGAAAAGTCGAGCTGTATGGCATCCGCTCTCGGACTTGGATTGGGGCACGGTGCCTGCTCCCCGGCACACTCCATCACGGCCCGTCGGCAGTCATGAGCCGGCCGCTGGCCCACAGCGGGTGATGTTTGATGCTCGATACGTGCCGCAAAATCACTGTCGGTCATGGCGTGTCCTGCTTGTTCTGGGCTTGGCTTTTGTTGTATTGCTCCAAGTCCTCCTCGTAATTCTCGGCCTCAATGGCATCGATGGTAGCGCTATCGAGTACGGCCGTGGGATCGAGGTCTTCGATTGAGCCGTCGCCCACGGTGAGCCTGATGACATCGCTGACGCGCACCTTGGCCCCGTCGGCCACCACGCGCCCATTAGCAGTGACTTGCAAAATTAGCCCTTTGTAAGTCGAGGCCACGCTGTCGACCTGGACGTTCTTGAATCCAAGTGAGCGCAGTTGCGCCAGTCCCTGCCTGACGGAAATCTCGTGCAGCCTGGGCAGCGTCACGGCGTGGGCTTGCATGGCATTCACTTTCAGATAGATGGTGCGTATGGGCTTGATGTAGCTCATGGGGTGCGGGTCTTGGTCAATGACCACGCCGGGCTTGATGTGCTCGTCAAAGGTGGTGGAATCGCTGATTTCCCAGTTGAACCCATAGTGCTCAAGGGTGTCGATGGCTTGCTCAAGCGGCAGGTTGCGCACGTTGGGCACCAGGCGTTCCTGGCCGTGCAGGGTGAACACATCAATGAACAGCAGGGCAATGTAGCCCATTATCACTAAAGCCAGCACAATGAGCGTGCCATTGAGCAGGAACGGATGATTTTCCCTGAACTGGTTGAAAACGTTGTTGTTACTCATGCCAAGAAAAAGGGGTTGGGGAATGTTGTGTTAGCGTCACATCACCAGTTGGCGGTTGTAGGTGATGCTGATAACCGCCTTGTCGAGCCGCAGTCGCGTGATGGCCGGAGCCGACACCATCGGGGCAATCTTGGTGACGATGGTGCTGGCCGAGCTGTAGTAGGTGGCGGCTGTTGTGTAGGTGGTCACATCAACCGGGGTGATGGTGATGTCGGTGTCGTCGGCTGTGGCAATTCCGTCCTGATTGTTCAAGATGTCGAGGATGTAGGCGCGCAGCCCCGTGAACTTGTAGCACTTGTTGCTGCTGTCATAGACGGCATAGAACGAATCCTTGCTGTTGGTGAGGCTGTCGCCGGCAATGAACTGGTCCTTTTTCGATGTCTTGACCATGAGCAGGTTCTTGGGCGGTGCGATACTGTTGCCTGTTGACACATCTTCGGCCGGAATGGTGAGCGTGACCGAGTTGATCATGCCCTGGTCGCCAGCCACTCCCTGCTTAAAGTGGTCGATGATGTCCTGCACAGGCAGGTGGATGCGCACCTCATATCCCGCAGGAGCCATGACGATGGCTTGCCCGTCGGCCACGCGCTGCTCAACCTCGGGGTCGATTTGCAGCTGAAGGATATTGTTGCTCAGGCTTTCGGGGCTGGCGGCCATATAGACGCGCTGCTGCCCCTCGGCAATGGAATCGGCACCGGCATCGGTGGTGGTGTGCTTGCGGTAGAACACCTTGAACTCGGTGTTGCAAAAGTTCATCATGCGGCCGCTGCCAAAACTGTTGGCGATAAAAATGCCGGGGAAGAACTTGGCAAACTCTGTCGGCGTGTTGAATGTTGCAGGGTGCTGCTTAAACTCATTGAAAATCTCACGAGCGAGCGACACCGGCATAGGCACATAGGATTCCAGGTACTCGACGCTGCTTTGCGCGTTTTGCGTGTCGTAGGCAGCCGTTGCCGACTGTGGGGAATAAGAGGCAGTGCCAAGCAGGTCGCTGGCTGTGTAGTAGCCGGTTGGGTCGAAGTCGCTGAACATGGGTGACGGCAGCGACTTGTTCAGGCGGTAGACGCTCATCACCATGGGCGTGGTTTCGTCGCCGGTGAACCCATTCTGGGGAATGCGCAGCACGAGCTGGCAGGAGTCGAGCATATCGGCGGTGACGCCCATGGTGTCAATCATCGTCGAGGGCATGAACTCGGTGACCACCTGCGACGAGAGCGTGCCGTAGCCACTGCTCTTGATAACGCCCAGCAACTGCGTAGAGGTGCGTGCCTGCAGCCGGTGGGTGCGCACCGAGGCTCCCACGATGGTGAAGTCGGAATCTTGCACCAGTGCGGTGCGCGTGTCGATAAGCGAAGCTCCAATGGTGTCATCGGTGCAAGCCTGCAGGCCGGCAATGGCCGTGAGCAACAGGAGCAGGTAAACAATCTTTCTCATGGCTGGCGTGTTAACCGAGCGATTCAAAGAAATCGCCGTACCGGCCGGTGGCCGGGTCGTTCTCGTCGAAGGGCAGGAAAGGCAGCCCCGATTCGCGCACCAGGTCGAGGACTTCGGGTTTCACCTCGGGTGAACATTGCATAACGGCATCGCTGTATTGGAGGGCGAGGCGTGTGAGCGACAGGTAGTCCACCGGCTTGCCGTCGATGGCGGTCAGGCACTTGGCGGCGATGCCGTCCTGCTGGATTTTGTTCGCCATCAGGGGGTCTAACGGTTGCTCAAAGTAGTCGTCAAACAGCGCGTAAACGATTTTGGCGTCGCGGAACGAGGGGTCTTCGGCATACATCTCGCGCATATACAGCGGTGCCAAGGCCGAAATCCAGCCGCTGCACTGGATGATGTCGGGGTTCCAACGCTGCTTGCGGACGGCCTCGATGGCGCCGCGCACATAAAAGATGCTGCGCTCATCGTTGTCCTCGGCGTGCGAGTGAATCTCCAGGGTCTTGTCGAGCGTGTGGGTGAAAAAATCGTCGTTGAAGATGAAATAGACGGGAATGCGTGCGGGCTGCAGCGTGGCCGCCTTGATAATCAGCGGATGGTCGCTGTCGTTGATGACGATGTTCAGCCCGGTCATGCGAATGGTTTCATGTATTTGATTGCGGCGCTCGTTTATCATTCCATATAGCGGAATAAAGGTACGCACTTCGGCGCCGCGTTCCTTGATGGCCTGAGGCAAACGGCTGCAAAGCAGCGACATGGGAGTTTCGGGAACGTAGGGGTGAATTTCTTGCGAAATAAACAATACTTTTTTCAGTTTCATCTCGATGTCCTCTCTGATACTATTGTGCAAAGATACGAAAAATAATGCAATTAGTGTGCCGCACGGCCGCGAGTGGGGGATTTTTTTAGTAAAAAAGTCGGTGATTTAACATCTGGTAAACGTTTTGGCAGCCTCTGGCTGGCAACAGCCGCGACTGGACAGGCGGCAGGGCTACGGTTAAAAAAACAAAACGACAATCGCCCATTGCAGCCGACGATGTAATTTTGCAACCTGAAAGATGGACGCATTTATCGACTTCTTCCTCCAGTGGGGCTATGTGGGCCTGTTTGTGGCTTCGTTCATCGCCGGCAGTGTGGTGCCGCTGAGCAGCGAGGCCATCGTGGTGGCGTGCCTGGTGCCTCCGCTGCAACTCAACCCCTGGTGGTGCCTGGTGGCGGCCACGCTGGGCAATGTGGCCGGCGGCACCACGTGCTACTGGCTCGGCACACTGGGAAACCTGGAGTGGATTGAGCGTTACGCCCATGTGAAGCAGGAAAAACTCGACCGCGCCCAGCGGTTCATTCAGGGGCGCGGGGCGTGGATGGGCTTTTTTGCCTTCATTCCGCTGCTGGGCACGGCCATCACGGTGGCGCTGGGCTATATGCGCGCTCACTGGCCCACGGTGCTGCTGTCGATGACCATTGGCAAGGCCCTGCGCTATGCCGCACTCATCTGGGGCACCCTCGGCGTGGCGCGGCTGTTTTGAGGCACAACACCTACCTGGGGGCTAAGCGCATTGGCCCGGCAGCGGCTCTCGTACCCGGGGCACAACCGACAACCCGCCGGCGACAACTCACGTCGTGGCTTCGTATTGATCGGCGGCCTGACGCAGCAGGCTGGCAATGTGCGCGGCTGATTTGGGAGGTGAAATCAATCTCACCCCGGGGCCGTAGCTCATCAGCACCGAGAACAACTCGTGGTTAATAATCACGTCGATAGAGAAAATGCAGCTGCCGTCGGCGGGGTCCTGGCTCACGAGCCGCTGCGAGGGGTGCAGGGGCTTGGTGATGATGTAGGGGCTTTGCTCGGCACTGGCCCAGAACTTGATGCGGCGGGGCGTTTTGCCAATGTCCTTGCTCACGCCAATGAGGTCGTCGAAGAAGTGCTCGGGGGCGAAGTCGGGATTGTCGCGATACTTCAGCCCATATATTGGCTCGAAGCGCACGATGCGGTCGAGCGGCAGGTTGTAGAGCCTCATGTTGCCTTCCTGCGAGCCGAAGAGAAACCATCGGTTGCGGAACTCCTTGAGCAGGTGTGGGTGCAGGGTGAACTCCTGCGGCTCGGTGGCCTTGAACGACTGGTAGGCCACCAGCAGTGGCTGCCGGTGGGCAATGTGGTTGTACAATGGGTTGAGCATCCGCAACCCCTTGAGGTCGGGCACGTTGTCGAAGTGCACGATGGGCTTGCGGCCGAGCTTGGTGATAGCGAGCTTGTCCTGCAAGCGGCTCACCACGTCGGCCATCTCGCGGAACTGGTCGAACTCCTCCAGCTGGCGAAGCATTTCTACCGCTTCCTGCAGGACATCGAAGTCGTTGGGCGACAGCGGCATATTGAAAATCGAGAAGTCTTTGTCGGCATAGCGGTAGTATTTGTGCTCGTACACCTCGATGGGCACGTTGTAGCCGAGTTTGTCGCTGCGCATCATTTGGATGTCGCCCTGCACGGTGCGCACCGAGACCCCCTTGGTGATGCCCTCGGCATCGTAGAGTGCCTCGCAGCAGGCATCCACAAGGTCGTCGAGTGTCCAGCGGCGGTAACGATTGCGCAGGCACGTGTCGATGGTCTTGTAACGTATCAGGGCGTTTTTATTGGCTGGCATAGGCGGGTGATTATGAATTTGTGATGCAAAATTACTGCAAACCGAGCATAAAAGCAAAACTTGCAGTGATTTTTATGGTGCGGCAGTAAAAGAGCCGCAGCCCGAACCGGGGCCTTTCGATAGCCCGGCAATGACCTCGAAGAGGTCGGACGGGTCGAAGACCCGGCTACATGTTAAAGACCATGCAAGAGCCTCGAAGAGGCTCGCAGCTTGGTCATGACGACAAGCCTCTAAGTGTGCCTCGAAGAGGAACTTCAGCGGTATCGGCACCACACATGCGACACGCTTAGTTGGCCCTCGTCGAGGCTCGACCGCAGGAGGTGCCGCTATCCTCACGACACACACAGATGTCCCTTAAATCCGCCCAATTCGTGCAATTCGCATTGCGTATCACCCACTCAAAACGCTACAAATTACCCCAAAAAACGTCTTGGAGCAAAAAAATATGCGGCTACGCAAAAAGAATGCGCAAACATGGTTGTAACTTTGCACCCAGAAAACCTGAAGAGAAAGAATTATGCGAGTAGAAATGATTAACCAGGTGCCGGTTAAGATTTGGACCGACAGTGTTGAGGAGAGTGCAATGGAGCAGATTGCCAACCTGTGTTCGCTGCCGTTTTTGTTTCATCACCTGGCCATCATGCCCGATGTGCACGCGGGCATGGGGATGCCCATCGGCGGCGTGCTGGCGTGCCGCGACGCGGTGGTGCCCAACGCCGTGGGCGTGGACATTGGCTGCGGAATGTGTGCCGTGAAGACCAGCTGGCAGGTCGATGACATTCCCGTTGACGTGCTTCGCAAGCAGGTGATGAGCAGCATCCGCGAGCGCATTCCCGTGGGCATGACGCACCACGATGAGGATCAAGACGAGGCCTATATGCCGCAGGGCTTCGATGTGTCGGAGCTGAAAGTGGTGAGCTCGCAGTACCGCTCGGCCTTGCGCCAGGTGGGCACCCTGGGGGGCGGCAACCACTTCATTGAGTTGCAGCGCGACGAGCAGGACACGCTGTGGGTGATGATTCACAGCGGCAGCCGCAACCTGGGCAAGCGCGTGTGCGACTACTACGACAACCTGGCCGCCAAGCTCAATGTGCTGTGGCACTCGAGCGTGGATCCCAAATTGCAGCTGCCGTTCCTGCCACGCGGAACTAAAGAGTTCGGAGCTTATTGGAACGAGATGAAATATTGCATCGAGTTTGCGCTGTGCAACCGCCGCCTGATGATGGAGCGCATCGAGGACATTCTGGCCGATGCACTGCCGGGCATCACCTTCGAGCCGATGATCAACATCGCCCACAACTACGCGGCCTTGGAACTCCACTTCGGCGAGAATGTGATTGTGCACCGCAAGGGTGCCACGCTGGCGCGCGAGGGCACTACGGGCATCATTCCCGGCTCGCAGGGCACAGCCTCCTACATTGTCGAGGGGCTGGGCAACCCCGATTCGTTTTGCAGCTGCTCGCACGGAGCCGGCCGTGTGATGAGCCGCAAGCAGGCGGTGAGCACACTCTCACTGGCCGACGAGGTGCGCCGCCTCGACGAGCAGGGTATCATCCACGCCATCCGCAGCGAGCGCGACCTGGAGGAGGCCGCCTCGGCCTACAAGGACATCGAGCAAGTCATTGCCCACGAGCACGACCTGGTGCGCGTGGGCACTCGCCTGCGACCCGTGGCCGTCATCAAGGGGTAATCCGATTACGACCGCAACGCACTGTTTCAGGAGAACTCGAAAGGCCTTGGTGCCACGCAGGCCGTGGGGGGAGCAATGTGGCTCCCCCACGGCCTGCGTTTCGCTGTGCGGGCGTTGCTGCAGACTTACGGTTTTGCGAGCAGTGCGTTGATGACGGCGTTCACATCGTCGATGTCCACGCGGCCGTCGACGGTCGCGTCGTTTTCAAGCAGGGCTTGACCCGGCAGCAGAATGGCATTGATGGCAGCGGCAACGTCCTCGATGTCGACCGCCCCGTCGCGGTTCAGGTCATGCGGATGCGCAAGGGCATAGGCACTGCCGGCATATTCCAGCGTGCCGTCGGCCAACGTGACCGATACCAGGCCCACAGTGTGCGGGTCGGTGTTGGTGGTAAGCTCATCGGTGGGGTGCAGGAGGTTGCCCTCGCCCACACACGGGCCAATCCCCTCGATAATCCAATCTCCAAATACCCGCCTCTTGGTGCCGTGCACCTCAATAACACCACATTCCGGGGAGCTGACGGTTTGATTGAAGTCGTACATCGCGACCTCGCCATCACGGGTTTCCCACGGCAGGTACGGACTAATGTTGTACCACAAACTGCCGTCGCTACCGGGCGAAAGCATCGGCGCCACGTCTAAATGGTGGTCTTGCTTGAGTTTTTGATTGCCAAACTCACACCGAATTCCATAGACCACCTTGTCCATCTCGCGCACAAAAGCCACTAAATAAGCGTCGTCGCCAAACAAACAGAAGCACTTCTCGTATGCTTTGCCATTAATGACAGTGTCACCGGCGAAAGTAAGGGAGTATTGGTGATAAAGGTCGAAGTCTTGCGCGTCAATGGAGTTTACCTAAAAAAACAAGTAGTTCCACTTCACCCCCTCGCGCACTATCGGCAGGTAGTCGTCCTCCACTGCCCAAGCCCCCACGCTGCATAGAATCGCAAGCAATAAACAATATAACTGTTTCATAATTCTTTGTATTTGTTGGTTAACGCTGCAAAATTACAGCATTAATCTCAAATATGCAAGATTATTTTAAAAAAATCTTGCATATTTGTCTTGCCGCATCAATAATAACTCTAAAATGGATAGCATGGGTAGCTTCCCTAAAACTCGCCTAATTCGTGCAATTCGCATTGAAAATCACCCACTCAAAACGTTACAGCGCCAACGAAACTTTCCGCTGTGAAAATTTTGAAACCAATTCTGATAAATTTGCTGCGCTGCGCTTGCCCTTCGGGCTCCCGTTCGGTCGCGAGCACTACGTGGTTCCGCCCGCAGGGCGCCGCGACACACAGGCGTCCTTTTAATCCGCATAATTCGTGCAATTCGCATTAAGAATCACCCTCACCCTGCTACACTGTAGTTGGACCTCTTCGAGACCCCGCCGTGGGAGGCATCACTAACCCCACGCCACACACATCATCGATGCGTGTGCCGTGGGGTTATTCACTTCGCAGACCTGCGGCCTACGCTTCACGGTGCGGGTTCAGCCCCAGGCCGGGCGCGAGCAAGTGCACGGTCACTTGACCAGGACCTTCTTGCCGTCGCGGATGTAGATGCCCGGGGCGGGGTTGGCCACGGGCTGGCCGAGCAGGTTGTAGTACACGCCGTCGCCGCGACCGCCGGCGGCCTGGATGTCGGACACAGCACTCGGGGCGTCCACCCGCCGCACACGGCACTCCGTGGGCGTGCCGTCGAATTGGTTGTTCACCTCCTGGCCCACGTAAAACTTGCTTTGGTTGCCGATAAATCCCACGCGTGTGGTTATCACCGACTCGCTGGCCAGTTCTTCGGTGGCCCGCACTTGGCATTGCAACAACCGGTACTTTCCGTAATGCACATTCGCATCGTCGCTCTCGATTTGCCCGTAAACAGTGTTTCTCTCGTATTTCACCCAAACGGCTGCATACGTTTCCAAGTCCTCGCCGTAATCCTTTTGCTGACAGGACAGCCATTCATAGTACTCCTCGTCCCTGTATCTCGGGTCGGTAAACTCGGTCGACAGTGCCACATACTCTCTGGCATTCAGCCAGTTCGGAGTCTGGTTGTTCACATAGAGAATGGTGAAATGCTCGGTGTCGAGCTCGTCGGGGTTGATCTTCTCCAGCACAAGGCCATTGGGCAATTCCATGATGGGGAAGGCGTACACCCAGGTGCACGTGTTGTCCATCCACAGGGTCAGTGGCATGGTCTGGCCCGGGGCGATGCTGAAGTCCTCGATGAAAACCTTGTCATCGACATATTCCACGGCCGTCGTGTTTTGGCCGGTCAGGACTGCGGCCACAAACAGCGCGGCCGACAGCATTCGGTTGAAATTCTGTTTCATAATCGTTGGGTTTAAAGTGTTGATAACTGTTCATTACTGCATGGCAGGGGGCATAAGCCCCGCTTTGCTTATTGTTTCTTAAGCAGTGCTTTGATGACGGCGTTCACATCGTCGATGTCCACACGGCCGTCGCCGGTCACGTCGCACGTCACATCCACGCTTTCGGAGGCCAGCAGGCGGTTGATGCACTGGTTCAGGTCGTCGATGTCCACCGCGCCGCTGCGGTCGAAGTCGGCCGGGGCCATGCCGTCGTCAAATGCCGGCCCCTTGAAGATGATGTGGCCATCGGCATCCTCCAGATGGTGCAGATAGACCCAGGTGCTGTCACAATCCAAGACATAACTGTCAGAACGACGATTGCGGGTAGACGGTATGTCGTATTCGCCCGGATGAGGTTTCACCAAATATGGTGTGATTAGGTCTCCATCTGCATCTGGAGCACCAACGCCCTCGACAATGCGGGCCTCGGTGTACTGATTCGCCCATATGTACACAGTGCAACTGTTACCGCCGATGAGCACCTCCCCCACAGAGTCTGTATTAAAATCGACGTGGAAATAATATGCCAAATATTCCTTGCCGTACATGTATTTTTCACCGTTGAACTCCAGGCCATCAAAAAGAGGCCACAAATAATCATAGTCACTGGGCATATACTGTGGCACTTCCTTATTCCGGATGGCGTATACGTAATGGCTGTCTCGCTGCTGTGCCTCCTCACGGAAAAACGCGGCGGGAATCATCGCACTGGTATAGCCGGCGTTCTCGGGCCACCTGTTCAAGTCCATGTCCGAGGTGCGGAACGCTTTCTTGTAACGACGACCGTCAATAACGGTGTCGCCTCGAAACTCGATGGTGTAAGTCCGATGCTCTGTGTAGGCGTGAGGCACCTCGCCTCTATCTTCATAGTGAACACAAAACGACGCCGATTCGGCATACACCCATTTCACCCCCTCGCGAACCAGCGGAAGGTAGTCGTCACTGGCCTTCAAGCCATAAACGCAAAGTAGAGCGAGCAATAAACAATAGATTTGTTGCATAGTATAAAACAATGTTTGATGATGTTGCAAAATTAATGAAGTTATTCCAAATATGCAAGGATTTCCGTGGAAATCCTTGCATATTAACTTTCAAAACACACTTTGCCTGACGCTGAATGTCGCTCCCTTTTCCACTTTGAAGCCACGGTTGAGTGTGACCGTACCCTTGTGCTCAATCTCATATTCCACGCCGGCGGAGATGGTCACGTCACCCGCTGTGCGGCCAATGTCCACATGGTTGCCAGCCACCACATCGTTGGCAATCACATACTGCGAGTTGCCGATGGTGGTGTTCTGCAACAACAGCGGGGCGATGTAGGGAATGTGTTGCGTGAGGTTATTCTTGTACACCTTGCTGCCGTCATATACCATCACTGTGCTATTGGGTGAGACGTTCAATGACACAGATGATTCTCCTGTGTTTGGTACGCCATATTGCAATGTGGTTCCCTCATTGTCACAACAGCCGATTATTGTATTGGATGGCAGGCCACTGATAGAAATCCCATTGTTCGTTCTCGTTACCATAATATCACCAAACTCATATGGATTCTTTGTGCGCATTGGGCATTCTGGATCCCCCATTAGGTTGTGAGTCATGATTGTATACAGTGGATAGTTTTGCTTTCCCAATTCTGTTTGAGTAGTGCTCTTTATATATTCCAGTCTTATTTGTGTCATGAGTTGGCCAAATTGATAATAATTGCCATAGACCAACGGAAACCTTTGCTCCAACTTGTCGGTGTAATGCAGAATGCCCGAGGCTGTATTCCCAAAGAATGCCACAGCTCCATAATCCTTTCCCAGTGTGAGTGACTGCCCAATGTTGTATTGGCGCATATGCGGCCGGCTGGAGTTGGGATTTGGCCAGTCATTAAATGGTATCGTACTGCATCCTTGAGAGTACCCCACAAAGGGGCGGCCTTTGTTGGTAAGGCAATCCAGGCCGCTGCCTGGCTCGGAGGCCACCGACTCCAATGTTGAAATTGTGTGATGCCACACATTGTTCAACGAATTCGTGGTCAATTGCATAGGTGAGCCATGTCCCATAAGACTCACGTATCCGCATGGCATGGAGTTCAGTGAGTTTATCACATCGGATCCCGTTGGGTAATATCCAAATGAGTCTGACCATTCTATGGTATAAGCAACTTGAGAGAACATATCCATATAAGCACCCATACTTTGGGCATTGCCCCCCTTTAGCCCCTCAAAGATGTGGGCGTGGTTCAGATATGCCCCATTTTTATTTTTCCCGCCTGGATTAAGCTCGTACAACAGCAGTTTGTCAGTGTAATGGTTAACTTCGCTTTCCATTTTGGCCATCAGTCGCCCCACCATCAACGATGAATTTGAATCAAACCTATAAATGCTGTCTATGTACTCAGTGTACTCACCGTAATCGCCATTGTTGTTGTTGTTCCAATTGGTCTGAAGATCACTGAAATAGAGATCCGTGGGTACATGTTTAACTCCATTTTTGAAAACATCGCCGTGGTAACCAGTTCGTACTGGCACCCCATAGCCGCCCAATAAAACATATCGCGTTTTATTGGATTGGTAGCTTAGCCTGAGATACTGCCTGAGCTTGCCGGCATCATCAGTGATGGTGAAAGGCGCACCAGGCACTGAATCACCGAATTGAACACGCTGGTCAGATAGTATGTCTTCAATGCAACGAATCCCAGCCGAGATGCCTTTCTGTCGCTTTAATGCCAAAATTCGGCGGTAAGCATGAGCCAGTGATTGTGGAGTGACAATCATGTAAACGCAGTCTTCTCCTGCACCCAGATTATTTTGAGCGTAAATCGATTCGACAGCCGACTGGCTCAGAGCATTAGCCTGAACATCATTGGGGTTTGTTACCATTGCCGCAAGTTCTCCCCATGCACGCTGGCGCATCAACGTGTCTGCACACAATAATAAATAAGAGATGACACTGTCTTCCTGTTGGTAGGTTATCGAGAACGACACGCTTGTGTTAAGCCTGACTTTTCTGGTGACAGGATTGAACTGAAGGGGCGCAACCGCAACCGTCACAAAATGATTCTCACCCATATGCATACCCTCACGAAGTTTTCTTGCAGCGACAGGATAGAATGCATTCGTGTGGTATATCACACTGTCAGGGATGTAAGTGTTTGTGACATCATAGTCCTCAAACGATACAATTTCGGGAGCTGGAAGAATCTGAAAATTATTGACGTTGGAGGTCACGCCTGAAGTGTTTACCGCATTTACACATATGTTGGTCGCATTGTACGGAACCGAGAATGACAGGATTCTTACTGGCATCTGAGGAAAACCGGGTTGGTAATCATTTTCCAAGCCAGTACCAGAATATAATCTGTATTTCTGACCGCTGATAGTGGTATCCTGATATGACCATGTCACATCATTAAAAGACTCACTATGTGTAATCTGACCCCATGCCAGCATGGGAATTAAAAATACTGGCCAGAAAAAATAGAGTATTCTTGTTGGCAATCTCATGATGAAAGAGTTGTTACAGTGTTTGTTTTATTTTGTGAGAATCATCTTGCGGCTTGCCAGCTCCTTGCCGTCGGCAATGAGGCTGTATATGTACATGCCAGCTGGCAAATTGCCGCCGTGCAGGGTCACGCTGCCGGCATCCGGCTCGGTGACGGGCAGCTGCATGACCTGCTTGCCCTGCAGGTCATAGATGTAGATGGCCGCCGTCTGCGTCCCATCGGGCAGGTTGTAGGCAATCCGTGTGTCGGCCGAGAACGGGTTGGGGTCGTTCTGACCCAGCACCTCGGCAGTGCGGCCGGCGAGCAGCGCATCCACGCCCGTGGGCTGCTGCACGGGGGCATAATTCACGGCGGCGGCGCCGGACTGGCTCTCCAGCTCGCGGTTCCTGGCCTT
>JAFSYB010000111.1 GCA_017443765.1 Muribaculaceae bacterium | reverse complement strand
GGCCGACCCGCACCACCAGCCCACATGGTGGCAGCGCAAAAAGTCCAATGCCGCAAGCGCGCTGCAACTCGTCACCAGCCCGCTCGGCACATTCATCACGCACCTGCGGTTCATCGGGCGAATGTTCCCCGGCGGAGAGGGGAACCTCTACAACCGATTCCAAAGGCAGGTCACCGACGCAAGCCATGCCGAATGGCGCAACTACATCGCCTCACTGCGCGCCCTCAACCAGAAAGCCGCCGAAATCTTCGGACACAAATGGGGCGGGATGAGCCGATTCACGCTCACCGACCTGTGGCGGATCAACAGTGACAGCAAACGCGTCACCGTCAACATGCGGGGAAAGCCGTACACAATCACGCAGACCGGCGCGGTCGCGCTCTGGCTCACCGAGAGGCAGGCCGACGGACGAATGAAGCTCCGATACATGGGCATCGACGAGAACGAGATGAACCGCGTCACGGCGCAAATCAACCCAGACCTCATCAGGTACTTCACATGGGTCACCGAGGAGTTCCTGCCGCAGATGAGGGAGCGAATCAATGAAACATACATCGACATGTTCGGGGCCGACATGGACAACATCGAGCATTACTTCCCGCTCGTCATCAACACCGACGACGTGCCAATGGCAAACCCCGTCGGGCAGGGGGGCGCGCCAAACAGGCCGTCCACGCTCACCGGCGGCATCATCAAACGCTCCCACAACAACAAGGCCGTCGACTTCACGCGAAACGACGCGGTCGACATCCTGCTCAACCATATGCAGACAATGGAGCACTGGGCGCAGTTCGCACCCATAGCGCGCGACCTCAACACGCTGCTAAACTACAAGCGATTCCGCAGCGTCACCAAGAACATGCCCACTTGGCGGTTCGGCTCGGGCTTGGACGCTTTCGAAGACTTCCGCAAGTGCTGCGCCATCGTCACGGGCGACTATGTCCCGGCAAAGGGCAAAGCAGACCAAACCGTCAACAAGGCCATGTCGCTCTACCAAGCATCGCGCATAGCAGGTCGGCTGTTCACCGCCACAAAACAGCTCCAATCGGGCGTGGTCGCCTTGAAGCACGCGCGCATCGACGACATCATGCGCTCGGCACTGCAACTGCTCATGCCAAATCCCGACGGCTCCTCCGAATGGGGGAACACCTGGAAATGGGCGATGGAGAACCTGCCCACTTTCGCCGAGAGGTGGCAGAGCCGCAGGCTCGGCGACACCTCGCTCGAAGACTTCGAGGCTTACATCGGCGGCAAGACAATGGCCTCGAGGGCAAGGCACGCGCTCGGCTACGTCTCCATCCTGCCAAACGCCGCCGTCGACGCAATCACCGTCGCCGCAGTCGGACGGGCAGTGTACCTCACACAGCGCAGGAAATACCTCAACTGGGGATTCGACCGGCAAAAGGCAGAGCACCGAGCCTTGCAGGACGCTTCCGCCGTCGTCAACGAATCGCAGCAGTCCTCGCAGGGCATGTACCGTTCCGTCATTCAGACCGACCGCACAGTGTACGCGAAGTGGGTCTCCATGTTCCGCAACGCCTCCATGTCCTACACACGAAAGGTTGTGCAGGGCTACGACGAGCTCACGCGATACATGCACAGGGGAGCGTTCAGCGAATCCGTCAGGCGAACCACCGACTTGCTCACCCGCGAGGGTCTCGACCCCGCACAGGCCGCAAAGGTCGCACGGCGACTCGCCATACGCGAACCGTTCAAGGGACTGGCAACGCTCGCCATGTACGGCTTCATCCTGCCCGCCACTTGGTCGCAGTTCGGCATTTACGCGGCGCACCGGATGGCCGGTGACGACGACTACGAGACCATGGGCTACAAACTGCTGAAATCGCTCGGGCACCTCGCCACAGGGGCGTTTGAGGGCCTCGTCGGCGGCAGCACGCTGTCCTCTCTCGGTGAGTTCGTGTTCGGCAAGTACGCCCTTGACGACGGCAAGGAATGGCGGGACTTCTTCCTCGAAGAACTGCCCATCATCGGAGATGCAAACAAGGCAAAGAACAAAATCGACGGCAAGAAGCAGCTCGAGGCATACTACGACATCGCGCGCCTCGCGCTGTCCATCACCACGGGAGTGGACCCCGCCGTCGTCACCGACGCCTACGCCGCGCTCGCCGACTACTGCGGCAAGGACCCGCAGCTCATGAACGAGGGCATGCTGCTCTTCGCGCGCATCGCCAACACACCGCAGTCCGTCACCGAAAACTCCTACATCGCCGAACTCATGACACCCGGGCGAAACGCACGCAAGCTCACACCCGACGAGTTCGCTCGGCGCTTCGCGAAGTACAAGCGGCTCAAGGCTGGCGGATGGCTCAACGCCTTCGCCTCCGAAGAGATGAAACGCGACATCGAGGACGCTTACGTCGAGAAGTTCGGCGAG
The DNA here is from genome assembly GCA_017443765.1 of Muribaculaceae bacterium. Classification (GTDB taxonomy): domain Bacteria; phylum Bacteroidota; class Bacteroidia; order Bacteroidales; family Muribaculaceae; genus Sodaliphilus. The sequence continues at coordinate 4,981 of JAFSYB010000111.1, read as the reverse complement.
GCGGTCAAGGAACGCCTCGCGCAGATGACCGACGAGGAGCTCACGCAGTGGGGGCAGCAGTCCGGGCAGTTGGAACTCGCCGGAAAGGAACTCCTGAAACGCGACCGGCAGGCCAACGAAAAGCCGAAAGACGAGCAGCAGAAATCCGAAGACAAGAAAAAGGAGGGCGCACGCGCACGCGCGCGCTTCTTCTCGCCGCAGCAGCTCGACTCCGCCTACAACGCCGAGGCCGATTCCGTCACACGGAGAACCTACAGGCAGGAAATCCAGAAGCAGGACGGCGTGAAGCCGTCCTGCGACAGCAACGAATCCAACGCCACCAAGGCGTACAAGAAAGTGCAGACAGCCGACGACATCCGCGCCGACGACAGAATCAAGGCATACAAGGCAAAGCTTGCTGAAATCGAAGACCAGTACCACAGTGCCGGAGGAACAATCGGAATGGGAGGGGTCGGCATCGACAGCCACAAGAAAAGCGCCGGACTCGTCGACACCAAAAAGCTCGGACAGCTCCACAAGCAGTACGCCGACCAGCTCAAGGCACTCATCAACCTCAAAAAGTGGGACACCAAGCTCAAGCAGTGCAAAGAGCGCCTCCTCAAAGGCGAAGACCCCGACAACGTCATGAAAGACCTGCGGGATTACCGGCAAAAGCTCCTCGACCGGCTAAAAGAACTCACAGGCCAGTAGCAAAATACGTCGGTAACTATTTGGGAATTTTGAACATATAATTTTTGTATCATTTTGTTATTCAGTAGTTAATTCCCAATACACGCGGCTGTGGGGCTTTCTCTTTGAAATAGTGCCGCCGGGGCGCATCGCCGCTCCCCGTGCGCAGCCGGTAGCCTCGCTCGTAGGCCGACAGCAACGGCTCGATGTATCGTTGGTGCTCCATCGGGTAATCTTGCGGCAAGGCCACTTCGAGGAAACACGTCGCGGCGTGTTTACCCTGTCCCTGCCCATGTATTGTCGGTGATAATAAAAAGCGTGCAAAGTTACGAAAAAAAAGCCAATCTCCCACCCCGTCACACCAGGAAAAACGCACAAGCCCCCGAACCGCGCTTTTTTCACTTTCCCCACGCCACGCGCATATCTCCATGCGGTCGAGCGACAAGAATACTCAATGCGAATTTCACGAATTAGGCTAATTTAAGTTACACCTGCAAACTCGAGTGTTTCTGTGTCGGCTCGAGCCGAACCTGCATAATAACTCGGTTTCGGAAATGGAGCCGCCTTGTGGCGAGAAGTTTTTCAAAAATTCATTTCATAATTATTCAAAATATTATTTTTACATTTAGGAATTTGAACATTATTTGATTTTTTCACGCAAATCATGCTTCGCACACATGATACACTCTCGCCCGGCCTCTCCGAGGTCTTTGACCGGCTTTTGAGCCAATCATTCTTTTGCTCCATTCATTCTTTTCGCCGAACCAGGCACTATACGCAGCCTTGCTTGACTGATTCCTGAAGATTCCAAATCGGCGTTTTTGGCGTTTTTTTTGTGATACGTTTGCACAGGTCAATAATTTGAGCTAACTTTGCACGATTTAGCAACGTCGAAGAATGATGAAAAAACTACTATTCATTTGCATGGCCATGCTGTTGGCCTTTGCCGGCCACGTGGCCCAAGCCCAGGACGAAACACTCCCCTCGTTCACATCGGGCAAGTTCAAGTACGAAATCATCGATGCCGCCAACCATTGGGTGCAAATCGCGCCCAAGAACAACGGCGGTGGCGGCTACGGCTCGCTGCTCACGAGCGATTTCAAGAGCGAAGTGACCTATAACGATGAAACCTACAAGGTGATGGGCATCGGTGCGTATGCGTTCTACAACTGTGCGCTCAGCACCGGGCGCATCATGCTGCCCGAGGGCATGGTATTTATCGACGACTTCGCCTTCGAGAGCGCCGAGGTGGGCACACTGCGACTGCCGTCCACCATACAGTACATCTCCGACTACGCCTTTAGCGGCAACAAGTTCAACGACATCAGCGTGGTGGCTGGAAACCCCTATTTCGCGCACCTGAACAGCGACCAGGAGGGCCGCAACTTCACCGTGCTCACCAACAAGGAGCAGACCAAGCTGCTGGCCTGTCCGGGTGCCAAGGCCCGGGAGTATAACTCCGACGGCTCCACCACCTATATCACCACGTTCACCGTGCCCGAGCAAATCACCGAGATTGGCAACCTCGCCTTCTCCGACAACAAGACGCTCACCCGGGTCACGTTCCATAGCGGCATCACCCGCATTGGCATGGGGGCATTCTCCGGCGCATCGGCCCTCACCGGCGTGAACATTCCCAACCCCGACTGTGAGTTGGGCAATTCCTGCTTTGAGCAGTGCACCAGCATCACCAGTGTGCGACTGCCCCAGGGCATGAAACGCCTGGGACGCCACGTGTTCTTCTTCTGCTCCTCGCTCACTGGCATCACCCTGCCCGAGGGCATGGAGGAGATTGGCACGATGTGCTTCAGCAGCTGCGCCCTCACCACGGTGAACCTGCCCAGCACCATGGTCAAACTCGACACCTGCTCGTTGCAGGACAATCCGTTCACCAGCATCGACCTCAAGAACGTGAAATGGGTGGGCTACCAGTGCTTCAGCATGTGCGACAACCTCACCACGCTCACCTGCAACGGCCAGGTGGAGCGCATCGACGGCCTCGCCTTCGCACGCTGCAACGGCATCACCAACCCCTGGCTTCCCGAGGGGCTGAAAACGATGGAGATGAACGTGTTCTTCCGCAGTCCCAACTTCGCCTCGCTCACCATCCCCAGCACGGTGGAGTGCATGGAGGGCAACCCCTGCTACCTCGCCAACAAGTGCAAGGAGTACCGCGTGGCAGAGGGCAACACACACTTTGTGTCCCTCGACAGCTGCATCTATGCCACCAACGGCTACACCACGCTGCCTGCGGGCACCGCCTGGGCCGCCCTCACCGAGGCCGGCACCACCCCCACCGCCCTGGTAGGTGTGCCCACGGCACGCGAGAATACCGTGCTCCGTCTGCCCGAGGGGGTAACCACCATCTGCAACCAGGCCGCGCGTGCGGTGCCGCTTACCGAGGTCTACCTGCCCGGCACCATGGCCGAGCTACGCAAGATGTGCTTCACGGGCATCAGCACCATCACCCGGATGACCTGCCTGGCCGTGACCCCGCCCATTGTAGGCGAGGGCGCCATCGCCGGCTCTACCTACGCCGATGCCACGCTCTATGTGCCACTCCAGTCGGTCGAGGCCTACCGCAACGCCGACGGGTGGAGCAACTTCCAGCACATCGAGGGCATCGACACCGGCAATGAACCCGCACTGCGCGGCGACCTCAACGGCGACGGCGTGGTTGACGTGCAGGACGTGAACACCCTTATCAACATGGTGCTTGGCGAACTGCCGCAAACCGATGAAGCTGATTTGAACGGCGATGGCACTGCCGACATTGCCGACGTGAATGAACTCATCAACCTCGTGCTAAACTGAAAATATACCAATAAACTAAATTATTCACCAAATTTCATTCGTCATGAAAAAGAAATTTACTTTACTTGCAGCGGCGTTGGCGGCCTCGATGGCCATCAGCGTCAGTGCCGAACCGGTCAAGGTCGGCAACCTGTGGTATGAGATTCTCGATGCCGATGCCAAGACCGCCGAGATTGTCGCTCCGCCCACTGGCACACCTTATGCCAACGTGCAGAACGGTTGGTTTGCAAAGTCAGTGACCATCGATGGTGAAACCTACACGGTCGAGACCGTGGGCGAGGGTGCCTTTGAGGGCGCATCGTTTAGCCCATACGCCAATTCCAGTGGTGTGGCCACCTTCTACATGATCGCCGTCCCGATGAAGGTCATCAAGAAAGATGCTTTCAAGGATATCACCACACGGTCGGATGGCAACGTGGGTATCCGCTTTACCACCAATGTGTGCACGGGCAACGTCACGGGTTCGTCGATACTTACCAGTGTCGAACCCGGTGCTTTCCGCGGTGCGCACATCCGCGGTTTTGTGGCTACAGGCGGCAGTGGTGGCTACAGTCACACCGCAGCATTCTCGAATGGTGCCACCGGACTTTATAACACCAGCACCAACACCATCATCAGCGCTCCGGCCGACATGCGCGCCGATGCCAGCATGGGTAGCAATGGCGCCTATGGCGGCTATGCCACAACCGTGACCTTCAATAGTGCGGCGTTGGAAGTGGCCGACTATGCCTTCTGGGGCAATGCCCGCATCAAGACCATGAACATGAACGAGGGCTTGACCACCATTGGCCAGCAGGCATTCTATGGCATGACCGCGTTGCAGACCGTCAACATCCCCAGCACGGTGACCACGCTGGCCACCGATGCCTTTGAGGGCTGCACGGCCATCAGCAACCTCACTTGCAGCACCACCACCCCGCCGGCTGGCGTGGTGTTTGAGGATGCTGTCTACGAGCGCATCCGCGAGAGCGGCAACATCACCGTACCCGCCGAGGCTCTCGACGCTTACAAGGCCGACCCCAACTGGAAGAAGTTCTGGTTCGCACCTGTGGCAGCACCCAAGATGTACATCGCCGGCACGTTCACCAACTGGGCCGACGGCAAGCTGGAGATGACCGAGAACGACGGTGTGTACACCATCACTGTGAACGGCATCACCGATGGCGCTGAGTTCAAGTTCATCGAGGGCGATGAGAATCCCGTGTGGTACGGCGGCAATTCCAGCACAAGTCCCTACTATGTGCACGAAGACTGGTGCACCGACATCGATTTGATTGTCGAGGGCGGTGTGAACTTTGCCGTTGTGGGCGGTGGTGACCTCACTTTCACCATCAGTGCCGACAAGAAGCTCACTGTCACCGGCTGGCCTTTGCCTGCCAACGAGCTTTACCTGGCCGGCAGCATGACCAACTGGGCTACCGACAAGGAGGCCATGACGCTCAATGCCGAGACCGGCAAGTTCTCCATCACCAAGGAGATGGCCGCAGGGGCTGAGTTC
>JAFSYB010000110.1 GCA_017443765.1 Muribaculaceae bacterium | reverse complement strand
TTGGAGTAAAAGCTTCTCTTCTACCTCCTCCGCCGGCAGGCGGTCGGGCGAGCGGGTAAGCGCAGCCCGCCAGGGCCGCCCCGCTCGGCAAACCGCCTGCCGGCCTCCGAAGCAATCAGGTAATATTCGCCCGCGCGAGCGTTAGCGAGCGCGGGCTGAAAACGGTCGCCAGGCCGTGAGGACCGCACCGCAAGGGCTCGAACCGCGTGAACCGTTGCGGCAGCTGCGGCAGGCCAACGAGCAGCTGATGGAGCGCGAGCAGGAGCGGCTGGCGCGACAGCGTGCGGTGGACGAGGCCATCGACCAGGGCGTGCGCATTGCCCGTGAGACCAACCTCGACACTCATGTGAGTGAGCACCTCGACACCGTGAGCCGCACCGACTATATGTGGCTCGAAGCCAGGTTTCTCATCAAGTAGGGACGTGTCAAGGCACAGGAGTACTTGAGTACGATCAAGGGACGCTTCAATTCCAAGGAGATGGCCGAAATCGAGTATGCCGTTGATGAGTATTGCAACGACTACGAGCGACGTATGGATCAGAAAATTGCCGAAGTAGGCTTGAAATGGGTTACTCCCACCGATAAATAGGCTTCCGGCTTGGTCACTGGCAGCCTCCATCGTCGTGCCTCGATGTGGTAATGAACGGTGTCGGTGTCACGTTTCGGGGTGGGGCGAAAACCCAGTCTCAAGGTGATGTTGCCAACCGGCTACGCAGTGCGCGTAGGGCGGTGCTGATGTGGGACTGTCGCACTGCGATGCGGCTGCAGCGACGCCAACCCGGTGCATTGCGGTAGGCCTGCTCACTTCCCGGCGGCACCACCACAGCCACCGTAAGGAAATGGTAGTCGTCGAACACCTCATCGAGTGCACCGTAGAAAAACATGTGCTTACCCACCTTTACATCGGACTCGCGTTTTTATTAGACACAAATGAGATTGGAGGTGCAGGATTTGGTCAAGTAGGCGAAAAGTTGTAATTTTGCATCCGAAAATGTGGCGAAAGGTTGCATTTTTGCGTCCGAAGATATGGCGAAAAGTTGTAAAATGGTCGCTTTTATAGTTGCAAAAAGTTGTTGTTATGCTTAAAAGAAAAGTACTTTCGCAGATAGAAGAGTGGCATCAGGACGGCTGCAGAAAAGCGTTGTTGCTGACAGGTGCCAGACAGGTGGGTAAGACCACCTCGGTGCGGGAGTTTGCCAAGTCGCATTACACGCACTTCGTCGAGGTGAACTTTGTGAAGCATCCTATAGCGCAACAGGCTTTTGACGGTAATCTTGACACCAAGACCATCATCACAAACCTCTCGGCAATGGGCTATGGACCTTTCGCAGAAGGAAAGACACTTGTGTTTTTCGACGAGATACAAGAGTGCCCCAAGGCACGTACAGCCATCAAGTTCCTTGTGGAAGACCACACTTATGATTACATCGAGTCTGGGTCTCTGTTGGGTATCAATTACAAGCCCGTACCATCCTATCCTGTTGGCTTTGAGGAGGAGATTGCCATGTTTCCTCTCGACTTTGAAGAGTTCCTATGGGCAAATGGTATCTCCGACCAGGTATATGACTTACTTAGAAAGTCATATAAGGATGAGACTGCCCTGCCTGATTTCATCCATCAGCAAATGAGCCAGTATTACCGCCAGTTCCTTGCTATCGGCGGTATGCCGGAGGCTGTCCAGACATTTGTGAACAACCCCGACTTCAGAATTGTGGAGAAAGTGCATCGTTCGATTCTCACAACTTACCGGGCAGACATCACCCAGTATGCTGGGAAAGACCAAGTGCTGGTGAGGCGGGTCTTCGATGCCATACCCTCGGAACTGGCCAAGGAAGACAAACGTTTTATTCTGGCCGACTTGGAGAAAGGTGCATCGCGACGTAAGTACGAAGACCCAACCCAATGGCTTATCGACTCCGGCATTGCATACTACTCCTTCAACACCTCGGCCTTTGAACTGCCTTTTGAAGCGACGGAGAACCGCAAATTATACAAATTGTATATGGTTGACACGGGTCTGTTGGGAAGCATCCTACTCAAAGGTATCCAGTTTCAGGTGCTTAGCGGCCACATCAGCATCAATGAGGGCGCGCTCACTGAGAACTACGTCGCCTGCGCCTTGTCGGCAAAGGGATTATCACTTCACTATTATGACAAGAACAGCAAGCAAGAACTTGATTTCATCCTCGAAGAGCAAAACAAAATCACAATCATCGAGGTAAAGTCGGGAGAGAAATACAAGAGGCACGCCTCATTGGACGCGGCCATCAGAGAACATGCAGATAAGATTCATCGCTCTATTGTACTGAGCCGATATAATGTCAGCAAGAAAGGAAAGGTGCTATACTTGCCGCTGTATATGGCCATGTTCCTATAGTGATGAGTGATGAGTGATGGGTGACGAGTAATTCCCACCGATAAATAGGCTTCCGGCTCGGTCACTGGCAGCCTCCATCGTCGTGCCTCGATGTGGTAATGAACGGTGCCGGTGTCACGTTTCGGGGGGCGAAAACCCAGTCTCAAGGTGATGTTTCCAACCGGCTACGCAGTGCGCGTAGGGCGGTGCTGATGTGGGACTGTCGCACTGCGATGCGGCACAGTTGGGCATCGACGTTGATGCGTTGCTCGTCGGTGGGTGAGAGCCCGAGCCCGGCCAGCGTGGGGCGTGCCGTGGTGATGCGGCTGCAGCGACGCCAACCCGGTGCATTGCGGTAGGCCTGCTCACTTCCCGGCGGCACCACAAGCGTCAGGCGCGCACACTGGCTGTCGCTGAGCACCTCGTGGGGACTGCAGTCGCCGTCATCGATGGAACGGAACGCCGGCGGCACGGGGCTGCGCAACTCCAGCAGGCGCAACTCACGACACCGTGCGAACGCACCGGGCGACACATTGGTGAGGCCCGCAGGAAGCGTGAGCGTCAGCAGGTGACCGTGGTCGGCAAAGAGGTCATCACACATCTGCGTCACTGGGTAGGGGCGGTCATTGACGGTCACCGAATCGGGTACCACAAGGTGCACAGTCATGGTGTCGGGATGGCTGTGGATAATGATTTCGGGTGAGAAGCGCGACTTGAACTCGAATTCGCCGCTCAATATCTTGATGGCGTAATGCTCCACGCTCTGCGTTATTGTCGGTGTGAGCGAATCGGCCATTGCCATATATGGGTTGCCTTTGGTCGACGGGGCGACGTTGCCTGTCGGGGCCGCAGTTGTGTCGCGAAGGTCGTCGGTGACTGCCGCGAGGTCGTTGGTGACTGCCGCGAGGCTGTTGCGCAGCTGCCTTGCGACATCGGCCAGCGAGTCGCGCTCGTGTTCCAGCTCGGCAATTCGGCTTGCTATGCCCGTCAAGTCGTAATCATCGCGGGTGGGCTCGTGATCGATGATGGTGTGGAATTTGCGCCATCCGTGGGCCTGGCGACAATCCTGCACGCTGCCTGGAGGCACCACCACAGCACAGGTGAGGAAGTGGTAGTCGTCGAACACCTCATTGGGTGTGCCGTAATAGAAGATGTGTTTTCCTATTAGACGGGGCTTGCTGCTGCGAAGGACCAGCACACGCAGGTTCTCACAGCCGGTAAAGGCATGCACCAGCATATTATCCACATTGCAATTCATGCGCTGCAACTGCTTGTGATTCTCGTAAGCCGATGGCCCGATTTCCATGACAACGTAGTTGTGCCCATTGCAGTCGATTGTATCGGGCAGGTAAATCGAAGTGGCTTCGGGGTTGGTGCAGCCGTCGTTGGTCACAGCATCTTTGAAGTCGCCCCAATGTGAGTAGAGCAACCCCTGCACTTGCAGCCTGATCACATGCTTGATAATCGGAGAATGGTCTTCTTGTGCATCAACAGGCATCACGACGAATAAAGTCGCAATGCACAGCCACGCCCATAATGATTCCGACACAATCTTTATCCACTGTTTCATGCCGCAAAGTTAGCAATCCATGATTTCGGTTTCTAATAACACGCTGCAAAATTAATGCAAACCGAGCGCAAATGCAAATCTATTTGCATTTTGTCAAGGTTCATTCGGATTTTGAGGGTGCAAAAAAAATGGCGGCCGAATTGTGTTGCCGCCATCAAGTGTTCTGGTGTTCTATTTCTTGCGTCCTCGCAGCATGGTGCGTGTGAACTTTGCCTCGGCTTGCTTGAGCAGGAAGAGCTGCTTCTTGCTGAGCAATTTTGAGAATTTCTCAAAGTATTTCGCCTCAATCTCACCCTCGCGCACTTTGGCGTGCGACAGCGCCTCGGCGGCCTGGGCATATTCGGCATCGGTGGGCGACTTCTTCTGCTCCACATTCCGGGCCAGGGTGCGCGCGTCGCGGTTGGTTTGGTATATCTCGCGCTCCATCTCCTCGTACACGGGCATGAACTGCTCTTGTTGCGTGGGGGTGAGACCCACCTCCTCGATAATCATTTTGTGCTTGGCCTCAAGCATCTCGCTGCCCCATTTCGAGCGGTTGCCTTGTGCCGTCACCGCAAGGGCGAGAACCGCGAGCATCAGCAGAGTGAGTAGTCGTTTCATAATTTTCGCTTTTTAAGAGGGTGGGGTGCCGCTCATCGCGCCTCCTCGTCCATCATCACGCTGTCTTCGTAGGTCATGATGTCGTAGTCGCTGGCGCAGCCGCTCATGATGAACTCGTCGGCATTGTTTTCCATATAGATGCCCGAGGCCACCTCGCTCACGCGCTGCTCGGTGCTGATGTTTTGGTTGAAACCATTGAACACCTTCATCATGCACCACACGCCGGCAAACATTGCGGCCAAGTACAAGTAGGGCCTGAGCCGCACCCACAACGTGGGCTTCGTGTCCACCTCGGTAATCTCCACCTCGGGCAGCATGGCGGCCATGCGCTCGTTGAAGTCATCGAAATAGCCCTCCGGGACACGGAATCCCGCATCGCGACCAAACCTGTTCAATATTTCGCTTTCTTCGTTCTTCATAACACTTCTTTTGACTGCAACGAATGTCTAAAGTTTAATCGTGTTCGGCGAAAAAGGCTTCGATTTTTTTCATGGCGTGGTGGTAGCTGGCCTTGAGGGCACCCGTCGAGGTGCCCAGGATTTCCGACATATCCTCGTACTTCATCTCGTCGTAGTAGCGCATGTTGAACACCAGTCGCTGCTTTTCGGGCAAGGTGGCAATGGCCTGCTGCAGCAATCGCTGTGTTTCGTCGCCATCAAACCATTCATCGCTTTCGAGTGTGTTCACCAGGAAGCTGTCGTCGTCGTCGAGCGACACGTTGTTCTGCGCTTTTTTCTTGTTGATGAACGTGATGGATTCGTTGATGGCAATTTTGTAGAGCCAGGTCGAGAGCTTGGCATCGCCACGGAAATTGTCAATGCTTGTCCACGCTTTCAGGAACGTGTTCTGGAGCACGTCGTTGGCATCGTCATGATCAATGACCATACGTCGGATTTGCCAGTACAAAGTGCTGGAATAGTGGGCAATCACCTGCCCGAAGGCTGCGCGTGCCGTCGAGGGATGGTGAAGTTGTTCAATCACTGCCGCTTCGTCGTATGTCCGTTGTGTGGTTGCCATTGTGAGCGTAAAATTACGGCTTTTTTCCCGAACAGGCGCAAAAAATGCGCCTTGAGGCGCATTTTTTGCGATTTTTTAAGAAAACCGGCACATTCATCGCATCGAGCCGCTGGCCACAACCGTGGCGCAGCCCTCAATCGCATAGCTTGCCGTGAACGTGCGCTCGTGCATGTTGATGTGCGCCTCCAGGGCCGTGAGGCGGCTGCTGCCGCCCGCAGTGGGCACGATGCCCTCCTCGCCGGTGTGAATGAACAAGCCCTCGGCAGTGGGTTCCACCGTCAGGCCGTCGTAGGTCACGCCATTGTCGAGCGGAAACACATCGATGCCGCTCAGCGTGACCTCGGCCCGCTCGTCGCCCTCGCGCAGCGATGTGATGGTGAAGGCGTAGGTGCCGCCGTGGTCGGCGAAGTGCCGGCCGGCGGCAGTGGACACCTCGCTCGTCGCTTGCGCAAAGGCCATGGTGCCGAACAGGCCGTTGAGCTCGTACCGCTCATCGACTGTTGCCTGAATATAATGCTGGGTGTAGCCGGTTTGGCGCGTGTCGATAAAGGCGTTGATGTCGGTGAATGTGTGGTTGTCGGCTCTCACCGGGCCGGCGAGGCTCACCATCAGTCCGTTCTCGACGCGAGTCATCGGCGCGTTGGTCAGGCTCAGTGTCACCGTGCCATTGCCAAATCCCAGCGAGTAGGTGATGTCGGTGGTCATCGTGGTCATGTTCAGCTCGGCATACAGCACGCCCACCTGGCAGCTGTACAGCCCGCCCGTCTCGGTGTCGGTGGCGTGGTTCACCATCGGAATTTGGGCATACCACACCTCGTCGGCAGGCTCATCGCTGCCGCACGCAGTGCCGAACAATAGCAATATAATGCCCGTCAAAACAATCAAGTGTCGATTCATCGTTGATAAAGGCTAAAGAGTTGAAAAACAGATAAATGATTAGGGTGGATAAACTGCTCGGTGTCATTGCAGGGTACTCTGCCGGTAGGTTTCGCCGCTCACCTGGGCTTGGATGTCGTCCCACTCGGTGGGATTGCCCTCGGCATCGCGCTTGAGCACATGGCGGATTACCAGTGTGCCGTCGAGGCGTCCGGTCTCCATATTGACTGTCAGCGCCACGTTGCAGACGATGTAGTTCTCGGTTTGCTGTGAGTTGCCTCCGGCCACATGGTCGCCGTCGCCGTAGGTTGCCACCGAGGTGAGCGTTTCCCCCGTCACGCTGAAGCCCTCGGCGGTGGGTTCCACCGTGGCTCCGTGCCCGTTCAGCGAGGTGAGCACGCGGGAGCCGCGCTTGTGCACTTCGCTACGGGTGCCATTGGAGTCGGTGACGTACTCCACCACGGTGTCGCGGTCAATTTTCAGGTCGTTGACAATCACGCTTGCCGAACGGCCGCCAGAGTTCACTTTCAGCGTCCAGAAGCTGCCCCCGGCCGAGCTGGTGGTGCCGTCGGTGTAGGTGAACTTCACGCCGGTTTGGGCAAAGAACACATCGCTGATGGTGCTGCTCACGTGGTGCCCGGCCACGTCGTAGTGCACGGTGAGCACCTGGTCGGCCAGGTCCACAATGCCGCACAGGTTGGTCACCTCGCCGCCGCTTGCTGCGTCAAATGTGTAGCGGTAGTCCTGATACTCCACCCGCGTGAGCGGCACGTCGGCCACGGCATACTCATGCTTCACGCCGCCGATGGTGGCTTGCAGCTTGAAGTCGGCGGTGAGCGCCCGCTGGTGCACCACCACCATGTTCACCTCGGTGGTTCCCATGGTGGTTTCGCCCGTGGCGGGGTCCAGCACATGGGTTACGGTTTCCACACTCATGGTCACGTCGCGCTGGCGGTCCAGCGTTGGCTCATCGTTGCCGCAAGCCGACACCATTGCCAGCAGGGCGATGAATGATAAGTAAAGGGTGAGACGTTTCATAATTATATAGGTATATAGTAGTATGACGCACGGCGGTGCGGAATGTTGCGCCGTCGTGCGTTAAAAATCACGAAAACGCGCCTTATTGGAGCTTTCCCGTGTCGCTGAACTCGCCACCGTGGCACTTGAACGTGATGGCAAACGTTTTCTCGACCGCGTTGAGTGTGGCCCGCAGGTCGGTCACGATGTACTGCACGTCGGGCATGGGCACGAAGTCGCTGCCACGCAGCATCTCGGGGGCGATGTTGGTATCCTCGATGGTGACCGCTCCCGTGTGGGAGGTTGAGACGATTGCGGCATTGGGAATGCGGATGGTCATTGCCGGCGACTGACGCTCGCCGATGGTGAACACCACGTTGTGGACCGTGATGGTGCATAGCTGGTGTTCCATGTCGAGTGTGTACTCGTAGTGTGTGTCGTTCTCGCTGGTGTACACGCTGGCGTATGTACCCTCGGGCACCACTTCGGGCTCGTCTTTCTCATCGCTGCCGCAGCACGACAAGTACATTGTCATGGCCACAAGCGACAGCAGCAGCATTGCTTTCTTAATCATAGTTTTCTGGGTGTCAAAGTTTAAAAAGTCGAATTATCGTAATTGCCCCACGGCACAACGAGGGCCGCGCCTCGTGACGATGCGTGGCCCTTGTAACAACCATTGTCGGGAATGTGTTAGAGCATCTTGTTGAGCTCGGCGCCGGCCTTGAACTTGATGACCTTCTTGGCGGCGATTTTGATTTTCTTCTTGGGATCCTGGGGATTGACACCCATGCGTGCAGAACGCTCCTGGACACCGAAAGTGCCGAAGCCGAGCAGAGCCACCTTGTCACCCTTGGCCAGAGCCTCGCCGATAGCCTTCAGCGTTGCGTCAAGCGCTTCCTTGGCTTGAACTTTGGTCAACTTGGCCTCGGCGGCAATCACATTCACTAATTCAGTTTTGTTCATAATTCTTGAGTTTTGAAATGATTAAAATGTGGTTCAAATTTTTTGTTGGGGCAAATATAGGCAAAAAAAGCGTCACTCCAAAAATATTTTCCAAAAAAAAGCGTTTTTCGCTAAAAAAACTATCTTAACTGGCGATTAGGGCGGCATTTTGCGAGTTTTTGCGTACTTTTGTCGGCTGAAATGGGAAGCATAAGTTTTTGAACCGAAAACGATACAATTATGAATAATCGAGGCTCGTTTATCGACTCTATTCCGCCGGTGACCCGGCATCTGCTAATTATCAACCTGCTGATGTGGCTGGCGACCGTGGTGCTGGCAAAAACGGGGAAATTCGACATGGTGGACACGCTGGGCCTGCATTTTTGGCAGGCATCGGGATTCAACCCGGCGCAGCTGTTCACCTATATGTTCCTGCACGACCCATCGAGTTTCACCCACGTGTTTTTCAATATGTTCTCGCTGTGGATGTTCGGCACCACGCTCGAGCGTGTGCTGGGTGCCAAGCGCTACCTGTTCTACTATGTGAGCTGCGGCCTGGGTGCCGCGCTGGTGCAGGAGGCGGTGTGGATGTTCACCTGGCACGACAGCATGGTGCGGTATCTGGCCAAGGCCATGCAAGCCACGCCGGCCGAGATTGTGGCTGCAATCAACGTGGGCAACGTGGCGCCCGGAGTGGTGGAGGGATTCCAGAACGCCCTGGTCACCATTGGCGCGTCGGGGGCGGTGTTCGGCATCCTGCTGGCTTTCGGCATGCTTTTCCCGAACATGAAGATGTACATCATTCCGTTTCCGTTCCCCATCAAGGCGAAATGGATGGTGCTGGGCTATGGCCTGCTGGAGCTGTACTTTGGCCTTCACGGCGTGATGACGGGTGTGGCGCACTTTGCGCACCTGGGCGGTATGCTGGCTGGCATTGTGATTCTTTTGTATTGGAAGCACCGTGGTGTGCGGGGAGGCGGAAATGGGTATTCTTGACGACATTCGGCGGCACTACCGCCAGGGCGGCATCCTGCTGCGTATTATTTATATTAATGTGGGGATGTTCCTGCTGCTGCACGCCGTGGCCTTGGTGGCGTGGCTGATGGGCAGCCAGGCACCGCAGGCACTGCTGTGGGTGGAGGTGCCCTCGCGCTGGCAGGTGCTGCTCACGCGCCCATGGACACTGCTCACCTACTGCTTTGCGCACTACGACGTGCTGCACATCTTGTTCAATATGCTGTGGCTCTACTGGATGGGGCGCATCTTTTTGGAGTTTTTCACGCCCAAGCATCTGGCGGGCCTGTATGTGCTGGGCGGCATTGGCGGGGCGTTGCTCTATGTGGCGGCCTACACGCTGCTGCCGCCGCTGGCCAACGAGAACTCTTACTTGCTTGGGGCCTCGGCCTCGGTGCTGGCTATCGTGGTGGCCTTGGCGGTCTATACCCCCGACTACCGCATCGGACTGCTCTTCCTGGGGCAGGTGGCGCTAAAGTGGGTGGCTGTGGTGTGCGTGCTGCTGTCGGTGCTGGGCATCGGGGCGAGCAACACGGGCGGCAACATCGCGCACATTGGCGGTGCCCTGGTGGGGCTGTGGTTCGCACTGGCGATTCGCCGTGGCCGCGACATCACGGCATGGCTCAACCGCTCAATCGACTGGCTGGCGGGGTTGCTGCGTCGCGAAGGCCGTCCGGGCAGGCCGTCGGTGGGCGCGCCAGTGGGCGGCACGGCGTGGAGGCCGGGCAACCGCACCGCAAGGCACACGGCAACCAACGAACCCACCGAGGCCGACCTGGACCGCGTGCTGGAGAAAATCAGCCGCTCGGGCTACGCCTCACTCACCGACAGCGAGCGCGACATCCTCTTCCGCGCCTCGCGCCGACGCTGACCGCACACGAAGAACTAATCCACTCCGGTTTTAATCCACGAGGATTTGAGCTGAACAAGGAACAGCTGTCACAAGTGATAACAAATAATGGCTAAATCCAAGAAGATATTGCTGAGTTTCGACACCGAGGAGTTTGACCTGCCTCGCGAGCAAGGCGTTGACATCTCGTTCGAGGAGTCGGTGCGCGTGTCGGCTGCGGGGAGCGAGGTGATTCTCGACATGCTTGAGCAGCAGGGCGTGCGTGCCACGTTCTTCTGCACGGTGCGTTTTGCCTGTGCAGCCCCGGCGGTGATGGAGCGCATTGTGGCCGGCGGGCACGAGGTGGCCAGCCACGGCGTGGACCACTGGGAACAGCGGGCGGGCGACGCGGCGCAGTCGCGCACCGAGCTGGAACGGCTGACCGGCCAACCGGTGACGGGCTACCGCCAGCCGCGCATGATGGCCATCGACAACGGCGAGCTGGCTCGCGCGGGCTACCGCTACAACTCGTCGGTGCACCCCACGTTCATTCCCGGGCGATATATGCACCTGAACGTGCCTCGCGTGCCGTTCGTCGAGGGTGGCCTGCCGCAAATTCCCGTGTCGGTCACGCCGTGGCTGCGCCTGCCGCTGTTTTGGCTGGCGTGCCACAACTACCCGCAGTGGCTCTACCGGCGGCTGTGCCTGCGCACCCTGCGGCACGACGGCCACTTTGCCATCTATTTCCACCCGTGGGAGTTTGTGGCCCTGGGCGAGCACCGCGAGTGGCGCACCCCTTGGATCATCAGGCGCAACAGCGGCCACGGCATGGCGCAGCGTTTGCGACGGCTCATCGCGGACTTCAAGGCGCACGGAGCCGAGTTCGTCACCTATAACGATTTTGTTTCTTGCCAATGAAAAAAGTGACCATATTGCTCCCGGCCTATAACGAGGAGGCCTCGTTCCCCATTTTGGAGCGGTGCATGCGCCAGGTGCTTGACGAGAACCCGGCCTACGAGTGGGAATTCCTGCTGGTGAACGACGGCAGCAGCGACGGCACACTGCGCGAGATGATGCGGCTGCACCAAGCCGACGCGCATTACAATTATGTGGACCTGAGCCGCAACTACGGCAAGGAAATCGCCATGATGGCCGGGCTGGACTATGCCACCGGCGATGCCGTGATTATTATGGATGCCGATATGCAGCACCCGGTGAGTGTGATTCCCGAGATGCTGCGCTGGTGGGAGGAGGGCTTCGACGACGTGTACGCCCAGCGGGCGCAGAGCCGCGAGACGTGGTTCAAGCGCAAGAGCTCGCAGTGGTACTACCGGCTGCTGGCCTCGCTGTCGCGGGTGCCCGTGCAAAAGGACACGGGCGACTTCCGTCTGCTCGACCGCACATGCGTGGATGCCCTGCGGCAAATGCGTGAGGTGGAGCGCAACACCAAGGGGATGTACTCCTGGATAGGCTTCCACAAGAAGGGCATCACCTACAGTCAGCAGGAGCGCCGGGCCGGCACCTCCAAGTGGGGATTCATGTCGCTGCTCAACCTGGCACTGAACGGCATCACCTCCTACACCACCGCGCCGCTGCGCCTGGCCTCGATATTGGGATTGCTGGTCTCGGCGGTGGCGTTTATTTACCTGGTGTACATCATCGTGGTCACCAATGTGTGGGGCGAGCCCGTGGCGGGATATCCCACCATCATGGTTACCATGCTGTTCCTGGGCGGCGTGCAGCTGCTGAGCCTGGGCATTCTGGGCGAGTACCTGGGCCGCATTTTCAACGAGGTCAAGCAACGGCCTGGCTATTTCGTCAACTCCTACAATGGGAAGCGGGGCGCAAGCCCGGCCTCACAAAACCCATCCTAATGGTATGGGCTTCAAGAACCACGAGATGCAGCAACTATGAACCGTGAACTGAAAACCGAGAATTGCGAGCTAAAGAAATGTGTGCGGTCGCGAGCGTTGTGGGTCGTGCTGCTGGGGCTGGTCATCGCCATTGCGGCCACGGTGGCCGAGATGGTGCGGCTGCGCTATGCCAACTACCTGGTGTATACCGACTCCACGGTTGACTTTTGGAATGGCATCAACCCCTACACGCAGCAGTTTGTGGATGCCCACGGACGCTATTTCCTCTACACGCCGGTGTTCTCGGTGCTCTACTGGCCCATTGCCGCCCTGCCCCGCTGG
Source organism: Muribaculaceae bacterium (assembly GCA_017443765.1). Lineage (GTDB taxonomy): Bacteria > Bacteroidota > Bacteroidia > Bacteroidales > Muribaculaceae > Sodaliphilus. Next base: position 32,143 of record JAFSYB010000110.1, on the reverse strand, counting down.
CTGGGGCCGATAGTGTGGAACATCGGCAACTTCGCGCTGTTCACCCTGGCGGTGTTCACGCTGCCGCGGCGCTACGACGCCTACAAAGTGTACATCTATTTGTTCCTGCTGCTTGTGCTCGAGCAGAGCGTGTTCTCGTTCCAGTTCAACGTGGTGGTGGCCTATATCTTCCTGTTTGCCTACAGCCTGCTGGAGCGCGGCCACGGCCTGTGGGCGGTGCTGCTGATTATGCTGTCGGCCACTACCAAGGTGTATGGCATCGTGGAGCTGCTGTTGCTGTTCTGCTATCCGAAAGTGTTCCGCAACCTGTGCGCCGCCGCTGTGGCGGGAGTGGCGCTGTTGCTGCTGCCGGCCCTCAAGGTGGGGTTCGACGGCCTGGTGCCGTGCTACATGAACTGGTGGGCGATGCTCTCGCAGCACCAAAGCAGCGCCACATACGTGTCGCTGCTCTATGCGTGGCCGCTGCGGCTGGTGCTCGACCATTACCGCATCGTGCAGCTGCTCACCATTGGCGGGGTGGTGGCGGTGTTCTTCGTGCGCTGGCGCCGCTGGGGCGAGTTCGATTTCCGCGCCACCACGCTGGGCGTGCTCATGGGGTGGATTATCGTGCTGGGCGATTCGTCGGAAACGCACACCTACCTCATTGCCCTGGCAGGCTACATGCTGTGGTACTGGCTGCGCAAGCGGCACACGGTTGTCGACCGCGTGCTGCTATGGGCAATGGTGGTGCTGTTCGGCTGCGTGCCAGTCGATGTGCTGGTGCCCACGCCCGTGCACAACTTCGTCAACGGCACGCTCATGCTCGATGTCTATGTCTACGCCATCGTGTGGTGCCAAATGCTCTGGAGCATGGCGCAGCCGCACAACGCTGCCGGTCACTCGGTGTAGAGCCCCATGTAGTCCATGATAATGTTCACGGCCTCGGTGCGCATGTCCTGATGGTCGCCGTACTCGTTGATGACATCATTTACCACCGTGTACATGTGGTAGATGTCGTTGTCGGAGCACCATTGGGCATCGATGAGCGAGGCAATGAGGTCGATGGTGAAACTCTTGCCGTTGTTTTTTCGCACGGCCTCGTGGGCGAGTTCGCGGGCATCGTTCACATTGAAATAGTCGCCCATAGCCTTGGCGTAGGCATAGAGGATGAGCGAGGCGGCATCGGCTTTCTTGGCCAGCTGCGTCTCGTCCTTGGCCTTGCACTTGCCCATCACGGTCTGCTGCACGAGCTGCATGGCCCAGGCGGCGTCCCAACCCATCTTGTTCACCACAGCCAGCCGGATATCGATGGGGCTTTTATTGTCGGTGAGGAACTTGACCATTGGTTCGGGCAGGTCGCCCTCGCTGAAAATGGCTCCGGTGACGAAGTCGCCCGCCATCACCACCATCGGGTGCTCGGCGTAGGCCTCATGGAAATCGGTCGAGGTGAGTGGCGAATCGGCCCACGACACCACGGCGCAACACACAATCATCAGTAACGAAAGCAGTGAACGTTTCATAGCAGTTTTTGGTTAAGGGTATGTTTGAAAACGCAAAGGTAGAGCTTTCGCCGCTCATAACCAAATTATGGCGGAGAAAAATCCATTTTGCGACTGGGTTGCAAAGATCCGACATTCGCAGGGCATGGGTGGCGAGTGTGACGTTTTTATTGTCTACTTTTGCAGCCAAAAGCAAAACTCCAACGACTATGGCACATCATCACGACAGCGACTGCTGCGGCCACGAGCATCATTCAGCTTTCGGCTCTCTGTTTTCAGCTTTCCATTGCTGCGCCTGCGGCGTAAGCGGTCATGGGCAACACGAACACGACGGCGGGCACGAGCACCATCACGAGCACCACCATGAGCATGGCGGTGGGCGCGGCCAGGTAGCCCTCATCATTGTGGCGGCGGTGTTGCTGGCCGCGGCCATGGCTATTGAGCACTGGCTGCACCTGCCGGTGTGGCAGTTGTTGCTCATTTATCTGGTTCCGTATCTGCTTGTGGGGCATGGCACGCTTGGCGAGGCTGTGGAAGGCGTGGCGCACGGCGACGTGTTCAACGAGCATTTCCTGATGACCGTGGCCACCGTGGGGGCGCTGTGCATAGGTTTCCTGCCCGGTGCCGAGCCCGAAATGGCCGAGGCAGTGGCCGTGATGCTGCTGTTCGAGGTGGGCGAGCTGTTCGAGGGCTACGCCGAGGGGCGCAGCCGCGCCAGCATTGCCCATTTGGTGGACTTGCGGCCCGAAACCGCCACTGTGGTGCGCGACGGCATCGAGCGGCAGGTGACCCCCGACACTGTTGCGGTGGGCGAGACCCTGGTGGTGCGTCCTGGTGAGCGCGTGCCGCTCGACGGCGTGGTGGCCGAGGGTGTTTCGGCACTGAACACGGTGGCGCTCACCGGCGAGAGCCTGCCCCGCGACGTGGCGGCGGGCGACGAGGTGGCCTCGGGTTGCGTCAACCTGACCGGCGTGCTGCGCGTGCGCACCACGCGGCCGCTGGCCGAGAGCACTGTGTCGCGCATCCTAGAGCTGGTTGAGCACGCCGACAGCCACAAGTCGCGCAGCGAGGCGTTCATCACGCGCTTCGCACGAGTTTACACGCCTGTGGTCACACTGGCCGCCGTGGCCATCGCCCTGCTGCCCCCGCTGCTGACAGGGCATTTCCAGACCGAGCTGCCCACCTGGCTCTACCGTGCGCTGATGTTTCTGGTGGTGTCGTGTCCGTGCGCGTTGGTCATCAGCATCCCGCTCACGTTCTTTGGCGGCATCGGTGCCGCCTCGCGCCGGGGTGTTCTCATCAAGGGGTCGAACTACATCGATGTGCTGGCCCAGGTCGACACCGTGGTGTTCGACAAAACCGGCACGCTCACCCACGGGCAGTTTGCGGTGAGTGCCGTGCATCCCGAGGCGTGCGACAGCCAGCGGCTGCTGCACCTGGCCGCCCATGTGGAGCATTACAGCACGCACCCCATCGGGGCAGCCCTGCGCGACGCGTTCCCCGACGAGGCCACCGACGGCTGCCGCGTGAGCGATGTGAAGGAAGTGGCCGGCCAGGGCATCTGTGCCCGGGTGGGCGAAGAGCTGGTGAGCGTGGGCAATGCGAGCATGATGCAGGCCGCCGGTGCCGTGGTCACGGCCTGCGGCCAGTGCCACCCGGGCGACACGGTGATTCACGTGGCCATCAACGGTGCCTACGCCGGCCACATCGCCATCACCGACCAGGTGAAACCTGGCAGTGCCCGCGCCATCGGGCTGCTGCACGCCCTGGGTGTGCGGCGCACGGTGATGCTTACCGGCGACCACCCCGACGTGGCCGCGCGCGTGGCCAGTGAGTTGAATCTGAAAGAATACTACGCCGGCCTGTTCCCGGCCGACAAGGTGAGCCACGTGGAGCGGCTGCTCGCCGAGTGCGCCGGCCACGGCACGCTGGCCATGGTGGGCGACGGCATCAACGACGCCCCCGTGCTCACCCGCGCCGACGTGGGCATTGCCATGGGTGGCCTGGGCAGCGAGGCCGCCATCGAGGCCGCCGACGTGGTGCTCATGGACGATGACCCCGCGAAAATCGCCACCGCCGTGCGCCTGGCACGCCGCACGCTGTGCATCGCGCGCCAAAACGTGGCACTGTCCATCGGCATCAAGCTCGCCGTGCTCCTGCTTGCCGCCACCGGACTGGCCACGATGTGGATGGCCGTCTTTGCCGATGTGGGCGTCACCGTCCTCGCCGTGCTAAACGCCATGAGAACGAATGTGGCGGATAACGCATAATTGCCAATTATTTCGTATCTTTGCAGCGTGAAAGCATGGCTACCCATATTTCTTGCTGGGACACTGTCGGCTGCAGGCGCAACCGTTGAGGTGGCTGCGCCCGACTCGGTGCGGCTGGCCGACGTGACCGTGACCGCCATCAAGCAAACCTCGCTGAACTCCGATGCCGGAGCCGCCACTGTGCTGCACCGCGACCAGGTGGAGCGCAACGACGCGGTGAGCGTGAAAGCCGCCACGGCAATGATGCCCGGCGTGTTCCAACCCGACTACGGCAGCCGCATGACTTCGACACTCTACGTGCGCGGCATTGGCACGCGCATCGACCAGCCCGCCGTGGGGCTGAACGTGGACAATGTGCCGGTGGTGTGCAAGGAAAGCTACGACACCGACTTGCCCGACATTGCCCTTGTGGAGATGCTGCGCGGCCCGCAGAGCACACTCTACGGCCGCAACACGCTGGGCGGCGTGATGAACATCTACACGCTGTCGCCGCTCAACTGGCAAGGCACCCGGGCCGTGGTGCGCGCGGCCTCGCACGGCACCTACCGCATAGGCGCGAGTCACTACACCCGGCTGGGCGACCGCGTGGCGGCAAGTGCCACGGCCTACTGCGGTGGCACCGCCGGCGAGTTCCGAAACCAGTGCAACGGCCAACGCACCGACTGGGAACGCCTGGCCACCGCCCGCGTGAAACTCGAATGGCAACCCGACGCCACACTGCTGCTGAGCAACGTGCTCGCCACCGGCCACACGCGCCAGGGCGGCTACCCCTACGAACAGGTGAACACGGACGTGATTGCCTACAACGACACCTGCTTCTACCGCCGCACCACCGTGAGCGACGGCCTCACCCTCACCAAGCATTGGGAACGGGTCTCGCTGTCGAGCATCACCTCCTACCAGTACATCGATGACAACATGACCCTGGACCAGGACTTCACGGCCCAGCCCTATTTCACGCTCACACAAGCGCGCCGCGAGCACGCGGTGACGCAGGACGTGGTGGTGCGCGGGCGCAGCGAGCAGCTTCAGGGCAGTTGGCTTGCCGGAGCCTTCGGCTACTACCGCCACACGCGCATGGACGCGCCGGTGACGTTCAAGGACACCGGCATTGCCCAGCTCATCGAGCGGCACGTGAACGATGCCTTGCCCGCCTATCCCGTGGTGTGGGACACACGCGAGTTTGTGCTGGGCAGCCACTTCACCCTGCCCACAGCGGGGGCGGCACTCTACGCGCAAGCCTCGCGCAGCTGGCGGCGGCTCACCGTCACCGCCGGCCTGCGGCTCGACTACGAGTACGCCCGGTTGCGCTACCGCAGCACCACGCACACGGGCTACGACATCATGCAGGCGGCCACCGCCACCGTCTATCGCCACGAGCCCATCGACATCGACGACAGCGGCACGCTCACCAAGCATTTTGTGCAGCTGCTGCCGCGCCTCACGGCCACGCTGCACCTGGGGGGCAGCACCCACGTGGCCGACCTCTACGCCACTGTGGCGCGTGGCAGCAAGGCAGGTGGTTTCAACACGCAGATGTTCAGCGACGTGCTCCAGCAGCGGCTGATGCGGCTGATGGGAATCGGCGGCACTTATGACGTGGCCGACGTGGTGGGCTACCGACCCGAAAAAGCCTGGAACCTGGAGGTGGGCACGCACCTCGAGGTCTGGCAGCGAAGGCTCGCCATCGATGCCAGCTTCTACTGGATGGACTGCCGCGACCGGCAGCTCACGGTGTTCCCGCCGGGGCTGACCACCGGGCGCATGATGACCAACGCCGGGCGCACCCGCCACTGCGGCCTGGAGCTGGCTCTGCAAGTGCACCCTGCAGATGGCACCACGGTGCACGCCAGCTACGGCTACACGCACGCCACGTTCCGGCAGTACAACGACGGAAAGACCGACTACGCCGGGTGCCACGTGCCATACGCGCCCCTGCACACGCTGTGGGCCGAGGCCGCACACACCATCACGCTGAGCCGCACCGGCTGCCTGCGTGCACTCACACTGGCCGCCAACGTGAGCGGTGCCGGGTGCGTCTACTGGAACGAGGCGAACACGCTCGCCCAGCCGTTCTACGCCCTGATGGGTGCCAGCGTCACCATAGAGGGCAGGCACTGCGACCTTCAGCTGTGGGGACGCAACCTCACCGGCACAACCTACCGCACGTTTTACTTCGTGTCAATCGGCCACGAGTTCCTGCAACGCGGCCATGGCCGCACCCTGGGCGCCACTCTGCGCCTGCACCTGTGACTCAGCTCCGCAGCGGGAAAGAAAAACGGCGTGGACCAGGACGCGGTGTCCCATTATATGCGACACGCGGCACAGGCTTTTGCGTCTGTGCCGCGTGTCGGTTGAGGTAGTTGCCGGTGTGTCAGTGGCGCCGGTTGTTCATGTTGCTCTTGCCCTGGCTCACGGCCTGCTTTTTCGTCATTGTGCCGGTGTCGGGCTTGCGGGCGGGACCTCCTCCGGGATTCACCCCGGCGGGTGGGGGAGTGGAATGGTTGTCCCCGTGCCCATTGCCGTGCACGTTGCCGCCGGCGTTGCTGTGGCCGTCAAACGTGCGGCCGCGGTAGGGGCTGTTGTCGTAGTACCGGTTGCCGCCTTTGTAGGTTTGGTAGCCAGCGGGGGCAGGGCGATAGTAGCGGTTTTTCTCATATCGTTCATAGATTGTGAACCGGAACTTGTTGCTCACCCACGTGACAGGGCGGTAGAAATAGGTTGTTGCCGTGAAAGTGCGGTATTGAGCTGCGGTGAGCACGTAGCTCAACTCGTTGTTGCGGCGGGTCCAGTAGATGCCGTGCAGGTCGTTCACAGTCTCGATGTTCAGGAAGTAGTCGAGGTTGATTTCGTAGGCGGCGTTGTACTGGTCTTCGGTCATTCCCAGCTCGTAGGCCATCTTGTCGGTTAGGAACAGGGCCTGCTCGCGGGCATGGCTGTAGCTCATGGCACTGGCTGTTGCGCTCATGGCCACAAGAGCCAGCAGGGTAATCATTAAGCGTTTCATCGTTCTTGAGTGTTAGATGGTGAATAAATCAGCTTCTTTGTCTCTTTGACCCGCAACCGTGGCCGAGGTTCAATGCAGCCGTCCGGTGTTTCGACCAATGGGCGTGAAACATCGACTAATGGGGTGTATCGCTCCTGCTTCAAGCCGTGCCGTTGTTAGTTTCCCGCACCCGCTTGTCGCGCTTGCGATAGCGCGGCACGCCATCAATGGGACGGCGCGCCGTGGTTGTTCTCATTTAGGGGCGGTTTTGAATAAAAACGCCAACCGAGTGATGTTCAATTGGTTGGCGTTGTGTCTTTGAGGTCGCAAGCGGACTCGAACCGCTGTGCCTGGTTTTGCAGACCAGTGACTAAACCACTCATCCATGCGACCATCTTGCATTTGCGACTGCAAAATTACTGCCATTTTCTGACCTGTGCAACTTTTTTAATCATTTTTTTATGTGGGTTCTATAAAGGTGGGTTCTATAAATTGCTTGAGTCGTATTGGGATTGATTGCTGAGTAGATTTTGCCTAAACCTACTGAAAACCATGAATAAACAAATATTTAACATTTCTTATTTGTCAGTTTGACAAAAATAGCCTAATTTTGCAATTCTTGAACCACAGCTTGCAACTCAAAGCGTGTGAGCCTAAAGGCGAGCAACTGAGCATTGCGTTGGAGCACCAAAGAAACAATTGTCGAGCTATGAATGTGAGAGTTAACCGAACAACCATCGAGATTCCCGAAGAGGCCAACGTGCGAGTGGCAGTGATGGCCTATGCTTTGCGACGCAGTGTGAGCAAGGCTCGTGTGCGGCTCATGCGGGTTTATGATGTCACTGGCCGCGAGCTTGACCTTGAGGAGCCGTTGAGCGATGGCGACATCCTCAAGTGCGTGATGTGATAGAAACAATCCTGGCCGGCTTCACCAGTCGGTGCGTGCCAAGCCGCGAGAGACGGCTGGCAGTGGATTATTCGGGAAAAGTGACAATCACGCGCCGTGGGTGCATTTCGCACACGGTGCAACTGTCGGCCACTGTGAGCACGCCAGCAGCGTCGAGTGGAGATGCTGCTGCGCTGTAGGCGTATGTGCTGCCGCCAGCGATTGTGATGTCGCTGTCGCTTTTGATGCCCTTGGGCGAGCTGTTGCCCTTGATTCCGGTGGCGACCACGGCCACGCTGCCGCCGTCAATCAGCAGGTTGCCGGCGGCGTTGAGACCCTTGCCGCCCTCGCCGGTGCTCAGCACGCGCACGATGCCGCCGCTGATGAGGATGTCGGTGTCGCTCTTCATGCCGGCGCAGCTGCTGTAGTCGCTCTCGCTGTCGCCCAGCACGGGGTCTTCGTTCTGGCGGCTGGCCCCGCTGGTGACCACTGTGGTGCGGCCACCGCGCACCTCGATGCCAAGGTCGCTCTTCAATCCCTTGAAGCCATCGCCAGTCACTTCCACGTTGAGAACCCCGCCATCAATCATGATGCCATCATTGGCCTTGATGCCGTGTCCGGCATTGGCCGTGACGTGTATTTGGCAGCCCGGGCGGAACCTGATGTAGTCGTCGCTGGCGATGCCGTGACCGCCAGTGGCGTTGACCACAAGGCTGCCCCGGCCGCTGGCAATGACCTGCCCCTCGCTGAAAAGGGCGCCTTTCATTTGCTCTCCTTCCGTGACCACATAGTCCGGGCCATCGGCGAGCGTGTTGGTCGTGCCATCGGCAAGCACGAGGTACAGGCTCTTGCCGCACTGGTTGTTGATTGGCGCACCCGTGGGGTTGGTGAGTGTGACACCTGCCAGGGTGAGCTTGTACTTGTGGTCGCTATAGATTTTCAGCGAGCCGTTGGCGCTGTTGCCGGTCAGCACATACTCCATGCGGCTGCTTTGGCTGCTGATTGTGACATGGGCGCCGTCGGTGTACACCTGCACGCGCTCGTTCTCGCCGCTGAGCGTGACCTCGTTGCCATCGTATTGCACATAGACCGTGCGGTCGAACGTGTCGTTTTCCACATAGTCGGAATAGTAAGGGTCGCTCTCGTCGGTGGGCGGCACGTCGGCCGGCTCATCAAGCGGGCTGAAATCGAGGGCAATGGCCATAGGGGTGAGTTCCTCGCGGGTGTAGTCATACACCAAGCCGCCAAAGTTGGTGTCGTCGTTCACACAACCGCAGCACAATAAGGCAACAAACAGATAAATCCACAATTTGTAGCTCATATATCCACCAGTTTATTTGAAAATCTCATGCAAAATTACTGCAAGTTGAGCGAAATGCAAAATAAATGAGGAACGAATTTAGTTTTGCATTTCCGAAACGCCGCGTAATTTCGGCGAAGCCAGCATTACTGCAAGTTGAGCGAAATGCAAAATAAATGAGGAACGAATTTAGTGACACCTGCAAAACCGTGTGGTATGCAGATACTGTCTTGTTCAAAGACACGCTGGTGCAATTGCATCATATTCCACCCCAATCGGGGCACCCCCATGGTAATTATCCGCCCGCTTGCCGAACCGCAGGCCGTAGGTCTGCATGAGGCCGGGGGCCTCAAAGTGAAAGAAACCCCACGGCGCATACATCGAAGATGTGTGTGGCGTGGGGATAGCGGTGCCTCCCACGGCCGGGCCTCGAAGAGGGCCAAGTAAGCGCAGATCAAAGCCGTGGTCGAGCTGAGGTGTCTTCGGTCGACTCCGGCGCAGCTGGTGCAAGTTGAGCGAAATGCCAGGTCGTCCGACTGCAAAAATGAGGTTAAAAAAGTGCCTTGAGGCAGAATAATGAGGCAAAAAAACGCCTGAGTGCGAAATTCTCCATGCTCCACACCCCATTATCCATTAAAAATTCGTACCTTTGCAGAATGGATATCAAACAATCAATGCGAGAGATATTGGCTGCAGAGAGCCGTGCGGTGGCGCAGATTCCTGTCACCGAGGGCTATGAGCAAGCCATTGAGCTAATAGTGAAACATGTGCACGAGCGTGGTGGCAAGCTTGTGACATCGGGTATGGGCAAGTGCGGACAGATTGCCAACAATATTGCCACAACGTTTTCGTCGACGGGCATTCCGGCGGTGTTCTTGCACCCCAGCGAGGCGCAGCATGGCGACCTGGGCGTGTTGCAGCCCGGTGATGTGCTGCTGCTGCTGAGCAACAGCGGTCGCACGAGCGAGATTGTGGCCCTGGTGGAGCTGGCGCACGCCCTCTATGAGCAAGTGCCGTGCATCGTCATCACCGGCAACAACGACAGCGAGCTTGCAAGGCGCGCCGATGTGTGTCTGTGGACCGGTGGCGCACCCGAAGTATGCCCTCTGGGCCTCACACCCACCACCTCCACCACGATGATGACCGTGATGGGCGACGTGCTGGTGGTGAACACCATGCTGGCCACCGGCTTCACCCGCGAGGAGTATGCCAAGCGGCACCACGGTGGATACTTGGGCGAGAAAAGTCGCCGATGACTTGTCCTTATACCATATTTATAATTGTGATGCGAAAGATTGTTGTTATAGGAGAGCTGGTGCTCGACACCATTTTCAGCGGCGGACAGCCGGTGAAGTCGTTTGTGGGTGGCCGTGTGGCCAATGCCGCTGCCTCGCTGGCACGCGCAGGCACACCATGCACGATGGTGAGCGAGTGTACCACCGACCGCGTGGGGGACTTGATTATTGACTACCTTGTGGGCCATGGCGTGAACGTGCACTCGGTGGACCGCTATCCCGATGGTGCCACGAGGCTGTCGGCTATCTTCACCGATGGCGAGCACAAGCAAATTGTGAACTATGGTGCCTATCCCAAGGACCGCTTCAATGTGGTGTGGCCGCGCATCGACGAGAACGACGTGGTGCTCATGGGTTCGCTCTACGCCGTGGACTTGCCGCAGCGCGAGCGGCTGATGGAGCTGTTGCGCCACGCAGTCGAGCGAAAGGCCATCATTCTCTACCTGCCGGGCTTGCAGCACGGCATCGGTTTCCGCATCACCCATGTGATGCCCAACCTGCTCGAAAATATGGAGCTGTCGCAAATCGTGGTTGCCACCACTGCCGACCTGGCAGCCATTTTTCCTGGCGAGAGTGTCGAGGAGTGTTTCCACCACCATATCAGTTTCTACGACAATACGTTCATTCACCTCGACACGCAGGGTGTCCATGTGTACAACGCGCATCACCACTTCACCATGCCGGCGGGCGGCAACCAACTGCCGGTTCACTCACTGGGCTGGCAGTCGGGCTTCACGGCTGGGGTCATTCACGGGTTGCTGCGCACCGGCACTGGTCGCGAGCAGCTGCCTGCGCTCGACGAGCGGCAGTGGCACACGATTTTGGGTGATGGCCTGCGTTGGGGTGCCGACTGCGTGAGCACGGGCGAAAACGCCATCAGCGCCGCCCTGGCGGACGAAGTGAGGACTGCTACTAACCACGCCTAACTACGCCTAACCACACCCGGCATGAATCCCTTGCTCATTGATGTGTGCTTCCCCCGGCTGCGCGGCGACATGACCATCGCACAGGCGCAAATCGAGAACACCGGCCAGCTGCCACACACCGAAGGGCTGAGCCATGAGGTGGTACTCGACATCACCATGACCTATGTGCGCTTTCTGATGAAGGATCACCGCACGGCGCAAGCCTCGCAGGTGACCGAGTATCTGGTTTATGCCGACGAGGCCGAGGCCATGCCACCGCTCTACATTGCCTGGCTGTGGCTGGTGCGCATGAGCCTGTTCATCGAGCAGGGGCAGCACACGCTCACGCTGGGGTGCGCCGAAAATGCCCTGTCGCACCTCGCCGACGTGGTGGGGAAAAAGAGCGACGATTTCCTGGCCCTGGTGGCCAGCATACTCTATAACCTGGCACACACACACCATGCTACCGGCGAGAGTGGACGAGCGGCCAAAGAACTCACCCGTGCGCAGAAACTGTTTGAGCGACTGGCCAAGAAGAATGAGCAGCGGTTCGCGGCAATGCTGCTCTACGCCGTGCAGGCCTCGACCGAAATCATTCAGTCGCGTTCCACGCAGATGAGCGTGCTTGAGCACTACCAGCAGGCTACCGAGTTGTATACCCACCAGCTCACCAGTGGCGATGCCAACCAAACGCGGGTGGCCATGAACAGCCTGGTGGACACGCTCAAGAAAGAGGGCGACATCCTGCTGGAGATGGGCAACAGCCGCCATGCGGTGAAATACTACACCAAGGCGCTGCGCTACCAAAAGAAACTGGGCGACCCGCTGGGGCTGCGCGAGCTGCAGCTGTCCATCGGCCTGGCCAAGGCTCTGTCGCGCATCACCGGCCGCCGAGCAGCAGCCGAGCAACTCCTCAACTCGCTGCTCGTTCTGGCTCGCCAGCTAAAAGCCAGCCGTGAGGTAATCGTAATCGAAAACCTCCTGGCCGAGAAAAGCCGCAATATCAACATCATGAACCTGCTCAAGAGCCTGTTCTGACGGTTCACTGCAGCAGCATCTCAATCACGCGAGGGTAGTGCTGGTATTCCAGCTGGTGGATGCGTGCCTCGAGGGTCTCGGGTGTGTCGTCGGGCAACACGGGGCAGGTGTGCTGTGCCACGATGGTGCCGCCATCAACCTGTGCGGTAACCTGGTGGATGGTTATGCCGCTCTTTTTCTCCCCGGCTTGAATCACTGCCTCGTGCACATTCCCGCCCCACATTCCGCTGCCGCCGTATTTGGGCAGCAGCGAGGGGTGGATGTTAATAATCCGGCCCTCGAAGGCTGATAGCAGCGGCTCGCGCACCACGGCCAGGAAGCCCGCCAGCACCACCAGGTCGATGCCTCTCTCGGTCAGGCGGCGGGTGACTTCCACCGGGTGTTGCCACTCGGCTTTGGGGAAATACTCCACATCAATGCCCAGCGGGCGCAGCCGGCCGATGACAGCCGCCGAGCGGCGGTTGGTGAAAACAGCGGCCACCTGAACCCTGGGGCTGTGAGCAAAGTAGCGCACTATGTGCTCGGCATTAGTGCCCGACCCCGAAGCAAAAATAGCGATACGTTTCATATTGAAAGGATTCTTAATCTGATTTTTCGAGTTGAAAACCCGGTAAGGTCATGAAGTAGGGTGGGGCGCACCCCTGTGACGCCGACGCCCTGTCCTTTTTCAGAACGACTGCATATCCACCAGGTGCTTATAGGGCCCGCTGCGGGCAATGAGCTGGTCGTGGGTGCCCTGCTCCACGATGCGTCCGTCCTGCATCACACAGATGAGGTCGGCCCCCTTGATGGTGCTCAGCCGGTGGGCAATCACCAGCGTGGTGCGGCCCTGCATCAGGTGGTTGAGTGCCTCTTGCACCAGGTGCTCGCTCTCGGTGTCGAGGGCGCTGGTGGCCTCGTCGAGGATGAGGATGGGCGGGTTCTTGAGGATGGCGCGGGCAATGCTGACGCGCTGCCGCTGCCCGCCCGACAGCTTGCAGCCACGGTCGCCGATGTTGGTATCGAACCCCTGCTCGCTGGCCATGATGAAATCGTAGGCATTGGCAATGCGTGCGGCCTGCTCCACCTGCTCGCGTGTGGCGTGCTCCACGCCAAAGGTGATGTTGTTGTAGAACGTGTCGTTGAACAAGATGGCCTCCTGGTTCACATTTCCCATGAGTGCGCGCAGGTCGGCCACAGCCATCTGGCGGATGTCGATGCCATCAATGGTGATGCTGCCCTGCCCCACATCGTAGAAGCGCGGCAGCAGGTCGGCCAGCGTGGTCTTGCCCGAACCACTCTGCCCCACCAGGGCCACCGTGCTGCCGCATGGGATGTCGAGGCTGACGCCGTCAATCACCCACTGGTCGCCGTAGCGGAAACGCACATCGTGGTAGCCGATGCCTCGTTTCATGCCCGTGAGCCGTTGTGGCTCTTTAGGGTCGCAGATGGGATTGTCGGCCGCCAGAATTTTGTCGATACGCTGCATCGAGGCCATGCCGCGCTGGATGGCGTAGCTGGCCTTCGACAGATCCTTGGCGGGGTTGATGATGCTGTAGAAAATCACCATATAATAGATGAACTTGGGCGCGGTGATGGCGTTGGTCCCGCTCAAGATGAGCGTGCCGCCAAACCACAGCACAATGGCGATGGTGGCTGTGCCGAGGAACTCGCTCATGGGGTGCGCCAGCTCGTAGCGGCGGCTCATTCTGGTGACGATGGAGCGGTAGCGCTCGTTCTCGCCCTCGAAGCGGCGGCGCACCTTGCCCTCGGCGTTGAACGCCTTGACGATGCGCAGCCCGCCGATGGTCTCCTCGATGTTGCTCAGCATCACACCCCACTGGTTCTGACCCTCGAGCGACACGCGCTTGAGGCGCTTGCCCACGCCCCCCATGATGCCGCCCGCCACAGGCAGCAAGATGAGCACAAACACCGTGAGCTGCCAGCTCAACGCAATCATCATGCCCAGGCAGGCGATAATCATGATGGGGTTCTTGAACATCATGTCGAGCGACGACATCACCGAGTTCTCCACCTCGGTGACATCACCGCTCATGCGAGCCATCACGTCGCCCTTGCGCTCGTTGGAGAAGAATCCGATGGGGAGCGACACGATTTTGGCGTAAATCTGGTTGCGGATGTCGCGCACCACGCCTGTGCGGATGGGTATCATGAAGTAGGCGCTCATGTAGGCGCTCCCCGTCTTCAGCCCCGTCATCACCACCAGGCCGGCAGCAATCGCCGCCAGTGCCGTCGACGGGCCGTAGCGGGCAATGATGCACTGCACATAGTAGTAGAAATTGTTCACCACCACCTCGTTCACCTTGCCGCTGCCCCACGGCATGAAGTCGTAGGACTGCGTGTTCAGCCCGAAAAGCATCTCTAAAATGGGGATTATCAGGGCAAACGAGAACAACGTGAGCACAGCGGCCAGCACGTTAAACACCACGTTCAAGGCCAGATACCGCTTGTAGGGCGGCACAAATCGTGCCAGCAGTCGGAAGAATCCTTTCATCGGGAGCACATTATTATTTGCAAAGGTAGTGCAAGCCCGTTGGCAAACACACCGCATATTGCTGTGTAAACGCGTGGCTTGCCACGGGCGGTTCTCAAAAACAATCAAATACCAAAAGCCCGGCGCAGTTCATCAACGCGGTCGAGCTTCTCCCAGGTGAAAAGCTCCACCGTAATCTCCTTCTCTTCTTCGTATGGCGAGTGGAAAAGCTTGGTGACGGTGCGCGGGTCGCGCCCCATGTGGCCGTAGGAGGCCGTTTCCTCGTAGATGGGTTTTCGCAGTCCCAGCGCGCGCTCGATGGCTGCCGGGCGCAAGTCGAAGTGTTTCAGCAGCCGCTCGGCAATTTCGGCATCGGAGAGTGGCACGCGGGCGGTGCCATAGGTGTTCACGTAGAAGCTCACCGGAGCCGCCACGCCGATGGCGTAGGACACTTGCACGAGCATCTCGTGGGCAATGCCGGCGGCCACGGCATTCTTGGCGATGTGCCGTGCGGCGTATGCTGCGCTGCGGTCCACCTTGCTGGGGTCCTTGCCGCTGAACGCCCCGCCGCCGTGAGCACCACGGCCGCCGTAGGTGTCAACAATGATTTTCCGGCCCGTGAGCCCGGTGTCGCCATGCGGGCCGCCGATGACGAACTTGCCCGTGGGGTTCACGTGCAAGATGAGTTTGCTGTCGAACATTGCCTGCACCTCGGCGGGCAACTGGGCTTTCACACGGGGTAGGAGGGTGTGCTCCACGTCGTGGCGGATGCGCTGGAGCATCTCTTCGTCGGCCTGCCGCTGTGCCTCGGCGGTGGTGGCGGCGGGTTTAATGAACTCGTCGTGCTGTGTGCTCACCACAATGGTGTGCACGCGCACGGGGCGGTGCGTGGTGCCGTCATATTCCACCGTGACCTGGCTCTTGGCGTCGGGACGCAGGTAGGGCATGGCTTTGCCCTCGCGGCGGATTTGGGCCAGTTCCCACAAAATCAGATGGGCCAGGTTGAGGGTGAGCGGCATCAAGGCGGGGGTCTCGTCGCAGGCGTAGCCGAACATCATGCCTTGGTCGCCGGCGCCCTGCTCATCGGGAGTGTCGCGCACCACGCCCCGGTGAATGTCGGGCGACTGCTCGTGCAGCGCGTTGAGCACGCCGCACGCCGAGCCGTCGAACATGAGCTCGCTGCGGTTGTAGCCAATGCGGTTGATTACATCGCGTGCCGTGGTGGTCAGGTCCACGTAGGCCTGGCTGCTCACCTCGCCGGCAATCACCACCTGGCCGGTGGTCACAAGGGTTTCGCAAGCCACCTTCGACTGCGGGTCGTAGGCCAGGAACTGGTCCAGGATGGCGTCGCTGATTTGGTCGGCAACCTTGTCGGGATGCCCTTCCGATACAGATTCTGACGTGAAAAGGTAATTGTTCATTTTTCCAATTATTTTTTAATGTGGAAAAATGCTAATAGAGAGGATAATACGTTGTGTGGATTATCACCATTTAGCATTTTTTAGAGTGGTTGCAAGCAGCCAAATCTTTCCACTGGGTTAGTAAAACGCCGCAAAAGTACAATAATAATTTGACATGGCGAAATAGATTGGCGGAATTGTGCATTTTTCACACTTCGACCGGTGCGTCACCCCGTGTGCTGTCGGGTGCCGCTGGCACGGGGCAACCGCTTGGCTCACAGTCGCCCCTGCCGCCGTTGATTGTTCGACTATTTGCCGTTGTTTTTTTATCGTTTTTTAAGGAGTTTTTTGGCAGCCGTTTGCACATTATTTTGTAATTTTGTACGTTTTTGGGCGAGCATTTTAAGCCGTATTCCTTTGGGGGATTAATTCGCTTGAAAATAAGTTGCTTAACGTTGTGATTATACTAAAAATGTAATATGGCAGACGAACAGAACATTCAAGAGAACGAGCAAACGCGGGAGTATTCCGCGAGCAACATTCAGGTGCTTGAGGGCCTGGAGGCGGTGCGCAAGCGCCCGTCGATGTATATTGGCGACACGCACGACAAGGGGCTTCACCATCTGGTGAGCGAGGTGGTGGACAACTCCATCGACGAGGCTCTGGCCGGGTTCTGCAACCACATCGATGTGGTGATAACCGAGGACAACAGCATTCGCGTGAGCGACAATGGCCGCGGCATTCCCGTTGACGAGCACGAGAAGCTCCACAAGAGCGCCCTCGAGGTGGTCATGACCGTGCTGCACGCTGGCGGAAAGTTTGACAAGGGCTCCTACAAGGTGTCGGGCGGCCTGCACGGCGTGGGTGTGAGCTGCGTGAACGCGCTCAGCGACTACCTGAGGGCCGAAGTGCGCCGCGAGGGAAAGATTTATATGCAGGAGTACAGCAAGGGCCACCCCAAGGCTCCCGTGGCCGTGGTGGGCACCTGTGCCGACGATGACCATGGCACCACCGTGCTCTTCCACCCCGATGCCACAATCTTTCAGCAAACCATATACAATTTCCAAACCTTGGCCACCCGCTTGCGCGACCTGGCCTATCTCAACGCCGGCATCACCCTCACACTCACCGACCTGCGCAACAAAGACGACGAGGGAAACCCGCACCGGGAAACCTACTACAGCGAGACCGGACTCGATGAGTTTGTGCGCTACATCGATGCTGCCAAGGAGCCGCTCATTGGCGACGTGATACACATCACAAACAATAAGGGCGACATCCCCGTCGAGGTGGCCATGACCTACAACACCTCGTTTAACGAGAACATCTACTCGTTTGTCAACAACATCAACACCATCGAGGGTGGCACGCACCTGACCGGTTTCCGCCGTGGGCTGGGAGCCACGCTCAAGAAGTATGCCGAGGACAGCAAAATGCTCGAGAAGGCCAAGGTGGAAATCAAGCCCGAGGACTTCCGCAACGGCATCACGGCCGTGATTTCGGTCAAGGTGATGGAACCTCAGTTCGAGGGGCAGACCAAGACCAAGTTGGGCAACACCGAGGCCATCGGCGCGGTGGAAACGAGCGTGCGCGAGGCGTTGGGCGTCTATCTCGAGGAGCACCCCGCGCAGGCCAAGACGATTGTGGAGAAAATCATTCTCGCTGCCACGGCCCGCCATGCCGCCGAGAGTGCCCGCCTCAAGGTGCAGCGCAAGTCGCCGCTGGCAGGCGGTGGCCTACCCGGCAAGTTGGCCGACTGCTCAAGCAAGGACCCCGCCGAGAGCGAACTGTTTCTCGTTGAGGGTGACTCGGCAGGTGGGTCGGCCAAGCAGGGGCGCGACCGCAAGTTCCAGGCCATTCTACCCTTGCGCGGCAAGATTCTGAATGTGGAGAAAGCCATGGACCACCGCGTGTTTGAGAGCGATTCGGTGGTGACCATCTTCCGGGCCCTGGGCGTGACCATCGGCACCGACGAGGACCCCAAGGAGGCCAACCTGAGCCGCCTGCGCTACCACCGCATCATCATCATGACCGATGCCGATGTCGATGGCGAGCACATCGCCACGCTGCTGATGACCTTCTTCTTCCGCCGCATGCGCCCGATTATCGAGAACGGCTACCTCTACATCGCCACGCCGCCGCTCTACAAGGCCACCTACCGCAGCCGCGAGGAGTACTGCTGGGACGATACACAGCTGCGCAAGTTCATCGACAGTGCCGCCGCCGGAAACGAAGACCAGGTGAAAGTGCAGCGCTACAAAGGTTTGGGCGAGATGAACGCCGAGCAGCTGTGGGAGACAACGATGGATCCGGAGAACCGCATGCTCAAGCGCGTGAACATCAGTGATGCCGCCGAGGCCGACCGCGTTTTCTCGATGCTCATGGGCGAGGAGGTGGAGCCGCGACGTCGCTTCATCGAGGAGAACGCCACCTACGCAAACATCGACTCGTGACCCAGCCTCCGCAACGCCGGTAAGCTGATTCAAAACAACACAAGGACAATTGTGGCTACCCCGTCAGGGGGGGCGTCATCTGTTGTCCTTGTCGTTTTTTTTGCTGCCAATTGGCAAAAAACATCGCATTGTTTTGCAGAACGGCAGTTTTGCAGTATCTTTGCAACCAAAACAGGCTCTGCTGCTTTCAAACCATAAGCCGAGCCTTAGTGGCCCGCCACAAACAGATGACTGAATACTGAATAATTGATAACTGACCCTGATATGAAACAATCTGCCCCATTGACCAAAGTTCAATATGGCCTCTACGTGGATTGCATGAGCCACGCAGGTGAGGCTTGTTACAATTTGCCTTATTTGTATGTGCTCGACGGCAGCCTCGATGGCGAGCGGTTGTGCGCCGCCGTGGCCACCGCTGTGGCGGCTCACCCCACTCTGTTCACGCGCATCACGCTCGAAGACAGCGGCGAGCCGGTGCAAACCGTCGACAGCGACCACGAGCCGTGGGCGCCCGTTGTGGAACGCATCGACGACATTGAGGCCGCCAAGCGACGGCTCATCACGCCGTTCAACGTGGTGGGCGACCGCCTGTTCCACATCGACGTGCTGCGCGACAGCGAGCACTACTACCTCTTTCTCGACATCCATCACATCATTGGCGACGGTACCACGCTCAAGGTGATGCTCACCGACATCGAGCGTGCCTACAACGGCGAGCCGCTGGCTCCCGAGGCACTCACGATGACCGAGGTGGCGCAAGCCGAGGTGGCTATGCGGCAGTCGCCCGCCATGGACGAGGCCCGCCAGTGGTATGCCCGGCACTTCGACTGCGGCGACACCTACACGCCGCTGCTGCCCGACCTGGAGGAACCCACCCACAGCGAGGCCAGCCAGCTGCGCGTACTCGATGTGGACATGGCCGGCGTGGACGCGTTCTGCCAGGAGAAGGGGGTGTACAAGAGCGGGGTGTTCACCGCCGCCTACGCCTACCTGCTGGCGCGCTACTGCGGCGAGCCAGAGTCGCTGTTCACGACGGTGTACAATGGGCGCAGCGACAAGCGTTTCCGCCACTCGGTGGGCATGACCGTGCGCACACTGCCCGTCTACAGCAAGTTCACGCCGGCAACCACCGTGCTCGAGTTCATCAAGCAGGGGCAGGAGCAGATGAGCGGCTGCCGCCGACACGAGGTGTACGCCTTCAGCGATGCCGTGAACGAGCTGCATATCCAAAGCAACACCATGATGGCGTGGCATGGCGAGCTGTTTGACAACGAGACGTTCATGGGCAAGCCCATGACGACCATCCGTCTGGTAAACAGCACGCTCGAGGCCGCCTTCTACCTGAAAGTGTTCATCATGGGCGGCAAAGTGCATGCCAAGGCCGAGTACAACTCCAACGAATACTCTGCCGCGCTCGTCGAGCAGGTGCTCGAGAGCTACGAGGCAGTGGTGCAAGGCTTCCTGACGCAGGAGCTGCTCTGCGATGTGGCCGTGGCCACCGAGCGGCAAGTGGCCCTGCTCGACGGCTTCAACCACACCGATGTGGACTACGATGCCACGCAGACCATCGTGTCGCTGCTGCGCCGCCAGGCCGCCACCACCCCTGATGCCGCCGCCGTGGTCTACAATGGCCGAAGCTACACCTATGCCGAGGTGGACGCGCTCAGCGACCGCCTTGCCGCCCACATCGACGCGCAGGGACTCGGAGCCGAGGACGTGGTGTCGGTGCTCATTCCCCGCAGCGAGTGGATGGTGATTGCCTCCATCGGCGTGCTCAAAGCCGGGTGCGCCTATCAGCCGCTCGACCCATCATATCCGGCCGAGCGCTTAAACTTCATGATGCAGGATGCCAGTGCGCGGCTGCTGATTGCCGATGCCCAGCTGCGCCCCCTCGTGGACCAGTACACCGGCGCAGTGCTGCTCACCGCCGACATTGCCAGCTTGCCCGTAGCCCCGGCACCGGCGGTGACTGTGAAGCCCGACCAGCTCTTTATCCTGCTCTACACCAGCGGCTCTACCGGCGTGCCCAAGGGTTGCCAACTCACGCACGCCAACCTGGTGGCCTTCTGCCACTGGTATCACCGCAACTACGCCTTGCAGCCCGGACACCGTGTGGCAGCATACGCCAGCTACGGCTTCGACGCCTGCATGATGGACCTTTACCCGGCCTTGACGTGCGGAGCAACCGTGCACATCATTCCCGAGGAGCTGCGCCTCGACCTGATGGCGCTGAACGACTACTTCGAGCGCGAGGGCATCACCCACTCATTCATGACCACGCAGGTGGCCTACCAGTTTGCCACCGGCATCGACAACCACTCGCTGCTGCATCTGTCGACGGGCGGCGAGAAGCTCGCCTCGCTCGCCCCGCCCAGCGGCTACCGGCTGCACAACGGCTACGGTCCCACCGAGTGCACCATTTTCACCACCACCTTTGCTGTGGAGCGCAAGCTGAAGGAAATCCCCATCGGCAAGCCACTCGACAATATGCACCTCTATATCGTGGACGCGCAGGGGCACCGGTTGCCCGTGGGAGCCGCCGGCGAGCTGTGGGTGGCCGGGCCCCAGGTGAGCCGGGGATACCTGAACCGTCCCGAGAAAACCGCCGAGGTGTTCATCGCCAACCCGTTCACCGACCAGCCGAAATATGCCCGTATCTACCGCACCGGCGACATCGTGCGTTACTTGCCATCGGGCGACATCCAGTTTGTGGGCCGTCGCGACGGCCAAGTGAAGATTCGCGGCTTCCGCATCGAGCTCAAGGAGGTGGAGGCCGTGATTCGTGAGTTCCCCGGCATCAAGGACGCCACCGTGCAGGCGTTCGACGAGGAGGCCGGCGGCAAGTTCATCGCGGCCTACGTCGTGGGCGACCAGCCCATCGACATCGAGGCACTGAACGCCCACATCCTCGACCAAAAGCCGCCCTACATGGTGCCGGCGGTGACCATGCAGATTGACGCCATTCCACTTAACCAGAACCAAAAGGTGAACCGCCGCGCCCTGCCCAAGCCCGAGAAAAAAGCCGCCGAGTCCGTGGCTGTGAACGTGCCGATGAACGTGCTCGAGCAGCAGCTGCACGAGATGGTGGCCGCCATCGTGGGCGGCTCTGACTTCGGCGTGACCACCCCATTGGGCTATGCCGGCCTCACCTCCATCACCGCTATCAAGCTCGCCGTGCAGGTCAACAAGCGCTACGGCGTGGCTCTCGACTCACGCACGCTGGTAAAAACCGGCACCCTGCAAAGCATCGAGAATGAGATTCTGCAGCGAATGTTGCGGGGAGAACCAGCAACCGAGAGCCAAGCACCAAGAAACGAGAGGCAAGAGGCGCGAGGCGGCAGTGCGCCGCTGTCGTATGCGCAGACGGGCGTCTATTTCGAGTGCCTGAAGAACCCCACCTCAACCATCTACAACATCCCCTATTTGCTGCGCTATCCCGCCGGCACCGATGCCCGGCAGCTGGCCGGGGCCGTGCAGCGCGTGGTGGCGGCGCACCCGCAGCTGGGCGCGCACTTCGCCACCCAGGGCGACACCATCGTGCAGACCGTCGATGGCCCGCTCAGCGTCGAGGTGCCCATCACCGAGATGAGCGAGGACGACCTCAAGAGTTACAAGAACGAGTTTGTGCGTCCGTTCAACCTGCAAAAAGATGTGCTGTGCCGCTTTGAGGTGGTCGTCACACCGCAGGGTGTAAACCTGCTGATGGATGTGCACCACCTGGTGTTCGACGGTGCGTCGGCCGACTTGCTCATCCGCCAAATCAGTGCCGTGCTCGAGGGCGCCAATGTGGAGGCCGAGCAGTACACCTACCTCGACTTTGTGGCCGACCAGCAGGTCGCCGAGGCTTCGCCGCAGTTCGTGGCCTCGAAGCAGTTCTTTGACCAGATGCTGGCGGGCTGCGAGGGCGCCAGCGAGATTGCCCCCGACCTGCCGGCCACCGGCGAACAAGGTTTCATCGGCGAGGCTGTGTGTCCCCTCGACCACGAGCTGATTGCCGCCAGCTGCCGCCAGCTCCAGGTTACCCCCGCCCACCTGCTGCTGGCCGCCACCGCCTATGTGGTCACGCGCCACACCAACGCCCGCGAAGCCTATCTGTGCACCGTGAGCAGCGGACGCGCAAACCTCAAAATCAGCGACACCGTGGGCATGTTTGTGGGCACGCTCGCCCTGGGAATGAGCGTGGGCGACGTCACCGTCCAGGAGTTCCTCCGCCAGGCCAGCGACACCTTTGACCAGGTGCTGCGCCACGAGGACTACCCCCTGACGCGCATTGCCACCGACTACGGCTTCCGGCCTGCCATCGCTTACGCCTACCAGGTGGGCGTGCTCTCGCAGTACACCCTGCATGGCAACGCAATCGGGCAGGAGCTGCTCGAACTGAACGTGCCTAAATTTAAAATCAATATCAAGATTGAGACGCGCGGCGTAGTCGTCCAGTACGATGATGCCCTCTACTCGCCCGAGCTGGCCGCGACGCTGGCCGAGAACATCGCCACCGTGGCGGCTGCGATGGCCGCCGACCCATCGGCCCGCGTGCGGAGGCTGTCGATGGTGAGTGAGCGGCAGGCGCAACAGCTTGCCGGCTTGCGGCAGGTGGCCGAGGCCGAGCCGCCCTTCAGCCTCATGCACGACTGCCTGGCTCACTATGCGGCCGCGCAGCCCGACCACGAGGCCCTGGTGGCCATCGATGCACGGTTCACCTACCGCGAGATGAACGCCGCCTGCGACACCATCGCCGCGGCACTGCACCAGCGAGGTGTGAAGCCACGCGACCGCGTGGCACTGCTGCTGCCGCGCACCAGCCGACTGATTCTCGCACTGTTCGGCGTGCTCAAGGCCGGAGCCGCCTATATCCCTTGCGACCCCGAATATCCCGCCGACCGCATCAGGCTTATCCTCGATGACAGCGAGGCTCGTTTCGTCATCACCACTGCCGACCGCCTGCATAACGTGTCCGACGGTAAGGCCATCGATGTGGAAGAGCTTTTGCAATGCCCCATGCCCCAAGCGCCAAGAACCATGCAGGCTGGCGACATCACCCCCGACGACCTGGCCTACCTGATTTACACCAGCGGCTCCACCGGACGCCCCAAGGGCGTGATGCTGCGCCACGCCGGAATATGCAATTACCTTTACGGCCACCCGGCCAATGTGCTGGCACACGCGGTGAACACCGACGCACACCGCGTCATGAGCGTGACCACCATTTCCTTCGACGCAGCCCTTCAGGACATTGGCACGGCATTCTTCAACGGCAAGACCCTGATGGTGGCCACCGAGGAGCAGGCCAACAACCCGCTCGACCTGGCCCGGCTCATCAACGAGCAGCGCGTCGACATGGTGTCGGGCACGCCGTCGCGCTGGCAGACGTGGCTCACCAGCCCCGACTTTTGCCAGGCCATCGCCGGCATCGCCATTGCCCGCGCCGGCGGCGAGAAATTCAGCGACCAGCTTCTCGACCAGCTGCGCGGTGCCACCCACGCACGCATCTTCAACTGCTATGGCCCCACCGAGACCACCGTGGCCAGCAACAACAAGGAACTCACCCACGCTCCGCGCGTCACGGTGGGACGGCCGCAGCTTGGCGTGAGGGAGTTTGTCGTTGACCCCGATGGCAACGAGCTGCCCGTGGGCGTGGTGGGCGAGCTCTACATTGGCGGCCGTGGGGTGGCCCGAGGCTACAACAATCTTGACGACATGACCCGCGAGCGCTTTATCGACTACCACGGCGAGCGCGTTTACCGCTCTGGCGACTATGCCCGATGGCTGCCCGATGGCGATGTGGTGATTCTGGGGCGTACCGACCACCAAATCAAGCTGCGCGGACTGCGCATTGAGCTGGGCGAGATCGAGAACGTGATGCTACGTGTCGAGGGCATGAAGAAGGTGGTCATCCTCATTCGCAAGCTCGCCGGCAAGGAACACTTGTGTGCCTACTACACCGCCGACCGCGACATCGCCCCCGACAGCCTCAAGGCCGAAATCGCCAAGAGCCTCACCCAGTATATGGTACCCACGGCCTACAGGCAACTTGCCGAGATGCCCATGACGCCCAACGGCAAGACCGATGTCAAGGCACTGCCCGAGCCCGAACTGGCTGTCACCTCGGCCCACGTCGAACCCGCCACCGACACCGAGCGCACACTGTGCGACATTTTCGCCGGCATCCTGCAAATGGATCGCGTGGGGGCAACCGACAACTTCTTCGAGCTGGGCGGCACCTCGCTGGTGGTCACCCGCGTAATCATCGAGGCCGACAAGGCGGGGCTGCATGTGGCCTACGGCGACGTGTTTGCACACCCCACGCCCCGACAGCTTGCCCGCCAGCTCACGGGCGAGAGCGTGGACGAGAGCATGGACGAGGCTGCCGCATTCGACTACACCGCCGTCAACAACGTGCTGCAGCAGAACACGCTCGACAGCTTCCGCCACGGCGACAGCCAGCCACTGGGCAACGTGCTGCTCACCGGAGCCACCGGATACCTGGGCATACACATTCTGCGCGAGCTCATCTACTCCGACGCAAGCAACATCTACTGCCTCGTGCGCGGCAAGACTCTCGAAAAGGCCGAGAGCCGACTGCGCACCCTGCTGTTCTACTACTTCTCCGACGCTTTCAAGCCATTGTTCGGCACGCGGCTGCATGTGGTGCTCGGCGATGTGACGCAAGACCTCGACGCCACGCTGCCCGTGAACACCGTGTTCAACTGCGCGGCTATCGTGAAGCACTTCAGCGAGGGTACCGAGATAGAGGATGTGAACATTGGCGGCGCGCAGCGCTGCGTGGACTTCTGTCTCAAGACTGGTGCGCGACTGGTGCACATCTCCACGGCCAGCACGCGCGGCCTGTGGGCTGGCGAGCCCAAGCGCGACACCTTCACCGAGCAGCGCCTCTACATGGGTCAGTACCTGGGCAACAAGTACATCTACTCCAAGTTCATGGCCGAGCGGCTCATTCTCGATGCCGTGGCACGGCAGGGGCTGAGCGCGAAAATCATGCGTGTGGGCAACCTTGCCGCACGGTCTACCGACGGCGAGTTCCAGGCCAATTTCTCTACCAACTCGTTCATGGGGCGCATCAAAGTCTATAACATGCTCGGTTGCTGCCCGCACGCCATGCGCAGCAAGCGCGTGGAGTTCTCGCCCATCAACGAGGTGGCTCGCGCCATCGTGCTGCTCGCCGGCACGCCGCGCGAGTGCAACGTGTTCCACCCCTACAACATCCACACCCAGCTGCTGGGAGATGTACTCGCCGAGCTCAAGAACGTGGGACAAGGCGTGCGCTTCGTCGAGCAGGAGGAGTTCGACCACGCCCTCGGCCAGGCCGGCACCGACCCGGCAAAGGCACGCCAGCTGTCGTCGCTGCTCGCCTACCAGGACATGGCGCACGGACAGCGCACCACCGACGTGGCTCGCGACAACGACTACACCATTCAGGTGCTCTACCGTCTGGGATTCGCTTGGTCGCCCACCTCGTGGGACTACATCGAGCGCATGCTCACTGCCATCGGTGGCTTCGGCTTCTTTGAGTGATGCCCATCGCTGATGAAATAGTGGCGGAAGCGGCAAAGCAGGGTTTTTCAGGGCTTTTGGAAAGTCCCAGCCGCTTTTTGCTTTTTGACGCTGCTTTTGTGACGCAGTGCGCGTGGTTGATGTGGAGTGGAGTCAGCTGCGGCGGTTGCGCGGGTGGTGGTCGAGAATTTCCTGACGCAGGCGCGTGCGGTCGATGTGGACGTAAATCTCGGTGGTGGCAATGCTCTCGTGTCCCAGCATCTGCTGGATGGCACGCAGGTTGGCGCCTCCTTCGAGCAGGTGCGTGGCAAAGGAGTGGCGCAGTGTGTGCGGGCTCACCGTCTTGCGCACACCGGCCAGCTCGGCCAGCTGCTTGATGATGTAGAACACCATCACGCGGGTGAGCATGGCCCCGCGGCGGTTCAGGAACAGGATGTCCTCGCTGCCGCGCTTCACCACTTGGTGGCTGCGCACCTGCTCCACATAGAGGGCGATTTCCTCCAGCGCCACTGCCGAGATGGGTACCGCACGCTGCTTGTTGCCCTTGCCCTCAACAACGATGTACTCCTCGCTGGCATAGACTTGCGACAGCTTCAGCCCCACGAGCTCGCTAACGCGCAGCCCGCAGCCGTAGAGGGTCTCGATGATGGCACGGTTGCGCCGACCTTCGGGCTTGCTCATGTCGATGCAGGCAATCATGGCGTCAATTTCCTGCACGGTGAGCACATCGGGCAGATGCCGCCCCAGGTGCGGTGCCTGCAGCAGCCGCGTGGGGTTCGTAGCTATGTAGCCCTCAAGTTTCAGAAATTTGTAGAAGCTCTTCACGCCGCTGATGATGCGCGCCTGTGAGCGCGGCTGGATGCCCAAGTCGTGCAGGGTGCACACAAACTGCTCCAAGTCGGCGTGTGTGGCGCTGTCGGCGCCAATACCTGCCGACGACAGGTAGCGCGTGAGCTTCTCCACATCGTCGGCGTATGCCTCGGCAGTGTTGGCCGAAAGAGCCTTCTCCACTTTCAGGTAGGCAAGGTAGCGGCGTTTCACCTGGGCCAGGTCGAGCAATTGAGGCATGGGCAGTGAGTTGATTTTTACCTGCGAAATTACGAACAATAAACAATACCGCCAAATCCGCACGGCGGAAAATGCCCATTCGTTAGTCACAGGCGTTCACAGGAGTACACCAAAACATTCTCATAGGCGTCAACGCATTGTTGCAGTTCAAGCACCAATGTTCCTTTTTGCGGGCCAGCATTGGCTTCTTGTCGTGTGTCAATGTCCTTTTGGGTGATACGGTGATGCGCAAGCCAAGGACTGGTGGCACAGCATTGCCAATTTGCAGTTCGGTTTCATGCAAGCCGCACACATTTTCGGTCACAAATGCTTTGGGCTTAATACGTTTTGCGGCTTGTTCAATTCATTGAACCCACCTTAATCTGTTGAGCGTCAGTTTGTGGTTGTGCGTCGGCGGTATTTCTTGGTGTTGGTGAGCGTGGACAGGCGCAGCTTCATCACGCCAAAGACGGCCTCGCCAAAGATGCCGCTGCTCATCTTGCTGGTGCCCAGCACGCGGTTTACAAACACGATAGGCACCTCCTGGATAGTGAACCCCATGCGCCAGGCGGTGAATTTCATCTCAATCTGAAAGGCGTAGCCCTTGAACTCCACGGCATCGAGGTCGATGGCCTGGAGCACCTCGCGGCGGTAGCACACAAAGCCCGCTGTGGTGTCGCGCACTTTCAAGCCTGTCACCATTCGCACGTAAATCGAGGCGAAGTAGCTCATCAGCACACGTCCCATGGGCCAGTTCACCACATTCACACCAGTGATGTAGCGGGAGCCAACGGCCACGTCGACTCCCTCACTCGCGCATGCTCGTTGCAGGTCGATGAGCTTTTCGGGGGGGTGCGAAAAGTCGGCATCCATCTCAATGATGTAGCCGTAACCTTGCTCCAGCGCCCACTTGAACCCGGTGATGTAGGCGGTGCCCAGCCCCAGCTTGCCACTGCGCTTGATGATGTGAAGCCGGGCGGGGTGCTCCGAAATCATTCCCTCTACTATGGCGGCAGTGCCATCGGGCGAGTTGTCGTCGATGACAAGGATGTCAAATTGGTGCCCGGCAAGGCCGAGCACCGTTTCAATCATTTGGGCGATGTTCTCGCACTCGTTATAGGTCGGGATAATAACTACGCTATCCGATTTCATGAGGATTGTGTCAGTGGGACAGCATGATGTTGATGAGGGCGTTCACGTCCTCGATGTCCACGTTGTCGTTGCCGTTCACCTCGGCGCGACCGTCATAGTTCGCTGCGTCGTCGTTGCCCAGCAGGATGTTGATCAGGATGTTCAAGTCATCAACATCGACAGCGTCGTTGCCGTCCACATCGCCGAGCACTGCGGGGGGCTCGGGAATCTCGGGGGCTGTGCCATAGAAGTCGACAGTCATCGTGTCGTTCATGACCTGGTACGGCCCCAGGAATGGGATGTTCACGCTGATGTCAATCACATACTCGGCGTGGGCGGTGAGCTGTGTGGCGTTGAAGCGGCCGGTGAAGTTGATGGGAATGTCCTTGTCGAGGGCCGAGCCCAGGTAGTTTTGCAGCCAGGTGGGGATGCTCTCCCTGATGCCGCCCACGTCGCTCAGCCTGATGTACTTCACGCCTCTCACATTGGTGAAACCATCGGCGTCGGTGGTGCCGGTGAGGTTGTCAAAGGTGATGGTGCCGATGTCGTAGGTGTAGCCGCCGTAGGAGATAATTAAGTCGTTCATCACGGCGGTGTAGGTGCCGTCGGCGTTCTGCTCCACGGTCATTCCCACGTTTTCTTTCGTCATCTGGTCGGTGCCGTTGCTGATGGTCATCGAGCCAGTGTAGTCGGTGGCCCAGGCGTTCATGAGGCTCAACAGAGCCATAACAAGGAAAGTAAAATGCTTCATAATAGTTCTCGCTTTAAAGTTTTATAGGTTTCCGACTGCAAAGTTACGAGTTTTTGCCGAAAACAGAAAATTGTTGCCCCAAAAAATGCTTCACATTTGAAAACCCACAAAAACGCAGGACACGCGCTTCGCAGCGAATGCCCTGACAAAGTAACTAACAAACCTATTTATTGAACTGTCGTTATTACAGTTTCGGGCCGGCGGCCACGAGTGCCTTGCCGGCTTCGTTGTCCTCGTATTTGACGAAGTTTTTGATGAATCGGCTGGCCAGGTCGCGGGCTTTCTCCTCCCACTGGCGTGCATCGGCGTAGGTGTCGCGCGGGTCAAGAATGCCGCTGTCCACGCCGTTGAGCTCGGTGGGCACCGTGAGGTTGAAGAACGGAATCACCTTGGTGGGTGCGGCATCGATGCTGTGGTCGAGGATGGCATCGATGATGCCGCGTGTGTCGCGGATGCTGATGCGCTTGCCGGTGCCGTTCCACCCGGTGTTC
Organism: Muribaculaceae bacterium; assembly: GCA_017443765.1. Lineage (GTDB taxonomy): Bacteria > Bacteroidota > Bacteroidia > Bacteroidales > Muribaculaceae > Sodaliphilus. The sequence continues at coordinate 2,727 of JAFSYB010000110.1, read as the reverse complement.
ACCAGGTAGGCCTTGGCTCCGCTCTGCTCCATGCGCTTGACCAGCTCCTCGGCATACTTGGTGGGGTGGAGCTCGAGGAACGCTTGGCCGAAGCAGGCACTGAAGGTGGGCGTGGGCTCGGTGATGCCGCGCTCGGTGCCGGCGAGCTTGGCCGTGAATCCGCTCAAGAAGTAATACTTGGTCTGCTCCGAATCAAGAATCGACACCGGGGGCAGCACGCCAAAGGCATCGGCACTCAGGAAAATCACCTGCTTGGCGGCGGGGGCGGCGCTGACTGGGCGCACAATGTTCTTGATGTGGTCGATGGGGTAGCTCACGCGGGTGTTCTCGGTGACGCTCTTGTCGGCGAAGTCAATCTTGCCGTTCTCGTCCACGGTCACGTTCTCCAGCAGCGCGTTCCGCTTGATGGCGTTGTAGATGTCGGGCTCGCTCTCTTTGTCGAGGTTGATGACCTTGGCATAGCAGCCGCCCTCGAAGTTGAAGACACCCTCGTCGTCCCAGCCGTGCTCGTCGTCGCCGATAAGCAGACGTTTGGGGTCAGTGCTCAAGGTGGTCTTGCCCGTGCCGCTGAGGCCGAAGAAGATGGCGGTGTGCTCACCCTTCATATCGGTGTTGGCGGAGCAGTGCATCGAAGCAATGCCCTGCAACGGCAGGTAGTAGTTCATCATGCTGAACATACCCTTCTTCATCTCGCCACCGTACCAGGTGTTGAGGATGACCTGCTCACGGCTGCTGACGTTGAACGCCACACAGGTGTCGCTGTTCAGACCCAACTCCTTATAGTCGTCCACCTTGGCCTTCGAGGCGGCATAGACGGTGAAGCTGGGAGCGAAGTTCTTGAGCTCCTCAGCGGTGGGCTTGATGAACATGTTGGTCACAAAGTGAGCCTGCCACGCCACCTCCATGATGAAGCGCACGGCGATGCGGGTGTCCTTGTTGGCGCCGCAGAAAGCGTCGACCACAAAGAGGTTCTTGCCGCAAAGCTGCTGCTTGGCAAGGTCCTTCACATGGGCCCACACCTCCCCGCTCATGGGGTGGTTGTCGTTGGGGTACTCGGGAGAGTTCCACCAAACGGTGTCCTTCGACTTCGCGTCCATGACGATGTATTTATCTTTCGGCGAACGACCGGTATAGATACCCGTCATCACGTTGATGGCGTCGAGCTCGGTGAGCTGGCCCTTCTCATAGCCGGTGAGGCTCGGGTCCATCTCGAACTTGAACAGATCCTCATACGAGGGGTTGTAGTAGATATCCTTCACGCCAGTGATACCCAGCGCTTCGAGGGCTTTCACTATTGTTTGATTGTTTGATTGCATGATTGTTTGAGTATTTGTTGTTTAGCATTAACGCATTCAAGCATTCTCTCTGCTTTCCTTGATGGCGGCTTGGGCGGCGGCTAAGCGGGCCACGGGCACACGGAACGGCGAGCAGCTCACATAGTTCATACCGGCCTTGAAGAAGAATTCGGCAGCCGTCGGGTCGCCACCGTGCTCACCGCACACACCACACTTGAGGTTGTTGCGGGTACTGCGGCCACGCTCGATGCCGAGCTTCACCAACTGTCCGACACCTTCCTGGTCGAAGCTGTTGAACGGGTCGGCGGGGATAATCTTCTCGTCGACATAGGTCTTGACGATTGCGTTGACGTCGTCGCGGCTGAAACCGAAGGTCATCTGCGTGAGGTCGTTGGTACCGAAGCTGAAGAACTCGGCCACCTCGGCAATCTGGTTGGCGACCAACGCGGCGCGCGGAATCTCAATCATGGTGCCGAACTTGTACTCGAACTTCACGCCATACTTGGATTCCACCTCTGCCTTCACCTCGGTGGCGATGGCTTTCTGGTGTCTCAGCTCGGCGACATTGATGGTCAGCGGGACCATGATCTCGAGCATCGGGTTCTTACCCTCTTTCATCAGCTCGCAGGTGGCGCTGAACAGGGCGCGGAACTGGATGCGGGTGATTTCGGGATAGATAATGCCCAGACGCACGCCGCGGAGACCCATCATGGGGTTCACCTCGTGCAGACTCTCGACACGCTTCTTGACATCCTCGTAGCTGATGCCCAAGCGGTTGGCAGCCTCGCGCATCTTCTCTTCACCCTGCGGGGCGAACTCGTGCAGCGGGGGATCCATCAGACGGAAGGTCAGCGGCTTGCCGTCCATGACCTTCAGGGTGCCCTTAGCGGACTCCTTCATATAGGGCTCCAGCTCGTCGAGGGCGGCAACGCGCTCCTCCTTGGTGGAGGCCAGAATCATGTTGCGCAGCTTCTCCAGCGGCTTCTCGCTGTTCTCGCCATAGAACATGTGCTCGATGCGGAACAGACCGATACCCTCGGCACCAAAGTCGATAGCCTTCTGGGCGTCGGCGGGGTTGTCGGCATTGGTGCGGACACCCATCTTGCGGTATTTGTCAACCAGCTTCATGAACTGCTGGAAGAGCGGATTCTCGGTGGCGTTGATCATCTTCACCTCTTCGGCGTAGACCCAGCCCTTGGAACCGTTCAGCGCCAGCGTGTCACCCTCGCGGAAGGTGCGGCCGTCGATATTGACGGTGCCCTCTTCGAGGTTGATCTTCACAGCGTCGCAACCCACGATGCAGCACTTGCCCCAGCCACGGGCCACGAGGGCGGCGTGGGAGGTCATACCGCCACGGGCGGTCAGGATGCCGTCGGCGGCACGCATACCCTCGACGTCTTCGGGGTTGGTTTCCTCGCGGACCAGGACGTTG
>JAFSYB010000109.1 GCA_017443765.1 Muribaculaceae bacterium | reverse complement strand
TCTGCATGAGGCCGGGGGCCTCAAAGTGAAAGAAACCCCACGGCGCATACATCGAAGATGTGTGTGGCGTGGGGATAGCTGCGCCTCCCATGGCCGGGCCTCGAAGAGGGCCAACTAAGCGTGTCGTATGTGTGGTGCCGACAATGAAGTTCCTCTTCGAGGCACGACGATGGTGACCGCCCGGGGACCAAGCTGCGAGCCTCTTCGAGGCTCTTGCATGGTCTTTAACATGGAGCCGGGTCTTCGACCCGTGCGACCTCTTCGAGGTCATTGCCAGGCTATCCATCTACTCTTCACTCGCTGCTAACTCGTATCTCCAGCTCATAGCTCGTCACTCGCATCTCACTCATATCTCGTAGCTCGTAGCTTCCTCGTAGCGCGCAGTCCACTCGTATCGTAGCTCGCAGCTTCCTCGTAGCGCGCAGCCCTCTCGTAGCTCGTAGCTCGCAGCTTCCTCGTAGCGCGCAGTCCACTCGTAGCTCGTAGCTCGTAGCTTCCTTGTAGCCGGGCCTCGATGAGGGCCAACTATGCGTTGGATTTGTGATACCGCTTTGCCGATCTATCGAACAACCGAGCCGACATAGAAACGCACGGTTTTGCAGCTGACCCCAAAATTCTCCATTATTATCGAGGTAAAATTGAGGTTCTCACTATATACATCAACTATGGCTTCGGAAAATCGTCTCACACAGCGAGGGCGGTTCAGTACCAGTTCACGCCGTTGCTGTAGCTGGAGTGCTTGTCGTACTTGACATCCTGGAGGATGCTCGACTTGACGGCAATGTGGAAGTTGTAGCTGCGGTAGGGGCCGAAGGGCACAAAGCCGGCGGTCATCACAAAGCAGTGCATCTGGCGCGAGACGTTGCAGTTCATATAGGCAATCTTGTGATTCTCAAAGTCGTAGCTTGCCGAGAACGAGAGCGACCAATTCTTTGTGGGGCGGATGTTGCCGTTGAAGCTCAGCGAGTGTGTGAACTTGCCGTTGTATTCCATCTTGTCGAAGTTGAAGGTTCCGTAGCCGTAGTTCACCGAGTAGTTCACCGACAGGCTCCAGGGGCACTCCCACTTGGCGTAGCCCTCGGGGGTGAACTCGATGTCGCCGTCGCCGCCGCCCCGCTTGGAGCGGCCATCGGTGCCGCGGGAGTTGTCATCGTCGCCCGGAGGGGTGCGCGACTGCCCCGAGCCGGACCTGTCCTTGTCTTTGTCCTTGTTCTTTCTCAGGCGTCCGAAGAGGCTCTTGAACGTGTCGTTGTTGAACGTGTAGGAGAACGAGGTGCCAGTGCTGGCCAGTCGTCCCCAGCCACCGCCGTGGAACAGGCGCAGCTTGTTGATGCGCACGGGATTCCCATATTCGTTGAGGCCATACTTGTACACGTCCCAGGTGGCATTCAGGTTAAGGTTGAAGCTCTTGGTGAGCCGCAGCAGCAGGCTGGTGCTGAGATTGCTCCATCGCAGCGAGTCGGCAGCCATGTTGTAGCTTTGCGTGAGAGTGAGGTTCTCGATGAGCGAGACTTTCTTGTAGCCCGTGCTGTCCTGGTCGCTACGCACCTTGGCCTCGAGGTTGTTGGCCAGGGTGAACGACAGCGTACCGCTGCGCCCGTCGGAGGCGTTACCGAACAGGCCATGCTGGAAATAGCTGTACTTGCGCGTTTGCTCCACGCCATTGGCATCGGTGTATTGGTAGCGGCCATAGTAGCCCCAGAAGGGCGAGCCAAAGTCGGGGTGGGCCGAGAACGACACCGTGGGGGTGATTACGTGGCGAATCATCGCCACGCGTCCGCCAGTGAGCTTCGAGGCGTTGAGAAAGCCGTAGAGCTTGGTGTTGAGCGAAAGCGAGAAGTTGAAGTCAAACACGTTGTAGAAGCTGTAGGTGGTGTCCTGGATTTCGGCGCTGGCGTTGGGATCCCACTGGCGGCGAATCTTGCTGGTGTACATGCGGTCGTTGAGGGTAACCGAGGGGGTGACGTTGATATACTTGAACACGTTGAATGTGGCGTTGATGGGCACAGAGTGGCTCATGCCGTTCCGCCAGTCCTTGACGAGGCTTTTGTGCAGGAACTCGCTCTGCTTGGCGGTGAGTGAGTTCTGGAATCGGCCGCTGTAGCTCACCTTGATTTTCTCATACCACCGCTCATCGCCCACGGCTCGCTTGCGCTTAAACGGAGCCGTCTGCGACATGGTGAGCGTGAAATTGGGGAACTGCACGCTGATGGTACTGTCGGCACTGCGCTGGCTCAGGCTCGCCGTGGTCGACAGGCTCCACCTGGTGCCCGGAAACTTGTAGGTCAAGTTCACGGTGCTGCTCTTGGTGTTCTCGGTGAAGGCGGTGGTATAGTAGGTGTCGAGGCTGTTGCGCGAGTAGCCGGTGGTGGCGAAGTTGACACTGGCCGAGAAAGTCATGTTGGGGTTTGCCTTGGAATCCTGTGTGTGGCTCCACAGCACCTGCATATTGTGCATCTTGCTGTAGTCGGCATCTCCTTTGTCGCCGGTGACAGTGGTGAGGTAGTTCACGCTGAAGTTGCCGTGGAACTTGTATCGGCGCGAGTAATTGCTCTGGGCGGCCAGTCCCCACGAGCCGCGGGTGTAGATTTCGCCGGTGAGCGCCAAGTCGATGTAGGGGCTCAGCGCCAGGTAGTAGCCGCCATTGCGCGCATAGAAGCCGCGGTTATAGTCCTCGCCAAAGGTGGGGAACAGCACGCCCGAACTGTACTTCTCGGTAAAGGGGAAGTAGCCAAAGGGTACTGCCACAGGCAGGGGCAAGTCCTCAAGCACCATATAGGCCGGCCCGGTGACCACGTTGCTCTTGGGGCGCACCTTGGCCTTGGTGAGCTGGAAATAGAAGTGCGGGTGGTCGTGGTTGTCGCAGGTGGTGTAGCGGCCGTCCTTGATGTAGTAGTCGTCGCCCTCGGTCTTCTTTGTAATGCCGCCGGTGAGGAAGCCCTCGCCCTGCTCGGTGATGATGTCGGTGATGTAGCCCCGGCGCGTCTTGAAGTTGTAGCTCATGGTGCGCGACTCGTACTCGCCGCTGCGGTCCTTGAACACAGGCTTGCCGGTGAGCTCGCCCACGCTGTCGGGCACGCCCACGGCGTGCACCTGGCTGCTGTCCATGTTCATGCTGATGGTGGCGGCGCTCATGTCGATGTCGCCATACTTGAGCGTTGTGCTGCCGTACATGGTGGCGTTGCTCTTGCCCACGAGCACGACGGAATCCTTGGCGGTGAAGTGCACCACATTGTCGAGGTCCACCTGGTGCTTGACAAAGCGGCTCTTGCCGGGTGGCGGTGCGAGTGAGCCGGCGGCGGTGCCGGCAGTGTCAATGCTGCCGAGGGTGTCAACAGCCACAGCGGCCTTTGCCGCAGCGGCAATCTTCTTGACCTCCTGCGCACGCGCAAACGCGCCACAAAGCAACAGCAATGCAGCGGCGATAATGGGCAATATGCGCATACTCGCACGGTTCATCGTGACATAATATCCTGCAAAGGTAGTGCAAAAACCGCAAACAAAGCACCGCACCGTGCAAAGTTTAGACTATTTAGCAGTTTGCGGGCAGCTTTTGACCTCATGCGGACCGACGGCCCGATCGACCTCATCGAGGTCTTTAACCGCTTATCGCACACCCAGGACCGTCACAGAAAACACTATAGTTTGCAGGTGTCGCATTAGGGGACACCTGTAAAACCGTGTGTTTCTGTGTCGGCTCGGTAGTGTGATAGACGGGCAAAGACCTCGAAGAGGTCGGACGGGTCGAAGACCCGGCTCCATGTTAAAGACCAAGCAAGAGCCTCGACGAGGCTCGCCGCTTGATCCCGGACAGTCACCATCGTCGTGCCTCGAAGAGGAACTTCAGCGGTGTCGGTATCACGTGAGCCTTGGACGTTTCACTCGGAGTTCGAGCGCTCAATCATGTCGCGGTATACCTGGCTACGAAGTTCCTCTTCGAGGCACACCCTGAGGCTTGTCGTCATGACCAAGCGGCGTGCATCTCCGATGTACTTGCATGATCTTTAACATGATGTCGGACCTACGGCCCGCCATGCCTCTTCGAGGCATTAGGGGAGTCTTTGAACAAGATGGTATCTGCAAAAACACACGGACTTTTGCATATGTCCCCCAATTTTATCCAATAATTGTGCAAACCGAGTGCAACGAAGCTTGCTTCGATTGCTGAGGTGCCGCCAATTTTATCTAATAATCAAAGCAAGCTTTGCTTTTTCGCTCAACTTGCACTAATTTTGCATGACGAATGTGAGGTTTGAAAAAACTATATGTTATGGTAAAGATATTGAAGACTTTGGGTGTGTTGTTGGGGCTGGTGCTGGCTGCTGAGGTGAGCGCCAAGTCGCTGGTTGATTATGTGAACCCGATGATTGGGACGGCGATTCATAACGAGGGCGGCACGGCCCCTTTTGTGGGGCCACCTCACGCGATGACGAGCATGATGCCAATGACACGCGAGAACAAGATGAGCACGATGGCATACGTCTATGACGACGACCACCTGATGGGTCTGCTGGCGTCGCACCAACCCACGGTGTGGATGGGCGATTACGGCTATGCGTCGGTCATGCCCGGCCAGGGGGCGCAGGTGCTCACGCTGCCCGAGCAGCGACAACTGGCGTTCTCGCACGACAATGAGCAGGCGACACCTTATTACTACAGCGTGCGGTTGCGGTCGCAAGAGGCCAAGCCGCTGCGCGTCGAGATGACGGCATCGAGCCGCGCCGCTTTGCTACGGTTCACTTTCGACCGCAGCGAGCACTCATGGCTGGTGATTCAAGGCATCAACCTGAACCCTGCCCTGGGCGACGATTGCAACGACTACAGCGACCGCCTGCGCCATCTGCGCGGCTGGGTGCGCATCGACCCGGAACGCGGTGAAATCGTGGGCTACAACCCCGACCGCCAATCGGCACAGTTGGGACCTGAATTGCCAAACTTCAAGGGCTACTTCGTGATCCGGCTGAACAAGCGTCCTGCGCGTTGGGGCACCTGGGACGGCAATCACATCTACGCCGATTCGCTCCAACTCTACGGCTCGCGCATGGGGGCGTATGTGGAGTTTGCCACAGGCAAAAACGAGGTGGTGATGGCGCAGGTGGGCACCTCGTTTATCAGCATCGAGCAGGCACGAGCTAATCTGGAGGCGGAACTGCCGGGTTGGGATTTCAAACGCCTGTGCGCCCAAACGCGCCAGGCATGGGAGGAGAAGTTGGCGGCGATGCAGGTGCACGGCGCCAGCGACAACGACAAGACCATCTTCTACACCGCGCTATATCACGCCTACCTGCTGCCAAGGGAGTTTTCAGAGCAGGGGCGCTACTACAGCGCGATGGACGACCAGGTGCATGAGGGCGTGTCGTTCAACGACTACTCGTTGTGGGACACTTTCCGTGCGCTGCATCCGCTGATGACGCTGCTTGAACCCGATTTAACCTGCGACTGGATCACCTCGCTGCTGCAGATGTACCAGCAGGGCGGATGGATGCCGATGTGGCCGAATCCCGCCTACACGAATATCATGATTGGCACCCATGCCGATGCGGTGATTGCCGATGCCTACATGAAAGGCCTGCGCAACTACGACGTGCAGCTGGCCTACGAGGCAATGCGCAAGGACGCCATGGTGCCGCCCAATGGCGACACCGAGCGCCGCTATGGCGACCGTGACCCATGGACAGCCTTTGAGGGGCGGGCAGGGGCAAGTTTTTACCACTCCATCGGCTATGTGCCCGACGACAAGACCGCCGAAGCGGTGTCGCGCACCCTGGAGTACGCCTACGACGACTGGTGCGTGGCCCAGGTGGCGCGCGACCTGCGTCCCGACGACTACCCCACATTGTTGCGATGGTCACAGAACTACCGCAACCTGTACAACAGCGATAAAGGCTTCATGCTGCCTCGGCGATACGACGGGATGTGGATCGACCTGGACAACCGCGACCGCCACGGACTTACCGAGGGGTCGAAGTGGACCTACCTGTTCTGCGTGCTCCACGACATACCGGGATTGTGTGAGTTGATGGGCGGCCACGAGGCAATGGCACGGCGGATCGACGAGAATTTCGACGGCGGCCACTACCGCCACGACAACGAGCCTGGACACCACTACATCTATCTGTACGACTACTGCGGCTATCCGTGGAAGACGCAAGAACTGGTTCGCAAACACACCCGCATCAACTACTTGAACGCCCCTGATGGCCTCAATGGCAACGATGACTGTGGCCAAATGTCGGCATGGTATCTGTTTTCGGTGATGGGATTCTACCCCGTCACCCCTGGCAGCAACACGTTTGCGCTGGGAGCGCCGCAGTTCGACCGGGTGTCGCTGCGCGTGACGGCCGACAACGCACCGCACACACTGAACATTGTTGCCGAGGGACTTTCGGAACAGAACCTATATGTGAAGCACGTGCTGGTGGACAATCGCCCGCTGGCGGAGCCGTTTATTGATTACACCACGCTGATTCATGCCCGCGAACTGCGATTTGTGATGACCGACACCAAACCCCTTAAATAGCTTGTTGTGGGTTCTATAAATCCACCGCAAGCATAAGAGAACAAACCTCAATAATAATGATAAGCATGTGGCCTGCTGCCTCAACTTCATCAAGGAGCAAAAAACGTTTAGACAAGATTTTGCGGCCCATTATTTGGCGTTTTGGTGCAAAACAGCTAACTTTGCGGCTCAAATGAAAAAATTCCTGCTCATATTTTCCCTTTCGGTGCTCTTGTCATCGTTGTTCGCGGGTTGCGGCCGTCGCGGGGCCGCCGAGGCGCGGCTCATCGCCATCGACTCGCTCATCGCCGCCTCG
>JAFSYB010000009.1 GCA_017443765.1 Muribaculaceae bacterium | reverse complement strand
CCGATGTTGAACATTTTGTCAATGTAAGCCTCGTAGGCATCGCACACCTCGCTGAAGATGTGCAGCGTGCCCACGTCCTTCGCAATCCACGGATTCCAACCGCGCTGCAACTGCGTGTTGATGCGCCCGATGACCTCACGGGCGTAGGCGCGGCGCTCGGTGATCTTTTTGATACGGTTGAGTTTTATTTTCTTGCGGCGCAGGCGTGCCAGCGCTGGGTCGTAGGCATAGAATTCAATGTACCACTCTTTCCCCTCGCGCAGCACCGCCCGGGTGTACTGCTTTACAAACGCCACATTGCTTGCCGTCGTGACCGGCGGCACCTCTGTACTAACCTTGTTTTTGCGTGGACTGTATGCACACATTTTTTTTGACATTTCTTTGGTGGAAACGTCATAATGTTATACATGATGGGGCAGCGATTTTGAAGCGTTGTCCCGTTTTCGCACCCGAATTTAAGCCTCTAATGTGCCTATTTTCAAGCGGTTGCCTCGTAATATCGGAACGGCGGATAAATTGGCGTTGTCCCGATTTTGTCCCGGCAAAATCAAAAAATAAGGGATAACTTGCAGGCTGACTGCTTGTTATCCCCTGTCGGGTCGGGGTGAGAGGACTCGAACTTCCGACCTCCACGTCCCGAACGTGGCGCGCTAACCAACTGTGCTACACCCCGAATCCGTGAATTGCGCTGCAAAGGTAGGCATTATTTGCCAAATGACAATGGATTTTTAGAAAATTTTTCTCCAACCGCAGTTTTTTTGGCCGTTATTTGCTAATTTTGCAGCTCAAAATCGAGTTGACGCAATGAGAACGATAGAGTTACTGGTTTTCCTGCTCATGATGCCCTTGCTGATAGGCTGTGCCGACGAAAGCTTCACCGTGGAGGGGGAGCTGGAGGGGCTTGGCACCCAAAATGTGCGTGTCACGTATGCTGGCGACGACGGGGTGTCTACCCAAGTAATCACCGCCGAAAAAGGGCGATTCACGTTCGCGGGTTGCAGCAGCAGTCCCACGGTGGTTGACTTTGCCGATGCACAGGGCACTTTGCTGGCACGTGTTGCCGCCTGCAACGGCGACCGGGTGACTATCAAGGGCAATGCCAAACACCCGGAGCTGGCCACTGTGAGCGGCAGCCCGGCCAACGAGCAGTGGAGCCAATTCCGCACCAGTCACACCGCACTCTATGCCCGGCGGCCGTGTGCCGAGCTGGACCACGCCATCGAGCAATGGGTGAGGGCGCACCCCGGCGAGGTGGCCTCGACCTTGCTGCTGCTTTGCGACCACAGCACCCTGCTGGCCGACTCCACGCAACTGCCGCTCCTCACGAGCATCAACCCCGAAGCACGCCCCAAGCAATTAATAACCGCTTTTGAGGCACTGGCCAATTATTACTCGCGCAATGCGGCCACAACGTTGCGCACGCTCACATTGTGCGGCACAAGCGGCGACTTTGAAACGTTGTCACTTGATCGTCGGCCAACGGTAATCTACTGCTGGTCGGTGGCCGATGGCGACCGCACCGCTTGTGTGGCCGCCTGCCGTGAGATGGCCGAAAAAGACATCCTCGTTGCCGATGTGCTGCTCGATGCCGACACTGCCGGTTGGATGGGGAATCGCGCCGACGCCGGGAGCAAGGTGCAGCACTATTGGTCGCCCACCGGGCCGATGAACGCCACGCTCAAACCACTGCGCATTGCCGCCACACCCTGGTTTATTGTTGCCGATTCGGTGGGACGAATCACCTATCGAGGCTCGTCGGCCACCGAGGCCCAAAAAGCACTGCCGTGATTGTTTGCATCAGCTCCACACCTGCGCATCACTGCAAACGGCGAAATCCAGGGTCACCCGCAAAAACCTGTGTTATTGATTACGAGTCATGATTATTGCGGAAATGCCAAGATGGTCTCTATCTCCGACAGGCGATGACAAAACAGAAAACCCCACCATGACAGGAGCGCAGCGACTGAATGGTGGGGAACCAAGCGCACCAATGGAGGCTCCTCGGAGAGGAGTACCTTGCACATGTCCGGGATTATGAGTACTTTTGCGGCATGAGTTTGTCGGCATTATACTTTCATCTTGTCATCCGCACCAAGAACGGCGACATGACCATATCGGAGGCGGCCAAGTGTGACTTATATGCCTACATGGCAGGAATCATCACAAAAAGAGGTTGCCGGGCAGTGGTCATCAACGACACGCCAAACCACATTCATTTTCTTATTAACGTGAGTCCATCAACGTGTTTTTCAGACCTGGTTCACGACTTGCAGTTGGGTGCAACCCACTGTATAAAGACCCACCGGGAGTCTTTCATCAAGTTCAATGGCTGGGGACGTGAGTTCGCCGTGTTCAGCTGTTCGGCGTCCGACCGCTCACGCATCATCAGTTATATAAAGAACCAGAAAACACATCATCGCACCATAAGTGCCGAGGATGAGCTGTGTAGTTTCTGCGATATGGCACAGATAGACTATTATCAGACGTAGAGTTGCTGGCAGCGTTGTGTTCCTCGCCGAGGAACAACGCCACACCTTGTCCGCTTCCCCACCATTCAGTCGCTGCGCTCCTGTCATGGTGGGGTTTTCACAGTGGTTGTCGCCTATCGGCGATTGGTCAGCCTGCTCAAGATTTCACACACAGGTTTTTGCGGGTGACCCCGAAATAGCCGAAAAAGTATTTTGGTCAATAGAAGACATCAAGGCAAGAACGAGCAGTCTTGTCGCTCAACTCTTGGACATGTTTAGATTCCCATCATAATGCGACAAAAAGATTTTTCAAATTATCGCCCCCTACTGCAATTTTTTTTTCACCATTCCGTTTCTTTTATATACCTTTGCACGAAATTTGTTGCTGTAGTAATCATGAAACGCATTATCTGCCTGCTAACCACTATGGTTGTGTCGTTGTTCGCCCTGCAAGCAAGCGCTCAGGTGGCCATCGACCAGCTTGAGCTGCCATCGCCACTCCAAAAGGTGTACGCGGGCTATTACCACTTTGTGGAGGCGGCCAGCGGCGACACCCTTATGATGCTGGTCATGAACACCATCACCATCTACCCCAAGGAGCGATTCCGCAACAAGGCCGAGGAGGAGTTCTACTGGAAGACCGTGCGCGACATCAAGCGCACGCTGCCCTACGCCAAGCTCATCTGCTCCACGCTGCTCGAAACCTATGAGTACATCGACACCTACCAAAACGAGAAACAGAAACAGGCCTATCTGGAGCAATTCGAGAAAGAGATATTCAAGGAATACAAGCCGGTGATGAAAAAGATGACCAAGAACCAGGGCAAGATGCTCATCAAGCTCATCAACCGTGAAACCAACCAGAGCAGCTTCAACATCGTGAAGGCATTCCTGGGCACGTTCCGCGCCGGGTTCTGGCAGACGTTCGGACGCTTCTTCGGCGTGAGCCTCAAGCAGGGTTTCCACCCGAACAAGAACAAGGAGGACGCGCTCATCGAGCGCATTTGCGTGCGCATCGAGCAGGGCACGCTATGATTGACGCACAAAGCATGATTCCGCATTGCGCGGGTAGTTTTGATTACCATAAAACAATAGTTAGCGATGAATAAGCAAAGCATAGTTTTGACCATGCTGGTGATGGCTGCGGCTCTCGCACTGACCGGGTGCGGGGGCGACGAGCCCGTCAATGGCCAGCCCATACAGGTGAAACCCGAAGCCGAACGCACCATCCTGGTGATGGACCGCCGCGGAAATGTGTATGACACCGACGGGCAAGTGACGGCCACCATTGGCAACCCTGCCGCAGCCACCGACTACATCATTCCGTTTGCCAACGACTACTATGTGACTGGCAGCACCGAGGTGGGCAATGCGGTGGGCTACTGGAAAAACGGAGTCTGGAACTGGGTGGCTGAAAAGCCATTGGGGTATCGGGGCACATTTGGCATTTGCAAGCACCACGACGACATCTACCTGCTTATCAACCAAACAGACGGTGTGTATGTGTACAAAAACAGCCTGCTCAGCCGGCTGTCGAGCGACGGCAATGACCATGGCATGGACATCACGGCAACCGACAGCCACACCTTTGTGGCGGGCAGTCGCTCCGCCGATGGCACGAGCGTGGCTGCACTGTGGACCGATGGCGAGCGCCAGCTGCTGCCCGCTGCTCCCGACGCACTGCGTGCCGAGGGCTATTGTGTCTTTGCCATTGGCTCGCACACCCTGGTGGGTGGCCACACCGACAACGCTCCCACCGTGTGGATCGACGGCGAGCTGTACACCCTGCCGATTGGCGAGGGCTACCAGACGGGAGTGGTGTATGATGTGGCTGAGCAGGGCGGCAAGGTCTATTCGCTGGGCAAGCGTGTCACGGCCAGCGGGCTGAACCGAGCCACCGTGTGGGTCGAGGGCCAATCAAGGAATTATGTTGCCGGCGACGCCGCCTCGACAAGCTCGGAGGCAATCAAAATCCAGTTCTACAGCCAGGACTGCTACGTTCTCACCGTGGAGCATGAGGCGGGGAGCAACAATGTCGCCAGCCATGTGTGGTTCAACGGCCGGCTGAAATGCTCGCTGCCCGGCGTGAACGCGGCGGGATTCGTGGTTATCTGAACCAGCGCCCCACCACAGGCACGCGTGCAAACATAGATGTGAGTCCCTCGCGGCGGACAACCAATGCCACCAGCGCCAGCAGCAGCACCGTGCGCAACGCCAGGTTGAGCCAAACATTGCCGGTGTCAACCCACAGTGCCGCTGCACTCAGCACCGCTGTCACCGACACATAGAGCGCGATGTCGCGCAGCGGATAGGGCATGGGATAGTAGTGCTGACCCGTGAAATAACTCAGCAGCATGCACGTGGCGTAGGCCGCCACGCCAGCCCAGGCGCACGCCATGTAGCCGTATTGTGGCACAAACACCACATTCACCAGCACCAGCACCAGGCAACCCAGAAAAGAGAACAACGCCCCCCACAGCGTGCGGTCGGTGAGCTTGTACCAAAACGACAGGTTGAAATAGATGCCCATCATGATTTCGGCGGCCATGACAATGGGCACCACGCGCAGGCCCTCCCAGTAGTCGGGCGCAATGATGTGCTTGAGCACGTCGATGCCCGCCAGCACGGCCAGATAGGCAATCAGGGTGAACACCACAAAGTATTTCATTGCCAGAGCCTGCGTGCGCTTGCTCTCCTGCTCATCGTCCTTGTTGCGGTTGCCGCCGAACACAAACGGCTCGTAGGCGTAACGGAACGCCTGCGTAATCAGGGCCATAATCATGGCAATCTTGATGGCCGCGCCGTAGATGCCCAGCTGCGACGCCGTTTCCACAGCATCGCCAGGGTACACCTTTGGGAAGATGATTTGCGAGGCCGACTGGTTGATCACGCCGGCGACACTCAAGATGAGAATGGGCCAACTGTAATTGAACATGCGCCCCAGCAAGGCGCGGTTCCACTGCCAGGAAGCCTCGCGCAGCTCAACCCACATGCACCCCATCACCAGCAGCGTGCAAGCCAGGTTCAGATAAAACACATAGCCCACCCCCACCGCGGGGTTGTAGAGGACGCCCACCAAATCGGGGCGTGTTTTGTAGAGCGCGGGGAACGCCACAAAGTAGAGCAGGTTGAGGGCGATGTTGGCAAAGATGAACAGCAGCTTAAGCGCGGCAAATTTCACGGCGCGCTTCTTGTAGCGCAGGTAGGCGAAGATGATGGCCTGGAAGGCATCAAGCGCCACCACCGCCGCCATCACAATGATATAGTCGGGGTGTGCGGTGTAGGCCAATCCCATCGCAGGGGCAATCCACCCGATGTTGAGCCACACCAGCACCACAAACAGCAGCGACGTGAATCCCACGGTAATCAACGTGGTGGAATAGACGCGGCGCGGGTTCTCCTCGCTCTTGTTGGCGAAACGGAAAAAAGTGGTTTCCATGCCGTAGGTGAGGATGGCCAGCAGCAGCGCCGTGTAGGCATACACGTTGGTCACGATGCCGTAGTCGCCCGATGCAGCCGACATCTTCGCCGTGTACAGCGGCACAAGCAGGTAGTTCAGGAACCGTCCCACGATGCTGCTCAGCCCATAGATAGCCGTGTCCTTGGCCAGTGATTTCAGGTTTGCCATTTTTGACATCATATTTTGCGGCAAAGTTACTAAAGATATTTGAGATGTGCGGCATCTTGCGCCACGAAATCGCTGCCCGGACGCGGCAGGCGACGGGCAACCACAGCGACCATAACCATGCCGGCAGGCATAGGCCACAGCAGTCCGGGCGCTCCGGCTGCTGAGTAACATAGTAACCATCGTGTGCGCCCGCCACAGGAAAACAATTCAGACGGCCGGCTTGCGATACTGCTTATTGTCGCATGTGGCAAAACTGCCACATTATCGAGGCATTAGTGCCACGCACTTTGAGGCCTCAGGTTGATTATTAGCAGTAATTTTGCAGCATATTTTTTCGCAAGACAAAAAGTAACCGTCAACACAGAAACGAGATGCTTTAACGCAGGATTGGCATCAACATTTCTTCACAATAATAAAATCCTGCAGCAAATTCAATTATTATGATAAAAAAAGTACTATTAACGCTGACTGCGATTGTCATGCTTGGCATGAGCTCGTGCACCACAACGAAGAACACCGCAACAACGCAGGATTTCAGTTCCGCAACGATTTCCGCCACACTTGCCGACCTTGAAGTCTCGCCACGAAAAATCACCTATGTATACCACCCGACAAGCGATGTCCGCCGGGGTGGCGAAGACAACGTGATCAACACCGCAATACGTGAAGCGCTAAAGCAAAACGGCGGTGGCGATATCCTGGTCGAGCTGCAAACAACCGTGAAGAAATACCGTGGGCTTTTCACGACAAAGATTTCGGAGGTCACCGTGTCGGGGTATCCTGCAACCTACACAAATTTCCGTCCTGTTGACACAGAATCGCTTAAGGAGGGATACAAAAACCATCCCAACCCACAACCCCAGGCTCAAAAGAGAAGAGTGTTTGGTCTCTTTTGAGGTTTGACAGCACAATGGCCGAGCAGCCATTGGCTGGGGAATAAAACGATGAGGTTTTAGGCTCATCGCAAAGGAATACTTTTCTTTATTACAATAAAAATTCTGGTGTGCTGCGTGCTTGTGAAAGTTTAGCACACCTTCTTTTTGCCCCCACCTATAGAACCCAACCATTAATTCATGCCGTCGGCTGCAGCAAAAGTTGGCGGCATTCTTGCCATTGCGCTCGATTTGCACTACCGTTGGCTGAGCCGAAGGTAGGCGGCATCTCGGCAATGTCAAGCCCTCGGCAAATCAAAATTGCATTTTGTTTGCCGATTTCTTGCCATTGCGCTCGATTTGCACTACCTTTGCAGTACCGTTAAACGGTGCGGTGCGCCGCATAACGGTAGTTTTTGTAGCAATTAAGCGTTTTTGCTTGATTCCCAACCAGGAAATCGCCAATTTCAAAGCAAAAGGGAAGCGAGCAGTCACAAAACGCTCATGCGTGCCTATACAATCATCCCCCCGTAGGCGGGGTGGCAGTTATATGGCATTGCGTGGGGGGATGACTGTCTATCTTTTGCTGGGTGTTTGGCGATGCCTCTGGTTGGTAGACAAGTGAATTGCCTCACGCTTATTTGTTCACTCGAATAATGGTGATTGCTCCGTGAGGCCGGAGGCACGATGAGTTGTTTATGCTCAACATCGGACAGGCCATCAAGCATGAGCTCGAGCGTCAGGAGCGCCCGGTGTCCTGGCTCGCCGCCAAACTCGGTTGCGACCGCAAGGCCGTGTACCGCATCTTCGCCAAATGCAGCATCGACACTCACCTGCTCCTGCGCATCAGCACCATCCTCCACCACAACTTCTTCACTCCACTCCACCAAGCCGCCGACCAGGAGGCCGAAAAGCCGATGTGAGTCGTCTTGTGGGATTCGAACGAGCGAAATGCGATTCTGAATTATCGATTCTCAAACGCGGTTAATGAGCAAAGTAATGAACGACTTAGCCGCTCCGGTGGCCCATACTCGCGTCGCACTAATGATATTTGAGATGTGCGGCATAATGATTACTGAAAAAAAATGAGATTTCGGGTAATAGTTCTGTTGTCGTGTGAAAAAGAATGATTACTTTTGCAAGTGAGAAACCCCAAAACCATCAAGTGTTATATGTACGATAGAGAATACACACCGGAAAGGATTGAAGAGCTGAGGCCGAATGAGATTTTTGTCTTTGGCAGCAATCTTGCCGGATTGCACGTGGGTGGAGCCGCTCGGCAGGCTATTGACCGTTTCGGTGCGATATGGGGGCAGGGCGTGGGTCTGCAAGGTCAGTGCTATGCCATTCCCACCATGCAGGGCGGCGTGGAAACCATCAAGCCCTATGTGGATGAGTTCATCGACTTCGCGTTTAGCCACAGCGAATGCAAGTTTCTTGTGACCCGCATAGGGTGTGGCATTGCTGGTTTTACCTCCGAGGAAATAGCACCTTTGTTCAAGCGGGCAATCGCTATGAAACACGTCGTCCTGCCCCAGGATTTCGTGGCGGTCATACAGCGGAACGACAAACCTAACAAGCAGTCGGAAGCGAAGAAGCGTGTGTTTGTCGACATGGATAATGTACTGGTTGACTTTGAGTCTGGACTGGTGCAAGTGAGCGAGGACCTCAAGCGTGAATATGCGGGCAGGCTCGATGAAATCCCGGGGCTTTTCGGATTGATGAAACCCATGCTGGGAGCAATAGAGGCTGTTCACGAGTTGCAGAAGCAATTCGATCTGTTCATCTTGTCCACAGCCCCATGGAAGAACCCATCAGCGTGGGCCGACAAGGTGAGATGGGTGACGCGCTATCTTGATGATGTGTTTCACAAGCGAATGATTATCACCCATCGCAAGGACTTGTGTATGGGCGACTACTTGATCGATGACCGTGGCAAAAATGGCACCAGCGAGTTTGCCGGTGAGTGGATAGCGTTTGGCTCTGAAACATTTCCCGATTGGCACGCTGTGGTGGCCTATCTCTGTCGTCAGATTTGATAGTGCACGCCTATCGGTAGACACTTGGTGAAGAGGTTATGGCTCCAAGTTGAGTTTTTATATCACATGGACAAGAACTGGTTGATGGTTTCCAAGTCCATGTGCAGACTGGAAGCAATTTCCTCGGGCGACTGTCCCAAGCTTTTCAGCAGATTCACACTTGCGCGAAGCTGCGTCTTCTGCTCGTCAAGCTGCACTTTCTGCTCATCAAGCTGCGTCTTCTGTTCAGCAAGCTGCACTTCCTGCTCATCAAGCTGCACTTTCTGCTCGGCAAGCTGCTTGTCCTTGATGCAGATTTCGGTGTCACGCCTCTCAATCGCCGAAAAGTACTCGTCCTCCACGCTCATACGCCGGCGGATTTCGACATCGGCCGCGGCAAGCGTGAGCCGGTGAAGGATGTGGCCCATCTCGGCGTCGCCGCCGTAGAGGTTGCCGTCGATGCGAAGCGCGTGCTGGTCGTCAACATTCACACGCGACTGGTCGAAGATGCTCAGCACCATGTCCAGACGGTTGTTGATCTGCCCGCGCAGGCGAGGAATCTGAACGATGATGCTGTCGTGCGTCAGGCTGTCGATGAACGCGTTGGGAAGCCCCTTGGTGACCGGGGCACCGTTGTAGTCACACGACTGGTGGCTCACGTACAGAACAGGCTCCTCGATGTCCCCAACCTTGTGGCCCAAAAGGTAAACTGCCACCAAGGGCGGAGCATAGCCCTTGGAATCCACATTCTTGGGACTGGAGTACTGCACGCCCAAGTACTGACGAAATCGAAGCGTCTCGGTCTCGAACCACGTCTTCTGCAACTCAATCAGTATCACGCTCTCACGGCCGTTGGCATCGCGAACGGTGGCGCCGAAGTCGATGCGGAATACCGAGAGCGTGTCGCGCTGGTCGTCAACGTACTCATGAGGGCGCACTTTCACGCCCACCACGTTCTGCTTGAGCAGGGCCGACAAGATGGTGCGGGCGATGCCGCTCGTCCTCCATCAGGTACTTGAACACGGTGTCGTAGATTGGATTGGCTATGATCATGGCTGCGATGGGTATATTATCCTGCCGCAAATATACAACGAATTATTGAGCTGGCGAAAATTAAGGGCATTTGTTTGTGATCTTGAAGGGGCTATATATCGCCAAAGAAAAGAACTGTCCCACAGCATCGTTGCGCGGAACAGCCCTTTGTAGCCCATAGCAGAATCGAACTGCTCTTTCAAGAATGAAAATCTTGCGTCCTAACCGATAGACGAATGGGCCCAAATGCCATCTCACACCTTTCGGGCCCAAGATGGCGGGTATTATGAGAACAAATTATTCTGACAGCCTGCCGTGAATGTGCCGGCGGTGTTGCAGGGCGTTAACCCTCGAGTTTGTTGATGTACAGCGCCAGCTTCGACTTCAGGTTGCCGGCCTTGTTCTTGCTGATGATGTGCTTGCGTCCCAGCTTGTCGAGCATCGACGACACTTTCTTGAAGGCTTCGGCGGCCTCGGCCTTGTCGGTCATCTTGCGAACCTTGCGCACAGCATTGCGCATTGTTTTGGCATAGTAACGATTGCGCAGGTTGCGGGCCCGCGACTGACGGATTCTCTTGAGTGCAGACTTATGGTTTGCCATAATTACAAAAAACTCCTTGTTTTTAGATAATAATATATTGTTAATTCCAGTAGCCCATAGCAGAATCGAACTGCTCTTTCAAGAATGAAAATCTTGCGTCCTAACCGATAGACGAATGGGCCCCATATCAAAGTTCGCAAAAAAGCGACTGCAAAAGTAGTCAGTATTTTCGACATGGCAAAATTTGCGGGCTTGAAAAATGCCGATTTCCATATTTTTAGGTAGAAAAGCGAGGCAAAACGGACGGAGTTTCGTAATTTTGCACTCTGAACCTGTCTTGCAAAGTCATGTACGAGAAGCTCACAGGCGTGGTGCTGTCCACCGTGAAATACAGCGACCGTCACAATATCGTGCACATCTTCACCGATGGCTGTGGCCGTATGGCGTTTGCCGTGCCGGCAGGCGGCTCTCGTGGCGCCCGTCAGCGCAACGCACTGCTCATGCCTCTGTCGCTGGTGGAGCTGGAGGCACGTGTGCTTCCCGGCCACGAGCTGGCCACCGTGCGCGACCTGCGCCCCATAGTGTTGCTCACCCACACGCGCTGCAACCCGGCCAAGAGTGCCGTGGCGATGTTCATGAGCGAGGTGCTCACCCATTGCATACAGGAGCAAGAGCGCAACACGGCACTGTTGAGCTTCCTGCTGCAGAGCGTCACCACGCTGGAGAGCCTCGGGCGTGGTGTGGCCAATTTTCACATCTGTTTCCTCTACGGCCTGGGGGCGCACTTGGGCATCCAGCCCGACATAGGCACCTACCGCCCTGGCTACTGGTTTGACATGGACGGCGGCACGTTCATGCCGCACCCCGGAGGCTCGTTGCACATGATGCGCCCCGAGGAGGCCGCCGTCATCAAGCTGCTCTCGCGCATGACCTACGACAACCTGCACGCTTTCCGTTTCAACCGCGAACAGCGCAACCAGGTGCTCGACACCATCCTCGCCTACTACCGGCTGCACAACAGCACGCTGGGCACATTGCGCTCGCCCGAGGTGCTCAAGCAGCTCTTTGTGTGAGCCGAAATAACCCACCTTTTACAGCTGATATTTGCATAATCCAGCAGGAATTAGTAATTTTGCCACTCACTGAGCTTAACCGCGGGGCAAGCCCCAATAGCCGATGCTGCACCAGAGGGCAGCAAGCGGCCAAACATCTGAAATAGCATGCATATCGTTATAGCAGGGAACATAGGCAGCGGCAAGTCGACGCTTACACGCTTGCTTGCCCGCCACTACGGCTGGACACCACAATTTGAGGCTGTGGACAACAACCCCTATCTTGAGGATTACTACCGCGACATTCACCGCTGGTCGTTCAATCTGGAGGTGTATTTCCTCAAGGAGCGCTTCCGCGACCTGATTGCCATCGGACAAAGCCAGGGTACCATCATTCAGGACCGTTCCATCTTTGAGGGTGTGTATGTGTTTATGGCAAACAACAAGGCGATGGGTCACCTCACCGACCGGGACTACAACACCTATATGGAGCTGTTTGAGCAAATGCTCACCGTGGTGCGCATGCCCGACTTGATGATTTACCTGCGGGCATCGGTTGCCCACTTGGTGGGAAACATACAGCAGCGCGGACGCGATTACGAGCAGACAATCCAGCTCGAATATCTCGAGAACCTCAACCGGCGCTACGAGGACTTCATCACCAACCAATACAAGGGTCGCACGATGATTGTTGACAAGGACGCACTCGACTTCGAGCACCGCCCCGAAGACTTCGCACAGATTACCAACCGAATCGACCGCCTCCTCTACGGACTGTTCCCTGAATAAGCAAGAACCAAGAGTCCAAAACCGAGAAACGCTCCCGGCGAGCGGTCAAAAAAACAAACACTAAACACTATGCATATCGCAGTAGCAGGAAACATTGGGTGTGGCAAGACCACCCTCACGCGGATGCTGGCCGAGCGTTACGGCTGGCAGCCCAGGTATGAATCAGTGAGCGACAACCCCTATCTGGCCGACTTCTACGCCGACATGAAGCGCTGGTCGTTCAACTTGCAGATTTACTTCCTCAACAAGCGGTTCAAAGAGGTGGTGGAAATCTCCAAAAGCCAGGAAATCATCATCCAGGACCGCACCATCTTTGAGGACGCGTGCATCTTTGCCCCCAACCTTCATGACCAGGGCATGATGAGCGACCGTGACTTCGCCAACTACGCCGACCTCTTTGAGCTGATGATGTCGCTCGTGCGCTTGCCCGACTTGATGATTTACATCCGGTCGAGCATCCCTACGCTGGTGGCGCAAATCCAAAAACGCGGCCGAGAGTATGAGCAAACCATGCGTCTCGACTACCTGCAGGGTTTGGAGCGACGTTACGAGCAGTGGATTGCAGGCTACCAGGGGGCGCTGCTGGTTATTGACGGCGACAACTGCAAGTTTGGCGAGCGACCCGAAGACTTTGTGCAGGTCACCGATAAAATCGATGCCCAGCTCTTCGGACTGTTCCCCATGGTGTGAGAAAAGCAAGCGGCAAGGTGGCGCTTTACCTCTGCCAGGCAAAGCGTCATCTTGCCGCATACATGGGCGCACGAGCGCAAAAAACGCAAAAAACGCGCCGTTGGCATTGAAAATGCCAGGAGAATTACGGCAGATTGGGCTGGAATTAGTAACTTTGCAGGTTAAAACAAACCGACAGTAAATATATGGAAAGAAAAGTGAGAGTGCGCTTCGCACCGTCGCCCACGGGTCCGCTGCACATTGGCGGGGTGCGCACCGCGCTGTTTAATTACTTGTTTGCGCGCCAAAATGGCGGCACGATGATTCTGCGCATCGAGGACACCGACTCCACACGCCTGGTGCCTGGTGCCGAGGCGTACATCAACGAAGCCCTGCAGTGGCTGGGTATCGGCATCGACGAGGGCGTTCGCGAGGGTGGCGACTTTGGCCCCTACAAGCAGAGCGAGCGCCGCGACATCTACCGCCGTTATGTGCGCCAGCTGCTCGACACCGGCCATGCCTATATTGCCTTCGACACCCCCGAGGAGCTGGAAGCCAAGCGCAAGGAGATTGCCAATTTCCAGTACGATGCCTCAACACGCGGCCAGATGCGCAACTCGCTCACCATGCCCGCCCACGAGGTGCAGGCATTGCTCGACGCGGGCACCAAGCACGTGGTGAGATTCAAAATCAACCCCGACCAGCAGGTAGTGGTTGATGACCTGATTCGCGGCCGCGTGACCGTGAGCAGCAATGTGCTCGACGACAAGGTGCTCTACAAAAGCGCCGATGACCTGCCCACCTACCACCTGGCCAACATCGTCGACGACCACCTGATGGAGGTGTCGCACGTGATTCGCGGCGAGGAGTGGCTGCCCAGCGCACCACTGCATGTGCTGCTCTACCAAGCCTTTGGCTGGAGCGACACCATGCCGCAGTTTGTGCACCTGCCGCTGCTGCTCAAGCCCGACGGCAAGGGCAAGCTCAGCAAGCGCGACGGCGACCGCCTGGGATTTCCCGTGTTCCCACTCGAATGGCACGACCCCAAGAGCGGCGAGGTGTCGAGCGGCTACCGCGAGCGCGGCTACCTGCCGCAGGCAGTCATCAATTTCCTCGCCCTGCTGGGCTGGAACCCGGGCAACGACCGCGAGCTCTTCACCATCGACGAGTTGATCCAGGAGTTCTCTTTTGACCACTGCTCGAAGAAAGGGGCAAAGTTCGACTTTGAGAAAGGCAAGTGGTTCAACCACGAATACTTGATGACGATGCCCGACGACGAGCTGTGCCGCGTGTTCAAGCCCTTGCTCGCCCAGCATGTGGATGCCAGCGCGTTCAGCGACAACTACATTGCCCACGCCGTGGGAATGGTGAAGAGCCGTGTGGACTTTGTGGCCGAGTTGTGGAAGCAGGCCGACTTCTTCTTCCGTGCCCCGGTGGAGTATGCCGAGAAGGACATTCGCAAGCGGTGGAAACCCGAGACACCCGGCATCCTGCGCGACCTCATCGAGGTGCTGCGCGGCATTGATGATTTCACCAGCAAGAATAGCGAGGAGATTGTGCTGGCGTGGATCAAGGAACACGACTACCACCTGGGCAACGTGATGAACGCCTTCCGCCTCACCGTGGTGGGCGAGTGCCGCGGACCGCACATGTTCGACATCACCGCATTGCTCGGCAAGCAGGAGACTATCGCCCGCATCGAGCGGGGAATCGAAAGAATAGTGGTTAGTGAGTAGTGGTTGGAGTGCTGTCCTTTTTTTGTTAAGCGTTAAACATTAAACACGGCAAAGCCGTATATAGTCATGAGAAAGTGTGTCTTGGCCACCTTGTGTGCTTTAGTGTTGCAAGCCGTGGTTCCGGTTCTCGCCAGTGAAGCAACGCCGGGTGCTGCTGGCAACGAAACGGTCTACGAGTCACCCGAACAGGCTCCGGAGTATCCCGGTGGTCTGGCCGAGCTGATGCGATTCATCGCCGGCAATCTCGTTTATCCCGAGGAGGCCCGATACGAATGCATCGAGGGAAGGGTGGTTGTGAGATTTATCATCACCACAACCGGCGATGTGGAGCAGGTGGAGGTGTTGCGCTCGGTGCACCCATTGCTCGACGACGAAGCCGTGAGGGTGTGCAAGCTTCTCAGCGGTTTCAAGCCCGGCATGATGGGCAACAAACCGGTCAAAGTGTTCTATGTGTTGCCCTTGAATTTCAAGCTGGACAACGACATGGACATAACCGATGACGTCATTGCCCGCGCCAACAACGGCGACAGCGAGGCTCAATACATCATGGGCTTTTGCTATCACAACGGGCATGGCGTGCCCATGGACTGGGTTGTGGCCCGGTACTATCTGGAGAAGGCTGCCGCGCAGGGACACGAGCGTGCTCGCAAGTTGCTCGAAAGAACACAGACTAACTTGGAACAAGCATACCCACGATGAAGATTGGGCTCATTAGCATGTGGCTTGTGGCTTGCTGCTGGTTGACGCAGGCGAGCGCGCAGAAGGTGCTGTGGGGCGTGGATTTCGTGTCCACGGTTGAGAACCGTGAGGGCGGCGATGCGCTGCGCCCCGACCAAACGTTAATCTTCACGCGCCTGGCTCCAGAAGTGGGCTTGACCCTCGATGGTGGGCGCAACCGTGTGGTGGGCGGTGCGGCGTGGTACCAGCCGCTCAACGACGGCCTGACGGGCTACAAGGTGCTGCCTACGCTCTATTACCAGTACCGCGACACGGCCGGGCTTACGGCTGCGTTAGGGTGGTTTCCGCGCTCGCTGATGCATGAGCGCGCGCCGCGCTACCTGTGGAGCGACTCGCTCGACTATTGCACACCCAACGTGCGTGGTGCCTTGCTCCACTACAGCCACCACGGCCGTGGGTGGGTGCAGGCTGTGCTCGACTGGCGGCAAATGCAGACCACCACCCGGCGCGAGGCTTTCAATGTGCTGGTGAGCGGTGCCATGCCCCTGGCCGGACCGCTGTGGGCAAAAGGACACATCTATTATAACCACCTGGCCAAGCGCAAAGACGCCCCAGAGGGCGAGGGCGTGATTGACGATGGCACCATCAACCCGATGCTCGCCCTGCGCTTGAGCCCAGGCAACGTGGCACTCAACATCGAAACTGGAGCCATCGTGCAGCTGCAACGCTGGCGTGCCCAGGACGGGTGGCACACTCCGGCAGCTTTCGTGGCACAGGCCCAGGCGCACTGGCGCTGGCTCGAAGTGCACGAGACGCTCTCGGCCGGAAAGAACCTCTTCCCCCTCTATTCACAGTTCGGCCCCGAACTGAACCTGGGCGACCCGTACTATTGCAGCAAGTTCTACAGCCGCACCGATGTGCGGGCGCACCTTGTGAACAACAGCCACGTTGACGTGAGTGTCGGCCTCACGTTTCATGCCACCGACCGCATCACCGGGTTTTGGCAACAACTCAGCTGTCGTTACCATTTCAACAACTAACTGCCAATGATGGACATCCTCTATAACACAGGCATACTGGCCTACAAAACTGCCGCCCGCGTGGTATCGCTGAAAAGCCGAAAGGCTCGCCTGCTGCTGCAAGGGCAGGCACGGACGTTTCCCCTGCTGCGCGAGCGGCTCGACCCCGCCGGAGGCTACATCTGGATTCACGCCTCATCGTTGGGCGAGTTTGAGCAAGGCCGGCCGCTCATCGAGATGATTAAGCAACGCCAGCCCGGTGCCCGCATCCTGCTCACGTTCTTCTCGCCATCGGGCTATGAGGTGCGCAAGGGTTACGACCAGGTGGATGCCGTGTGCTACCTGCCCTTTGACCTGCGCAGCAATGTGAGGCGATTTCTCGACTTGGTGAAAC
The DNA here is from genome assembly GCA_017443765.1 of Muribaculaceae bacterium. Lineage (GTDB taxonomy): Bacteria > Bacteroidota > Bacteroidia > Bacteroidales > Muribaculaceae > Sodaliphilus. The sequence continues at coordinate 89,548 of JAFSYB010000009.1, read as the reverse complement.
CCTCGATGGCCGTGTTTGTGAAATATGAGTTTTGGGGCAACTACCTCATGGAGCTGCGCCGCCGGCAGGTGCCCACCTACATCATCTCGAGCATCTTCCGCCCCGGCCAGGTGTTCTTCCGCCCCTGGGGTGGCATGTTCCGCAAGATGCTGCGCTGCTTCGACACGCTGTTCGTCCAGAACGAGCAGTCGCGGCAGTTGCTTGCCGGCATAGGCATCGACCGCGTAGTGGTGGCCGGCGACACGCGCTTCGACCGAGTTGCCACCGTGCGCGAGAAAGCCCGCCAGTTCCCAACACTTGACCGCTTTGTGGCCAATTCGCCCTTCACCCTGGTGATGGGCAGCAGCTGGCTCCCCGACGAGGATATTGTCATTCCCTACTTCAACGCCCATCCGGGCATGAAGCTCATTATCGCGCCCCATGAGTTCGACCGCGAACGCCTGCTTGCCATCATGAGCCGCATCGAGCGGCGCGCCGCGCTCTTCTCACAGGCACGCGCCGATCACATGGCTCACACACATTGCCTGGTTATTGACAGCTTCGGCCTGCTGTCGTCGCTCTACCGCTATGGTCAGGCAGCCTACGTGGGCGGCGGTTTCGGAGCCGGCATCCACAATGTGAACGAGGCTGCCGTCTACGGCATACCCGTGCTTTTCGGCCCACGCCACGAGAAATTTCAAGAGGCGCGCGACCTGCTCTCCTGCGGAGGGGCGTTCTGCATCCAGACGGCCGATGAGTTCAAGGTGCAAATGGACCGTTTGCTCATGGACCCGAACCACCTGCAACACACCGGCGAGGCGGCCCGAGATTACATCACCAGCCACCTTGGCGCCACGCAGCGCATCTACGACACCATCTTCCCACACTGAATGATAGAGCCGATATAGCGCTCCCGGCACATCCGAGCAACAGGTTGCGGGCCAGGTTCAGTGCGTGCGGTGGTTGTGCGAGAAAAAGCGTTGGGGCAGTTCCATGGCAATGATAATGCCCAAAACAATGGCGATGGCCACTTTGCTTGCCATCCATCCACTTTGCATCGACAGGCCGAATTGTGCGTCGGTCAGGTAATAGGTGAACCAGAAGATGCCCGCGCCGGGCACCAACGGGAAGATGCCGCAAAGCAGAAACCCTTGTGCTGGAATGCGAAACGGGATGGCCGCCATGCGCGACACCAGGCACACCAGCGTGGAGGCAGCAAGCGTGGCGGTGACGGGCGAGGCATCGCTTGAGCGCACGAGAAACAGATAAAGTGCCCACCCCACAGCTCCAATCACCCCGGCCGGCACGTAGTGCTCACGGTCAATGCCAAACAGCAACGCAAAAGCCGCTGTTCCGGCAAATGCGGCAAGGGCTTGCAAGGCCAGACTGGCTGTTTGTGGGTTAGCTGTCATGCCGAGGGCTACCATGCCGCCATGCAACGAGCCATCGAACACAAACACGAGCGACACGCCCACGGCAATGCAGAAAAAGCCCAGCATGGCATCGGTTAGCCGGGTGAAGCCGGCCAGGTAGTCCGAGTTGGCAAGGTCGCGCACGCCGTTGACGAATGGCACACCTGGAATCAGCGGCATAATAGCTCCGATAATGATGTTTGCCAGGCTGTTGCCAAAGCCCAAGCGCCACGAGGCGATGCACAGCAGCGTAGCCAGCAGGGCATTGCAAATGCCGCCCACAATTTTGGAGAGATAACGGCTGCTCACACCCAGCACAAAGGCATAGAGCAACAGCCCCACGACGAGCGCCACCGCGCAATCGACCCAGCCGCCGCCAAACACAGCGCAAAAGCCGGCCGCACCGATTCCCGAACCCAGGATTTGCTCCCAGGCGGGCTTTGGTGCCGAAGCAGCGATTTGCTCCAAACGTTCGCGCGCTTCAGCCAGGTTGGTCTTGTCGTTGGCAATATCGTAGCTCAATCGGTTCACAGCCACCACTTTCGACAGCTGAATGGCTCTGAGGGGTATGAACTCCACATTGGCATAGGTCGAGGTCTGCCCGCCCGACTTGGTCACTTTGTTGGGGTGGCCGGTGGTGAAAATGCCGTTGGAAAGGACGAAGAAATTGCCCGAATCCACACCGTAGTGCGACGCGATGCGGCTCATGATGTCCTCCACACGCGAGATTTCGGCACCATTCTCCAGCAAGATGTGTCCTGCACGCGAAGCCACCTCCAGCACTTCGGTGAAATCGACTGGGTTTCCAGCACTGGCACGCTTTGTGTTGTTGTCTTCTGGCATAATAATCATTTGTTGCATTTTATCGACTCTTCTAAAGAAACTATCTGCTTTTTGGCGGTGTTCAAGAGGGGGATATGTTGCTTTCACTCAAATCGTGGCTGCATATTTCCATGCTGTGTTGTCTGTTCGCAAGACCATATCACACTTCGTTGCGCAGGGGGTAGGTGTTGCGCAGTTGTTCGAAGCGGTCGGGGTTCTGGCGCAAGGTGGCGGTGTCGGCCAGGGGGTTGTAGGTGTCGAGGATGCCCGGCAGGGTGACGTGGTCGGCTCCCAGCAGCGGGGTGCTGGCCTGTACGGGCTGCAAGTCCCAGCCAAAGCGTGTGCCGAGTGCTTCCACCACCATGGCTGTGCCGCGCTGTTTGCCCTGGAGCGAGTAGCCGGCAATGTGCGGCGTGGCCACGAACGACCGCTCCAGCAGCGGTTGGCTGATGTGTGGCTCGCCTTCCCAGCAGTCGATGGCCAGGTCGCCCGGCCAGCGCAGCAGTGCCTCGGTGTCGCACACGGCTCCGCGAGCGGCGTTCAGCAGCAGGCGGCAGTGCCGCAGCGTGTGCAGCAGCGCGGTGTCGCACAGGTGCCAGGTGGGCCAGCGCCCACTGCGCGTGAGTGGGGTGTGGAACGTGATGATGTCGGCCTGGGCGGCCACCTGCTCCATGGTGGCAAAGCCGTTGGCACCCTCGCGCTCGGCCCGCGGCGGGTCGCACGCCAGCACACGGAACCCCAACTGCCGCGCCCAGCGAGCCACAATGCTCCCCACATGACCCACGCCCACCACAGCCAGCGTGAGCGCGTCGGGACGCGCGATGCCGCGAGCGGCCATCCACTGGCCGATGGCGGCCAGCACCCACTGGGCAACCGCCGGGGCGTTGCAGCCCGGGGCGTTCACCACCTCGATGCCGTGCTGGCGGCAGTAGTCGAGGTCGATATGGTCGGTGCCGATGGTGGCGGTGCCGATAAAGCGCACGCGGCTGCCACGCAGCAGGGCGGCGTCGCAGTGCGTGCGTGTGCGCACAAGCAGCACATCGGCCTCGCGCACATCACTGGCGGTGATGACATCGCGGTATTCCACACAGGCGTGCGGCTCAAGCAGCCCACGCAGGCAGGGAATGTGACTCTCGGCAAGAATATTCATAGTGGGCAATGGTGCGGCCTCCAAAATCCCTCCAAAGGAGGCTTGCTTTTGTTTAGGTAGGGTTTCCCGCTGGAGGGAGTTGGTTCTCGATTCTTGGTTTTCAGTTCTCGGGGCTTTCAATCACATCGCCATGCTGGCGAGAGATGCACTAAAGCAGGCTAAAACCAGGGCAATGATGAATATATGTCGCTTCGGAAACTTGCTGATGGTGAAGGCGTGGGCAATTTGCACCGATAGGCACAAGTTCACCACGGGCAGGTAGGCCGTGAGATTGCGGTGGTCGATGCACAGCGCGGCAACGGCAAACAGAGTAACCATCAGGAAAAAAGCATTATAGACACGAAGTTGCAACCGGTAGCTGTAGATGGTGAACAGGTTCACCACCGAGAGCACGATGGTGAGCACCACGATAAAGGCCACCCAGGCCACCAGCAGCCTCACCTGCGAGAGGTCGAGCGTGTTCCAAAACGGGTTCAACTCCGGAAGCTTGAAATCGGCTGGGGCTGCCAGCCCCAAGCCAAGGACAATCCAGAACGGCGTCACCAAGCCGATAAGCGCAGACATCACGCCGCGCCAGTTCATGGCCCGCATATAGGCAAAGCCGAGCAGGAAAGCCGGAATGAGCACCACCACGGCCCAGCGCACCATCACACCAAAAGCCAAGATGCACATTACCAAGAAGATGGGTTTCTGGGCGTGCTTGTCCTGATAGCACCCGAAGAGTACCAACGCACCCACCACAAGCAGGAGTAGCATCACCGTGCCCGTGTTGAACGTGCTGGTAATGAGCGGCGTGGCCAGCTGGAGCAGGAAAAACGCCGCTGCACCCACAAAGGTGAGCGACTTGACAAAGGTGAACCACTTGTTGAGCAAAAGCATAAGCCATGCCGCTGCCATGGAACCCGCCACGCCGGCTGCCACCGAGAGCCACGAGTTGGCGGCAAGTGTGTCGTCGATGTTGAAGAGCAAGCCCCCGCTGCTTTCTGGCGATGGCAGCAGGCCGCTCCACGCAACAAACAGTGCCGTAACCAGCAATTGCGCACAGGCCAGCCAGGCAAAGGTGCGCCCGTTCAGGAACTCGATAATCTTCGTGTCGTTCATTGTCCGATGTCGCGACGGTGGTAACAGCCATCAAAGTGGATGCGGCCAACATTGGCATAGGTCATGGCGAGAGCGGCGGCCGGCGTGGCGGCCAATGAGGTGACAGCGAGTACACGGCCACCGTTGGTGAGCAGTGTGCCCCCCTCGGTGCGCGTGCCGGCCTGGAACACCAGCGAGCCATCTACTTGGTCGGTTCCGGTGATGATGTCGCCCTTGCGGTATGCCTCGGGATACCCCCCGGCGGTGACAATCACGGTGGCGGAAGCACGTGGGTCTTCGCTCACGTCCATCTGGCCCAGGCGGCCTGTGGCTGAGGCCTCGAGCAGGGAAACCAGGTCGGTGCGCAAGCGAGGCAACACGCTCTGCGTCTCGGGGTCGCCCAAACGCACGTTGTATTCTATCACATAAGGCGCGCCCCCCATGTTCATCAGCCCGAAAAAGATGAAGCCGCAGTAGGGCAGCTGCTCCTGCTGCAAACCATCGATAGTGGGCTGGATGATGCGGTCGCGCACCTTGCGCATAAACTCCGCATCGGCCATCGGCACCGGCGAGATGCTTCCCATGCCGCCAGTGTTCAATCCGGTGTTGCCCTCGCCCACTCGCTTGTAGTCCTTTGCCACTGGCAGCAGCCGCCAGTCGCGACCATCGGTGACGACAAACACCGAGCACTCCTCGCCGGTGAGGAATTGCTCGATGACCACTTCGTTGCCGGCACTGCCAAACTTGCCGTTTAGCATATCGAGGAGTTGCGTGCGAGCCTCGTCGAGGGTGTCGACGATAAGCACGCCCTTGCCGGCGGCCAGCCCACTGGCTTTGAGTACATAAGGCGGATGCTGGGCAGCCAGGAATTTAAGCCCCTCGTCGCGTGTGGCTTGCGTGATGGTGATGTGCTGTGCTGTGGGGATATTGTGGCGCAGCATGAACTGCTTGGCGAACGCCTTGCTGCCCTCAAGCTGGGCGGCGGCACGCGAGGGCCCCACCACAAGGACGTGTTGCACGGCTGGTGTGCTGTGGAAGTAGTCGGCTATGCCAGCCACCAGAGGATCCTCGCTGCCCACCACCACCAGGTGGATGTCGTGGTCAACCGAGGCACGGGCTACCGCCTCAAAGTCCATTGGATTGACCGACAGATTGGTGCCGTAGGCCGCCGTGCCAGGGTTGCCCGGAGCAATAAAGAGATGGTTCAGACGCGGGCTTTGAGCCATTTTCCAGGCCAAGGCACACTCGCGCCCGCCCGAACCTAAAAGCAAAATGTTGAGCTTGTTCATTGTTGGTTGGGCTTGCCGGCAACCGCGTTGCCGAGTTCACTGACGTTTACTGCCTCCATATCAAGAGGGAGTTAATCCTTGTCGTCTTCAGGCTTGGGATTAGGATTGGGGTAAGGGTTATTAGGCTGGTTGTCGTCGAGGTCGCGGCGTTTCCAGCTCTTGCGTCGGCCGTGAATAATGGGCACTTCCTTGTCGGCTCCGAGCCGCGGGCCACCATCGTAGCGCGGCCGACGCGGTACGCGTGGAGTGTCGTTGGTGCGTTCCTCATCGCGGCGGGGCGGACGACGCTCGCCGTCGCGGTCATCGAAACGCCGGGGTGGACGATGCTCGCCGTCACGGTCATCGAAACGGCGGGGCGGACGATGCTCGCCGTCGCGGTCATCGAAACGCCGGGGTGGACGACGCTCGCCGTCACGGTCATCGAAGCGCCGGGGCGGACGACGCTCGCCGTCGCGGTCGTCGAAGCGACGGGGCGGACGACGCTCGCCATCGCGGTCGTCGAAGCGACGGGGCGGACGACGCTCGCCGTCGCGGTCGTCGAAGCGGCGGGGCGGACGACGCTCGCCGTCGCGGTCGTCGAAGCGACGGGGCGGACGACGCTCGCCATCGGTTGCTTGCTGCTCGCGGCCATCGGCACGCATTTCGCTGAACTTGTGGCGTTGCGGGTCGCGCTCCCGCGAGCGGAACTCGTCGTTGCGCACATCCTCGCCACGAGCTCGCATCTCGCTATAGGAACCCTCGAAAATCACATATTGCCTCAACTCACACTCCAGGCCGCCGTTGGGTAGCGGGTAGCGCACCGAGGGCCGGAGGCCTATCCAGTCGAAGTTTTGCTGCTCGTAGCCAATCACCCACACGTTAAAGCCCTTGAACACATTCTTGAACTTATTGCCCAACGTGTTGTAAAGCGTTTCCATGTCGCCCACAATCAGACGCTCGCCGTAGGGAGGGTTCGTTATCAGTGTGCCTCCGGCAGGAGCCTCGACCCAGTCGGCAATGTCGCGCTGCTGCAACTCCACCAGCTTGGTCACTCCGGCACTCTTGACATTGGCTTGAGAAATGGCAATGGCTTGGTGGGCAACATCGTAGCCATAGATTTTGTGCGTAAACTCGCGCTCCTGGCTGTCGTCGTTGTAGATGTCAGCGAACAAGTCAGCATCGTAGTCTTTCCAGTGCTGGAAAGCATATTCCTTTCGGAAAATGCCGGGGTTGATATTTGCGGCAATCAGTGCGGCCTCCACGAGGAACGTGCCAGAGCCGCACATGGGGTCGATAAGGTCGGTGTCGCCGTCCCAGCCGCTCAGGCGAATGATGCCGGCGGCCAGCACCTCGTTGATGGGAGCTTTCGTTTGTGCCACACGCCAGCCGCGCTTGTAAAGCGGCTCGCCGCTGGAATCGAGCGACAGCGTGACCTGGTCGCCGTTGATGTGCACATCGAGCAGTATGTCGGGGTTAGTGACACGAATGCTGGGGCGCTTGCCCTCGCGCTCCATGAAAAAGTCGGCAATGGCATCTTTGACACGATAGGTCACAAAGCGGGAGTGAACAAACTCGTCGCCGAATGTGGTGACATCGATGGCAAAGGTGGTGTTCACGTTCAAGATGGTATCCCAGTCGTAGCCCTTGACCTGCTCATAGAGGTCGTCGGCATTGGGGGAGCGGAACTTGAAGAATGGCTTGAGGATTCTCAGTGCCGTGCGGCAGCAAAAGTTTGCCTTGTAGAGCATCGCCTTGTCGCCTGTGAACGCCACCATGCGTGTTCCCTGAACGACATCGTCGGCTCCCAGATTGCGCAGTTCATCGGCCAATACGCCCTCGAGACCCTGGAACGTCTTAGCCACCATGTCAAATTTCTCGGTCATTGTCGTCATCATTTTGATTTCACGCTGCAAAATTACTGCAAGTTGAGCGCAACGGCAAGAAAACGACAAACAAAACTCATGGCAGGTTCTACAATTTTGGCCATACAGTCACGTTTGCCCGGCATCGGCGTTGCCCCGATTGCTCTTGCATGACAATGTCGAGAAACAACACGTCATTGACATTGCGCAGTGCGCTACCGCTCGTAGTCGTCGATTTCGATTTCGCCGTTGAGCAGGGCGTTCTCGCTGCCCCAGTCGGCATTGCTCCACTCATCGTCGTCAAAGGTCATATACCTTGTGTTGATGCACGACGTGAGCGCCGACAAGGCGGCAAGCAGCAGCAAGAGTGAAATGATTCGCTTCATGATGATGTACTTGAAATTGGTGGTTACGTGGTTTCGATTATCGTTTCGGCGTAAGCTCCCCGGTCAATTCTGCTCCTCGGTGTCGGGTAGCAGCTTGAGGCGGATAAGCTCGATTCGTCCGGCCGATTTCTTGGTCACGGTGAGCGCGTAGCGGTGGATGGTCACCGTCTCGCCCTCGGCGGGCAGCGCCTCGTGGTTGAACAGCAGGTAGCCCGCAAGCGTCTGGTACTCTTCGCTCTCGGGCAGGTCGAGGTGGAAGCGTTCGTTGATGTCCTCAATCTCCAGTCGGCCGCTCAGCTCGTAGGTGGTGTCGTCGACCTGGCGCGCGGTGAGCTGGTTGCGGTCGTGCTCATCCTCGATTTCGCCAAAGATTTCCTCCACCAAGTCCTCGAGGGTGACGATGCCGCTGGTGCCGCCAAACTCGTCGAGCACGATGGCCATCGAGCGTTTCTTTTCGAGCAGGCTGGTCATCATTTTGCGCGCCAACTGCGTCTCGGGGGCAAACAGCACTGGCTTGATGCGCGTTTTCCAGTCCACATCGGTCACAAACAACTCGCTCACCTGGATAAAGCCAATCACGTGGTCGATTTCCTCGCGATAGACCACGATTTTCGACAATCCCGACTGTGTGAACAGGCACACAAGGTCGTCGCGCGTGGTGTCGGTGATGTCGACAGCCACCATCTCGTTGCGCGGCACCATGCAGTCGTGCAGCCGCGTGTCGCCAAAGTCGAGTGCGTTCTCGAAGAGCTTCACCTCGCGCTTCACCTCGCGGTGCTCGTCCTCGTGCGCGTCGATGTTGTCCTGCAAGTAGGCATCCAGCTCCTCGACGGTGAGCACCGGGTGGCGGTCGGCGGCCACCGGCACGCCGCACAGCCGCATCAGCGAGGCCGACAGCCACTCGGTAAACATCGAGATGGGGTACAGCAGGCAATAGACCGTGAACAGCGGCAGCGAGAACGACCGCAGCGAGTAGTTGGGGTTGATGCGGAACACCGCCTTGGGCAGGAACTCGCCCGTGAACAAGATGATGAGCGTGGCAATGAGCGTCTGCACAAGCAAGATGACAAACTCATTGGACGTAAACTTTTCGAGCAAGGGCTGTGTGAGCATGGCCATGCCGATGCTGTAGACCACGTTCACGATGTTGTTGCCAATGAGCAGCGTGGAGAGGAACATCTCGCGGTTGCTGTAGAACACGTTGAGCATCCGGTTCACCAACCCACCCCGTGCAATGTCCATCTCGGCGCGTACCTTGCTGCTCGACACAAACGCAATCTCCATCCCCGAGAAGAACGCGGACAGGAGCAGCGAAATCAACACGATTATCAATGATGGTATCAACATAAAATTCGTTTAGAAGTTAATGCAGTCAACACAAGTTTATGGAAAGGAGTATAGACAAATAAAATTCATTTTGGGTTCATCACAATTTCACTCGCCGTTGTCGCCACGTGGAAAACGGCTCTCGTCGATGGGGAAGATGGCCTTGACCTCGCGCAGGGTGTAGGTGGTGAAGCGCTCGTTGCTCTCGTAGCCGTAGCCCTCGATCACGCGCCCCTGCTTCTCGATGTGGATAAACGACTCGCTGTACAGGCGGTGGTCGTTCTGGTTCCAGAAGAGCTGGTTGGTGAGAATCACGTCGCCATCGGCATTGGTGATGCTCACATGTCCGTGCAGGTCCCACAGCTGACGGTGCTCGTCGTAGTAGGCCGAATCGCAGGCAATGCTGGTAACGGTTTGGTAGGCCGAGTCGAGTTCCTCGGCCTTCACGCCGTCGGGGAACACCCAGTGTGGCTCGCGTGCCTGCTCAAACATCAGCCATCGTGGCGTGGTGATGCGGTAGCGCGTGCGCCCATCGTCGCTAATCACCGTCTGAACGTCGTTGCTGGTCATTGTGGGCACCTTTTCGGGGTCGGTGGCGTGCGGCGTCACGCTGGCCACGGGGTCCTTGCACCCGGCCAGCAACGCCAGCGCCACAGCGACCAGCACCACTCGGCGCAACAGGCTCAGCGAATCTTGTTCTTCCAGAACCACAGCTCGTTGAAGTTCACGCCCAGCGTGATATTCAGGTAATTCTCGCGAATCATCACCGTGGGCGACGAGGTGCGGTGGCGCCACTCCACGCCCAGGTTCACGGTGGTCTTGCCGGCGGGCACAGGCAAACCAACACCCACAGCGGCGCCGTAGTCGCGCACGTTGTTGCCGGCAATGTTCATGTAGTCATGATTGTAGAACACGCCCATGCGGAACGCCATCGCCCCCACGTAGGAGCTGCGGTGGTTGGGCGAGAATTGCAGTCCGGCGGCGGCTCGCCAGCGGTTGTCGAACGCCCAGGTGGCCGACTCAAAGCCCTCGATGGGGTGGTATTTGGCATTTTTCCAGTTCTGGTAGGTGAAGTCCACCTCGGCAAGCCATCGCCCGTCGCGGTTGTAGCTCACGCCCACACCCAGCGTGTGCGGCTGCTCGTAGTGGCCGCCCATCGAGGTGTAGCCCAGGGTGTCGGCCTCGCTGTCCTGACTATCCATCACCACGCCCCAGGCATGGCCGTGCATCGACTTGCGCGGTGTCCAGGCCAGGCCTAGCACCAGGCGGTCGCGCGGCGTGACCTGCGCCGCATATTGCACACCCAGGTTCAGATTCCAGTCGCGCACCTCCATCACACGCTGGTAGGTGGTGACCGAGCTGGCCGAGATGGCGTTGGTGTTGGTGATGGTGCCGAACAAGTAGCTCACATTGGCTCCCAGGCTCAAGCCCTTGACAGGCTCATAGCCGGCACCGAGATAAAGCTGAGTGAGGCCGCCACTGCCAATGCGCGATTCGGTATAGGTCGCCTCGGTGCCGTAGAATTGGTACCCCACGCTGGAATAAGGCAACAGGCCGAACGAGCCACCCAGCCGGTTGGCAATGCGGAACTGCGCGGTCACGTAGTCCAGGCCGCCGCCGAAGTTGTGGCCGCTCTTGCTCCCCTCGCTCGACCACACATTGTTCAGCTCCAGACCCAGGTCCCACAGGAAGGTGAGCGAGTCTACCTGCGAGTAGGAGGCGGGGTTCATCACGTTGATGGCCCGCCCGTTCTGCATGGCGTAGCCCACGCCTCCCATCTGGCGCTGGATGCCCGAGACATTGTCGCCCAGCAGGCCGTAGCCCTGCTTCGAGTAGGGGGTGGTGACCACCTGACCCAACGTAGGCCTCGTCGCCGCCAGCGACAACAACAGCAACACGCTGCACTTAATAAAGGTCTTATTCATTTCTTGTGTTCTATAGATTCTTTCTCTTTTTAAGGCCGCAACACCGTTGCGGCACAGCCAACGGGTTGGCTCTTGGTTTTCAATAATCAGCTGTCAGTTGCCAGTAAACAAGTTATCGGATAAACAAGCGTTTTTAGCATTATGAGTTACACGCCACCATTTCGCAATGTGGTTCTCGGTTCTCCAATATCACATTTGCGCCCTTGAAGAGCAGGTCGGGGTCGTGTGTCACTCCCTGGGTGAGCAGGTGCGGCAGCAGCAGCTGTGCATCGCCCCCGGTGACGAACAGCTTGAGTTGTCCCAAGGTGGATTTCAGCCGTGCCGTCTGGGCATCGATCTCGGCGGCAGCTCCCAGCACGGCTCCGCAGCGCAGCGCGGTGGTGGTGTCGTAGCCCACCAGCGGCACCTCGCCGCCGGCCTCGACAAGCGGCAGCCGGCTGGTGTGCTCGTGCATGGCACGCAGGCGCATGGCCACGCCCGGCGAGATGCTCCCGCCAGCCAGTGTGCCGTCGGCCAGCAACAGGTCGATGGTAATGGCGGTGCCTGCATCCGCCACCAGCAGGTTGCAGCCAGGGTACTCGGCCCAGGCTCCCACGGCAGTGGCCAGGCGGTCGGGGCCCAGCGTGTGCGGCGTGCGGTAGGCCACGCGCAGCGGCAGTGGCCGGGCGGCGGTGAGCCGCTCCAGCTCACACGGCAGCACGGCGGCCACAGCGTCAGCCAAGGCGGCATCGGCATCGGTGGTGCTCACCAGCAGGGCGGCGTCGACACGCCAGCCCGTGGCCAGCGCAGTCACAGCCTGCCAGTCATCGGCGGTGCCAGCGGCTCGCGACACGATGTGGCCGCCATCCACGATGGCCGCCTTCACGCGTGTGTTGCCGCAGTCGATGCACAAGTGTGTTGCCATAAATTGCAAAATTACTAATTCCTGCCCGCATTGCAAAATTGCAGCCAGCAAATTAATCATTATTGCGCCTTGCGCTTTTCGATTTATCAAAAATTAACCCACCTTGCAGCTGAGGCCGAGGCAACCCTTAGCGGGCCAAACGAGCTTTATCGACGACACCCGGGCGACACATCGCAAACGACCAGCAACCAATCAATCCACGTTTTGCAACGAGTCATTCGCGTTTCTCGTTTTTAGGCACGGCATCTCGAAAAGGAAGTCAAGGATAAAAACAAAATCAGAAAACAAATAAGCCGAAGATGATTGTCAAAGTTTTCCAAAAATATTTGGATAGCATTGATACTTAGGTATTTAAAAAAATTCACACGAATAAAAAGTTTTCCAAAACGAAAACTTGTTGATAACTTTTCGGGCAAAAAGCGTTGGCTGTTTGGCAAGAAATTCGTTACTTTGCACTCCGAAAAATCACCAAAATCATTAAGTTTAAGCATAACAGCCAATGATACAGACCGTAGTGAAGCGCGATGGGCGCGTGGTGGGTTACAACGAAGAGAAAATCAAGGCCGCCATCCGCAAGGCCATGCTCGCCACCGAGGCCGGCGAGGACGAGAGCCTGATTCAGCGCATTGCCGACCGCATCGGCAGCCGGGGGCGCGAGCAGATGACCGTGGAGGAAATCCAGGACATGGTGGAGGTGGAGCTGATGAAAAGCGCCCGAAAGGAGGTGGCGCGATGCTACATCAGCTACCGCCACAAGCGCTCGGTGGCACGTAAGGCCAAAACACGCGACATCTTCCTCGAAATCATCAACGCCAAGAACAACGACATCACCCGCGAGAACGCCAACATGAACGCCGACTCGCCGGCAGGCATGATGATGAAATTCGCCAGCGAGACCACCAAGCCCTTTGTCGACGACTACCTGCTCAGCGAGGAGGCCCGCGAGGCCGTGCGCGGAAACTACCTGCACATCCACGACAAGGACTACTACCCCACCAAGAGCCTCACGTGCGTGCAGCACCCGCTCGACCGCATCTTGCAAAACGGCTTCACGGCCAACCACGGCGAGTCGCGCCCGGCCAAGCGCATCGAAACAGCCAGCGTGCTGGCGTGCATCTCGATGGAAACGGCGCAGAACGAGATGCACGGCGGCCAGGCCATTCCCGCCTTTGACTTCTACCTGGCCCCATTTGTGCGGCGCACGCTGGTGGAGGAACTCACCTACTACGGCCAGGCCACCGGCGAGAACGTGGACGACCTGCACGATGCCGTGATCGACGACTATATCATCAGGCCGCTCGACGGACTCACCGGCCGCGAACGCGCCTTGCAGCACGCCATCAACCGCACCGCCGAGCGTGTGCACCAGGCCATGGAGGCGTTTATCCACAACATGAACACCATCCACAGCCGGGGCGGCAACCAAGTGGTGTTCAGCTCCATCAACTACGGCACCGACACCAGTGCCGAAGGGCGCTGCATCATCCGCGAGCTGCTGCACTCCACCTGGGAGGGCGTGGGCGGCGGCGCAACAGCCATCTTCCCCATCCAGATTTGGAAGAAAAAGCGTGGTGTGAGCTACCTGCCCGGCGACCGCAACCACGACCTGTACCAGCTCGCCTGCAAGGTGACCGCACGGCGCTTCTTCCCCAACTTCGTCAACCTCGACGCCACCTACAACCACCACGAGCTGTGGCGCATCAACGACCCCAAGCGCTACCAGCACGAGGTGGCCACCATGGGCTGCCGCACGCGCGTGTTTGAGAACCGTTTCGGCGAAAAAACCAGCATTGGCCGCGGCAACCTGTCGTTCTCGACCATCAACATCGTGAAGCTGGCCATCGAGTGCATGAATTTGCCCACCGAGGCCGAGCGCATGGAGGCGTTCTTCGGCAAGCTCGACCATCTGCTCGAAGTCACCGCCCGCCAACTGTGCGACCGCTACGAGTTCCAGAAAACAGCCATGGCCAAGCAGTTCCCGCTGCTGATGTCGCAGCTGTGGACTGGCAGCGAGCGGCTCGCAGCCACCGACACCGTGGAGAGCGTCATCAACCAGGGTACACTGGGCATTGGCTTCATCGGCCTGGCCGAGTGCCTGGTGGCTCTCACAGGCAAGCACCATGGCGAGAGCGCGCACAGCCAGGAGCTGGGCGTGCGCATCGTCACCCACATGCGCGACCGTGTGGTGGAGTTCAGCGAGCGATACCAGCACAACTTCTCGGTGCTCGCCACACCCGCCGAGGGACTCAGCGGCAAGTTCACACGACGCGACCGCAAGGAGTTTGGCGAAATCCCTGGCGTGACCGACAAGATGTACTACACCAACTCCAACCACGTGCCCGTTTATTACCATTGCAGCCCCAAGCACAAGGCCGAGGTGGAGGCACCCTATCACGACCTCACACGCGGCGGACACATCTTCTATGTGGAGATTGACGGCGACGCCACCCACAACCCCGAGGCCATTGCCGCCGTGGTCGACTTGATGGACCGTTACAACATGGGCTACTGCTCGGTGAACCACAATCGCAACCGCTGCATGGACTGTGGCTACGAAGATGCCACCGAGGGTCTCACCGAGTGCCCCCAGTGCCACAGCCACCACATCGACCGCCTGCAACGCATCACCGGCTACCTGGTAGGCACCACCGACCGCTGGAACAGCGGCAAACTCGCCGAGCTGCACGACCGCGTGGTGCACAAGTAAAAAAGTTCCCTTTTGCAAGCAAGCCGCGATTCCATCGCGCCCACCGAGCACCCAGATGAACGCCCTACCGCACCCCATTGCACTCCATCAGCCCACCACGGCCAGCCACTTGCGCGTGCTTCGCGTGGTGGAGGGCACCAGCGTGGACGGTCCGGGGCTGCGCACCTCGGTTTACCTGGCCGGCTGCCCGCACCGCTGCCCGGGGTGCCACAACCCGCAGTCGTGGGATGCCACCGGCACGACGGTGAGCATCGACGCGCTACTGCACCAGATTGCCTACAACGAAGCCCCGCTCACCCTCTCAGGTGGCGACCCACTGGCACAGCCGCTGGCCCTGCTGGAGCTGGTGCGACGCGTGAAAAACGAACTGGAACTGAATATCTGGTGCTACACGGGCTACACTTGGGAGCAGATTGTGAGCCGCCCCGAACTCATGGCCGTGATGCACTATATCGATGTGCTGGTCGACTCGCCGTTTGTGCTGGCCGAGCGCGACACGTCGCTGCGCTTCAGGGGCAGCCGCAACCAGCGGCTCATCGATGTGCCACGCACCCTGCACACGCACGAGGGCGTGAAGCTGTTTGCCTCATGAGATACTATTTCAACATCGGCACCAACCTGGGCGACCGCCACCAGAACGTGGGGCGAGCCATTGCGGCATTGTGCGCGCTCGGCACGCGGTGCCGCGTGAGCAAGCCAATGGAGAGCGAACCGTGGGGCTTCGACTCGGCCAACCGTTTCCTGAACGTGGGAGTGGCACTCGACCTCGACCTGCCGCCACACGAGGTGCTGGACTGTGTGCACGACATCGAGCGTCGCCTGGGCAGTGCAGCGCACCGCCACGCCGACGGCTCCTACGCCGACCGGCTTGTGGACATCGACATCATGGCCATCGACGACCCCCACGGCCAGCCCGTGGACATCAACACCCCCACCCTCACCGTGCCGCACCCACACCTGCACGACCGCGACTTCTTCTTGCTACCTTACCAACAGCTCAAACACCTTCTCGACTGATGAACAAATCTGTAGCCCTGAACAAAACACGCCTACTTTTGTCAACTTGTTGATTATTTAAATCTCACGATATGCGCTACTTAGAAATCTTCAAGCAACTTAATCAAATTCCCCGCCCATCGCACCATGAGGAGCGTGTGGCCGACTTTCTTTGCCAATGGGCCGAGCGGCTTGGGCTGAAATACGAGCGCGACGCGCAAAACTGCGTTGTCATCAGCAAGCCGGCCACGCCGGGACACGAAAGTGCCCCGCCAGTAGTGATTCTCAACCACATGGATATGGTGTGTGTGGCCGAGGCAGGCCGCACTTTCGACCCGCTGTCCGACCCCATCGAGGCATACGAAGACCATGGTTGGCTGAAAGCCCATGGCACCTCGTTAGGAGCCGACAACGGCATCGGCCTGTCGATGGCACTGGCCATTCTGGAGGACAAGAGCACCGTGCACGGCCCCCTTGAGGTTATCACCACCACCAACGAGGAAGATGGCATGACCGGAGCCGCCGCCTTGTCGCCCGATTTCCTGCGCGGCCGCAAGGTAATCAACCTGGATTCGGAAGACTATGACACCATCACCACGGGAGCCGCCGGTGCCTACCTGCAAATCCACCACCTGCCACTCACTCACGTGGCTCCACCCAGCGGCAAACTGCGCTGGCTGCGCCTGTCGATTGACGGTGGCCGTGGCGGCCATTCGGGTGTGGACATCAACAAGGGCCGAGCCAGTGCCACTACGCTGATGTGGGCACTGCTGTCGGCCATCGGTGATGACGATGTGGTGAACCTGTCCAGCCTTGAAGTGGGTCAGGCCAACGCGTCGATAGCATCGAGTGCCACGGCCGTGATTTGCGTCGAGGCCGACGGCGCAGAGCACATCAAGGCCCGCGAGGAGCACTTCAACCAGTGGCTGCACAACGAATATGGCACGTCCGACCCCGATGTGCAGTGCACCATCACCGACACCGAGCCACAGCGGCACATCATCAACAGCGACGATGTCGATGCCCTGCTCACCGCCCTGGAGCAAATCCCCCAGGGCGTGGTGACGATGAGCAAAGTCATGCCCGGAACCGTAGAAACAAGCAACAACGTGGGGCGCATCACCACTGGAAATAACGAGTTCACCATATCCACGCACACACGCAGCTTTATCGAGGCCGACATGGTGCGTCTGGGCGAGGCTATCAAGGCCACCTTTGCCGAGCAGGGAGCGACCACCGAGCTGGTGATGTCGGCCCCGGCCTGGCAGGAAAACCCGCACAGCGACTTCCTGCGGCTCACAAGCGACACCTTCCACGATGTGCTGGGCTGGCGTCCGCGCATGGTAGCGATGCACTTCGTGCTTGAAGCGGGCTTCTTCGTGCAGAAGTTCCCGGGTATTGAGATGGCCAGCATAGGGCCACGCATTGTGGAGCCTCACAGCACCAGCGAGCGCGTGGAGCTGAGCACTTGCCACGACATCTGGCGCGTGACCGTGGAGCTGCTACGCCGCATGGCCAATTGAGGCGAGCAATTTATAGAACCCGACTTAAAACAAGCTCCCCTGCTGCGAAGGCCGCTCACGCCGCAAATGTGTGTAGGCCAGTTGCGTGGCCTCGCGGCCTCGCGGGGTGCGTTGCAGGAATCCCTCCTTTATAAGGTAGGGCTCGTAGACCTCCTCCACAGTGCCAGGGTCCTCGCTCATGGCGGTGGCAATGGTACTGATGCCCACAGGCCCGCCGCCAAACTTGTCGATAATAGTGGTGAGGATTTTATTGTCGATTTCATCGAGGCCATATTTGTCGATATTGAGAGCCTCAAGTGAATAACGCGCGATGTCGGTGTCAATGTTGCCCGAGCCTTTCACCTGGGCGAAGTCGCGCACACGACGCAGCAGGCTGTTGGCAATGCGCGGTGTTCCGCGGCTGCGCAAGGCAATCTCGCGCGCGGCCTCATCGGTGATGGGCACCCGCAACAACTGCGCAGAGCGCTTGACGATGCCCTCGAGCACCTCGTGGCCATAATACTCCAGGTGGCAATTAATGCCGAAACGCGCCCGCAACGGCGAGGTGAGCAGGCCGCTGCGCGTTGTGGCACCAATGAGCGTGAATGGCGAGAGCGTGAGCTGCACCGACCGTGCGCCCGGACCTTTATCAATCATGATGTCGATGCGGTAGTCCTCCATCGCCGAGTAGAGATATTCCTCCACAATGGGGCTCAAACGGTGAATCTCATCGATGAACAGCACATCGTTAGCCTCAAGACCGGTGAGCAAGCCAGCCAAGTCGCCAGGCTTGTCGAGCACTGGGCCACTGGTGACTTTAAACCCCACACCCAGCTCGTTGGCAATGATGTTGCTCAACGTGGTCTTGCCCAGTCCTGGCGGGCCATGAAAGAGGATATGGTCCAGTGCCTCGCCGCGCATGCGTGCGGCCTGAACAAACACACGCAGGTTGTCGATGATTTTCTCCTGCCCGGCAAAGTCATCAAATTTCTCCGGGCGCAGAGCCCGCTCAAAATCCTGGTCGGTCTTGAGCCGTTCTTGACGTATGTCGAATGTCTCGTCCATTTTTTCGCTTTGGGGAATTTCAATCGGCAAAGTTAGTAATTATTCTGGGTCTACCATACAATAAGCGCGAAAAACGGTTGACAATAAATTGATTTATCCATTTTTAATTACCCAATGCGTTTGGCTCACGATGAAGCTCTTTTTTGTATTTTGGATTTTTAACTAAAACACAAATACAAATCAGCCATAAAAACTTTCGTTCCAGTGACAAAAGCAGTAAATTTGCAGTCGAATTGCAACATCAACTAAAAGATTAACATGGAACGCATTGACAACTTAGACAAGAAGATACTTGAAATCATCATGAAGAACGCCCGCATAGCGTCGAAGGACGTGGCCCATGAGTGCGGCGTGTCGCGTGCGGCGGTACACCAGCGCATACAGCGCATGATTGATGATGGCGTCATCACTGGCAGTGGATACCACGTCAGCCCTAAAGTGCTGGGGTTCAGCACCTGCACCTATATTGGCATCCAGCTTGAAAAAGGGTCGCTCTACCGCAATGTGGTGCCGGAATTAGAAAAAATTCCCGAAGTGGTGGAGTGCCACTTCACCACTGGGCGCTACACGATGGTCATCAAGCTTTACGCACGCGACAACCAGCACTTGATGGAGCTGATAAACGACCACATCCAAAACATACCCGGCGTGATGGCCACCGAGACGCTCATCTCGCTCCAACAGAGCATCAACCGCACCGTGCCCATTCACTTTGCCGATTAGTGATTGTTGCGTGCGGTGGCAAAGCGGTCGTTGCCAAAGCTGTCCTTGAGCACCACCACATCGTCGAAGCCCGCCTGGCGCAGCAACTCGGCGACAGCCTTGCCACGGTATTGGCTGATTTCCAAATACAGTCTCCCGCTTTGAGCCAAGGCAGTGGCGGCGAGCGACGCAATGGCACGGTAGTAGCGCAGCGGGTCGTCGTCGGGCACGAACAACGCCTGATGGGGTTCGTAGTCAAGCACATTGCGTTCCATGTCTGGCTGCTCGCCCACCGTGATGTAGGGCGGGTTGCTCACGATGATGTCGAGGCTTGCGGGTGAAAGCGGCGGCATCTCAAGCATATCGGCCTCAATCCATTGCACACGCGCCTTGAGTGCGGCGGCATTGTCGCGAGCCACTGCCAGTGCCTCGTGACTGATGTCAACACCGGCGACCCGGGCAAAGCTCAATGCCAGTGCCAGGCTGATGGCTATGCAGCCGCAGCCGGTGCCCAGATCCATAACGCGCAGGTCGTTTTGGCCGCGCCACTGGTCAACAATCAAGTCGACAAGCTGCTCAGTCTCGGGGCGGGGAATGAGCGTTGCGGGGGTTACCCGGAATGTGTGTCCGTGAAAGCGCGCCACGCCCAGAACGTACTGGATTGGCTCGTGCTGCTCCAAGCGGTGCATGATGCCGGCAAGCCGGTCAGGGAAAAACGCCGGAAGTTGCTCACTGGCTCTGATGGCGACATCCACCGGCGAGTAGTGCATCACCTCCTCCATCACCACGCGCAACATGGCATCGAGTTCGGCAGGAGGATAAAGGCCGCCAAGGCGTTGGCGGAAAAGGGTGCGGGCTTCTTGTGTGGTCATGATGCAATGTTGAAAGTGTGGGTATTCTCATCTTCGCCGCACGGGTCACCCATTAACGCGCTCAGCCCCTGCACACAATGTGCAGCCGCCACAAGCGACAGCATCTGGTTTCCCGAAAGGGATAAGACGATTCTTGTTTTCATAGTCTGAATGTTAACTGGCATTATTCGCCCGCCGATTTCCTGAGCAGCAGGCAGGCGTCGCCATAGCTCAGGAAGCGGTAGCCAGCCTTCAGGGCGTGGTCGTAGGCCTTGCGCCAGCAGTCGCCGCCCATGAATGCCGACACGAGCAGCAGCAGCGTGGATTGCGGCTGGTGAAAGTTGGTAATCATGCCGTCCACGAGGCGGTAATGGAATCCTGGAGCAATCATCAGCTGTGTGGAGCCCACCCACTCGTCGAGGCCATTGCGGTCGAGGTAGCCGACAATGTTGCGCAGCGCCTGCTGCACGGTGATGGCACACGGCGTGGTGTAGGGCATCCACTGGCTCACGGTGAGGTCGGCTGCCGAGGGGTTGGCCTCGAGCAGCTGCCCCACGTAGTAAAGGCTCTCGAGCGTGCGCACGCTGGTGGTGCCCACGGCAATCACCGGACGGTCGTTCGCGGCCAGCTCCTCAATCAGGCAGCGCGGCACCTGCACATACTCGTAATGCATCTCATGGTCGCCAATATGCTCACTTTTCACCGGCTGGAAAGTGCCGGCTCCCACATGGAGGGTGAGTTCGCGGCGCTGGATTCCCCGCGCATCGCACTCGGCCAGCACGGCATCGGTGAAATGCAGCCCCGCTGTGGGAGCCGCCACACTGCCATCGATGTGGCTGTAGACCGTTTGGTAATCCACTGCGTCGCTGGCCTCGGTGCTGCGATTCAGGTAGGGCGGAATGGGAATCTCGCCCACCGCCTCGAGCACACTGGCAAAAGTGACTCCCGCGCCGTTCCAGTCAAAGGTGATTGCCCAGGCATTGCCCACACGCTCGCCGCGTGCGGCCGTGAGCGTGACCGGTTGTCCGTCCACCGTCAGCTCCTGGGTCAGCACACCCTGCTTCCAACGCTTGCTGTTGCCCACCAGGCACTGCCAGGTGCAATGTCCGCAGGCCTGAAACACTAGGGCGTAATCTCGCGGGGCGATAGGCTCCAAGCAGAAAATCTCGATCAGCGATCCCGTGTCCTTGCGAAAGCGCAGCCGGGCATTGATTACTCGCGTGTTGTTATACACAAGCATGGCCCCTTGAGGCAGCAGCTGCGGCACATCGCTGAAATGCCGGTCGGTTATCGCGCCGTCGAGCCAGCACAGCAGCTTGCACTGCTCGCGCCTGGCCAGTGGATGCCTGGCAATGCGCTCGTCGGGCAGTGCATAGTTGTAGTCGCTGATACTGATATTGCGAATTTTATCGATTGTGTTCATTGTCGAGTTGCGATTTGAATCCTTATCCATGCACAAGCGCCACTGCGAGCAAGATGGTGAACAGGAGCATATTTCGCGCGGTGGCCCCGAGCAGGGGGTTGAGTGCGGCGCCGTCGCGATGCCGCAGCTGCCACCAGGTGGCGGTGTGCAGCACCAAGTAGAGCACCGGCACAAGCAAAGCCCAGCGCGGCAAGCCCTGGCCCAGCACGGCCAGCCCCCACAACGGTGTGAGCAGCGACACTGCCACATAACCATTGATGAGATAGGCTGCCGCTGCCGGCACACGGCCAAAGATGACCACCGACGTGCGCTTGCCTGCCTCGCGGTCATCGTCCACATCGCGGTAGTTGTTCACCAGCAGCACGTTCACTGCCATCAGCCCCACCGCCATGCCCGCCAGGGGAATAATCGTGAAATTGAAGTGGCCTGCCTGCACATAGTGGGTGAGCACCACCGGCACCACGCCGAAGAAGATGAACACCGCCAGCTCGCCCAGGCCGTGGTAGCTCAGCGGGTAAGACCCGGCAGTGTAAGCCAGGGCAGCCACGGCAATGACAATGCCCACAGGCAGCAGCCACCAGCCGCCATAGGGAATCAGGCACAGCCCCACGGCAGCGTCGGCAGCCAGTGTGGTCATGGTGACGCGCCACAGCATCTGGGGTTGGATGTCGCCCTCGGTGACCCCGCGGCGTGGACCCACACGGCCCACCTTGTCGGTGCCGCGCCGCCAGTCGTAGTACTCGTTGGCGAAATTCGACACCACCTGCGCCAGCAGGGCAAACACCACGCATAGCAGCGCCGGCACCCAACGCAGCTCACCCAGCCAGCTCGTCAGGGCAATGGCCATTACCACGCCCGAAAGCGACACCGGCAACGTGCGCAACCGAGCGCACTCAATCCATATTTTCACTTGCTTCTTCACGCCGTCGGGGTTATATCATGACGATGCTTGCTACGGGAGGGGGAGGCCGGCATTGGCAAACAACGGTGTCCTACAAAGAACATTCAGGCCGAGGCCTTATCAACACAGAATGAAACGAATAGTATGCGAATAGACAAGCATTTCGATGCGAGAAGTGCTTGTCTACTCATTTAGGTGCCTGCTTGTTCCTTTTACAGTCCCAGTTTGGCCTTGACCTGCTGAGTGATGTCGGGCGTGGCGTAACCGGTGTAGGACACTGCGCCTTGCGAGCGGTCGAGGATGACGGCATAGCCAGTCTGGTCGCCCACTTCCTTGACAGCGGCCTGGATAGCAGCCTTGATGGGCTCGGTGAGCTGGTTGCGCAACTGCCGCAACTCTTCCTCGGCGTTGTGCTGGAAGGCCTGGATTTTCTTGTCGCTTTCCTGAATCTCCTGCATGCGACGTTCCTTGATGCTGGCGGGTGTCTCGGAATCGGCGGCCAGCGTCTGGTAGTCGGCATACTTGCGGTTGAACTCATCTTGGAGCAGTCGATACTCGGCCTGCAGACGCTCACTGGCCTGTTGCAGCTGCGCCTCGGCCTCGGCACGCTCGCTCATGGCAGCAAACACCGCCTGACCATCGTAAACGGCGATGATTTGTGCGCCGGCCATCAACGGCAGCATGAGCAGAACTATCGCGAGTGAGAGTTTCTTGAGTGTCATAGCGAATCAGGCAAACTTATTTGATACCCAATTTGGCCTTTACCTTGGCGGTGATGTCCTCGGCGCCATTGCCGGTGTAGAGCAGCGTGCTGGAGTCGTAGATGAACGTGTAACCGCCCTCGGCGCCCACAGCCTTGATGGCATCGTGCAGCTTTTGCTGAATAGGAGCCAACAGTTGATCCTGCTGCTTCTGAATCTCCTGCTGCGCCGTCTGCTGGAAGTTCATGATTTTCTCATACTCGGCCTGGAGTTCTTGCTCGTGGCGCTGCTTGATGGCATCGGGCGTTGACGGATCCTTGGCCTGGGTTTCATAGTCGGCAACCTTCTTTTGGAAAGCCTCTTGCAGGTTCTTGGCCTCGGCCTCAAATTTGTCGGTAGTGGTCTTGAGGGTGCTCTCGGCGGTGGCGCGTTCGGGCATCACGTTGAAAATCTCGATGGGGCTGACATAGCCGAACTTGGGAGCTTGCGCCATCAGGCACATGGGGGCAGCCACAACGACTGCGAGCAATAATTTTTTAAGCATTTTGTTATGGGGTTATTAGTTATTAACTATGGTATTGGCCATCAAAGTCACTTGGCGTAGCCGAGCTTGGCGAGCACCTCATTGCTGACATCGATGCGCGGACTGGCGAAGATGATGCTCTGGCTCGAGGCGCGGTCGAAGATAACCTGGAAACCGCGCTCTTCGCTCACCTTTTTCACAGCGTTGTAGATGTCGTCCTGGATGGGCTTGATGAGCGACTGACGCTTCTTGAACAGCTCGCCTTGCGGGCCGAAGTACTTGGCCTGCAACTGCTGAGCCTCCTTTTCCTTGGCCACAATCTCCTCCTCTTTCTTTTTCTTCTGCTCATCGGTGAGGAACACCATGTCGCTCTGGTAGTTCTTGTACATGGTGTCGGCCTCTTTCTTGAGTTCCTCCACCTCGCGCTGCCAGCGTTGCGACACCTGATTGAGCTGCTCGTTGGCCATCTCGTAGGCCGGAATATTCTTGAGCACATACTCCATATCAACGAGCGCGAACTTCTGCGCCTGTGCCGCAAGCATACATGCCACAGCGGCAAACAAGGCTAATGCAATTCTTTTCATTTTGTTATAAGTTGTTGTTGTTAAAAATCTTGTTCGTTTGACCTCACAAGGGGGTTAAAGGTTTAAAACTCCTGGCCGAGTACGAAGTGGAAGTTGCTGCCGCCTTTCTTGCCGAAAACAGTGTCGAAGCCGTAGCCCCAGTCGATACCCATCATGCCAATCATGGGCAGGAAGATGCGTGCGCCCACGCCCGCCGACCGCTTGATGTCGAAGGGGTTGAACTGCTTCACGCTGGTCCAGGCGTTGCCACCCTCGACGAACACCAGCGGGTAGATGGTGGCACTGGTGGAGAGCATGAGCGGGAAGTGCAGCTCGAGCACAAACCGGTCGTAGGCATAGGCGTCGTAGCCCCAGGGGGTGAACGCACCGTTCTCGTAGCCGCGCAGGGCGATGGTCTCGGTGGCGTAGGTGTAGCTGCCGCTCATGCCGTCGCCACCCACATAGAACGTCTCGAAAGGCGACTTGATGTGGCGGTTCCAGCTGCCCAGCAGTCCGAAGTCGGCGCGGGTCATCAGCACGAGCGTCCATCGGCCGTCGGGGTCGGTGAGCGGCGTGTAGGTCTTGGCCTGGAACTTGAGCTTCCAGTACTCAATCCATTTGTAAAGGTCTTTCTTGTCGGCCTCGGAGCTGGATTCGCTCAATGCTTTCCAGTTTTTCTTGCCGAACAGGCTTGCCGGCGGCGTAGCACGGAAACTCAACGAGAACGAACTGCCCTTGCGGGTGTAGAGCGGGTTGTCGATGCTGTTGCGCGACAGCGTGAAGCCCAGCACAATGGAGTTCGACACACCATTGCGCATATAATAAAGGTACTCCCAATTCTCGAGACTGTAAAGCTGGTAGCTGATGTCGGCCATGAAAGTGAAGTAGTCGTCGGGCCACTTGAGCCGCTTGCCAAAACCCACCGTGAGGCCGGCCATCTGCAGACACTTGTTCGGGTCGTAGGCATTCTCATAGTAATACGACGACCCAGTGCTGCCGTAGTAGTTGTTGTAGTAATTATAGTAGCCCCCGTTCATCATCATGTTGTTGTAATACTGCGAATACTGGCGGTTGTAATACGATGAGTTGATGCCCGTTTGGCGGCTGTAAAAGGCCGATACCGAAAGTGAGTTGGGACGCTTGCCGCCAAACCACGGGTCAAGGAACGACAGGCTGTAGGCTTGGTAGTATTTTGCGTTGGTCTGGGCACTGATGGTGAACGTCTGCCCATCGCCCTGGGGGATAATGCCCCGGTAGGCCGACGGGTGGAAGAGGTTCTTGATAGAGAAGTTGGTGAACTTCAGGCTGAGCTTACCCAGAATGCCGGTCTGTCCCCAGCCGGCCGAGAACTCGATTTGGTCGTTGGCCTTCGACTCCAAATTGAGGATAATGTCCACGGTGCCATTCTCCTCGTTAGGTTCGGGGCGAATGTCCATCTTCTCGGGGTCGAATTGCCCGGTCTGCGCGATTTCTCGCGCAGAGCGAATCAGGTCGTTTTTCGAGAACAGCTCACCGGGTCGGATGCGCAGCTCGCGGCGCACTACTTTCTCGTACAGGCGGTCGTTGCCGTTGATGACCACCTTGTTGATGCGTGCCTGCTTGCCCTCGTACATACGCATCTCCAGGTCGATACTGTCGCCCTCGACCTTGGCCTCAACGGGAACGAGCTGGTAGAACAGGTAACCGTTGTTCATGTAAAGGTTGGCTACGGCATCGTCGTCGTCCTGGGTGCGCTTGTTGAGCAGTTTCTGGTTGTAGACATCACCCTTGCGGATTCCCAGCACGTCGTCGAGCAGTTTTGACGGATAGACAGTGTTGCCCACCCATGTCACGCTGTTGACGTAGTAACGCCGGCCCTCATCCACAGTGATGTGTACATCCACGAGCTTGTCGTTGTAGGTGGTCACCGAGTCGGCCACGATGCGTGCATCGCGGTAGCCCTTCTCGTTGTACTTGTCGATGATGCGCTGGAGGTCGTCCTCATAGTCGGTGCGCACGAATTTCTTTTGGCTGAATAATTTGAGCAAGTCGTTCTTCTCGTTGGTTTTTTTCATGGTGCGCTTGAGGGTGCGGTCGCTGAGCACCTGGTTGCCGTTGATGTAAATCTTGTGCACCTTGATTTTCTCGTTCTTGTTGACATCGATGTCGACAATCACCTCGTTCTTCTTGCTCAAGTCGTCGGTTTGCCGCACGGTGCAGGAGGCTTTCTCGAATCCCTTGCTGGCGTAGTACTTCTCAACAATGGTTTTGATACGGTTGGCCACGTTGGGGGTCATCTGGTTGCCCGTCATGGTACCCAGGCGCTCAAGCAAGTCTTTCTTCTCGCCGCCTTTCACCCCCCGGAAGTTCACCTGCGAGATGCGCGGCTGCTGGCGCAAGTTGAACACAAGCCAGGCACGGTCGCCGCACATCTTCTCCACCTGGATTTGCACCTTGGAAAACAATCCCTGCCGCCAGAAACGCTTGGCGGTTGCCTTGAGCTCGTCGCCCGGAATGTCGATGCGCTGACCCACCACCAAACCTGAGTAGCCGATGATGATGTTATCCTCGTAGTTATCAACACCCTCGACGCGGATGCCGGCAATCACATACTTTGACGGGGCCCCGGTAAAGACAATCTTGGGGTTGTAGATGGTGTCGCCCACTGTGTAGGTGTCATGCGTCACCTGCGCCAGAACACCACTCGTCAGCCCCAACGCAAGCAACACCATTAGCATCAGTATCTTGTTACGCATATCTCGTTTTCTTAACTACTCATTTACTTGTTTCGGCCGCCACTTGTTCGCTGGTTTTGCCATATCGGCGCTCGCGCGACTGATAGTGCGCGATGGCCTGGCAGAAATCGTCTTTGGTGAAATCGGGCCAATACTTGTCGGTGAAATATAGTTCGCTGTAGGCAATTTGCCACAGGAGATAGTTGCTCACGCGCAAGTCCCCTCCAGTGCGGATAAGGAGGTCGGGGTCGGGCATACCGGCGGTGGCCAAGTGGCTGGCGACCATGTTGTCGTCGATGGCAGCGGGGTCGAGCGTGCCTTGACGGGCCTGGCGCGCCAGTGCACGGCAAGCCTCCACGATTTCCCAACGCGCCGAGTAGCTCAACGCCAGGCATAGCACCAGGCCGGTGCACCGAGCCGTGTCGGCCACGCACCGCTGGAGCCTGCCACGCGCAAAAGCGGGCATACGCCCCAAGTCGCCAATGGCCGTCAGCCGCACATTGTTGCGAATCAAGTCGGGGGTCTGCTGCTCGATGGCGGTGACCACCAGGTGCATGAGCAAATCCACCTCCTGCTGGGGCCGGTTCCAGTTCTCGGTCGAGAACGTGTACAGCGTGAGGTAGCCCAGGCCCAGCTCGCTGGCAATCTCGGTGATTTGCCGCACGGTGGTCACGCCGTTCTCGTGGCCAAACGAGCGGTCGTGCCCATGCTCGCGCGCCCAGCGGCCGTTGCCGTCCATAATGATGGCTACGTGGCGCGGCAATCGCTTCAGGTCTATTGCATCTCTCCAGTTCATCTTGTTATTCTCGTGTTACTCCACATAGTGGCACTTGGTGCACCGCTTGCTGAACTCGTAGGTCAACGTAAACAACGCCAGGGCGTGCCAGTCGGTATTTTTGGCAAAGGAGTGCTTGATGCCGTAAGGGTCGCTCACATTGTCCAGCTTGTCGCCAAAGTCCTTGCGCATTGTGAACTCAAACGACACGTTCATGCGCTCCTTGAGCTTGTATTTTACTCCCACGCCCATGGGCAGGGTCAGCGACAGGCCGGTGTTGCCGCTGCCGGTCGACGACAGCACAGCCCCAAGGCCAAGCACCATGTAGGGCGACAAGCGCTTGTAGTTCTTGTAGCGCGGCCCGGCTCCAAAGTGGAAAAAGTTGAACTCGGCTGTGGCACTCAGGTCGTAGAGGTTCGACTTGAAGTCCACACCCAGTCCTCCGGGCCATCGCGTGTTGCTATCGTGTGTGCTGCCGCTGATTCGGGCATAAGTCAGCCCCGCCTTGAATGCCCAGCGGCTGTTGGCCACATAACGCCCCATGGCGCCGGCTGCCAACCCTGGGTGAGCAAACAGGTTGCCCCGGTTCACATCGCCCAAGTAGCCGGCAATGCCCAGCGTGGGACCCACCTCGTAGCGGTACTCCTGCGCCACTGCCGACCACGACACCAACAGCAACAAAACCATAATTGCCAACACTCGTCTCATCACGTTTGGTTATTTGAGAGGCTTGAATGTCATGCGGGGCAGCACGCCCTGCCAAATGTCGTTGTGCAAGAAGCCGTCGAAGTCCAAGCCTCCGGCAATGTAGATGTAAGGACACTGCCACTGCACACCGTCTTGCGACAGCGTTGCATCGTACACCCATGCCCTTGCGCAATAGAGCGACGGCATCGAGGGTGCCTGTGCGAGCGAACTGGCTCCCTTGAGCCAGGTAATACCTTGGTTGTTCGACACATAGGTGGTCGTGTTGGCCGTGCCGTCTTTCAGGTGTCCGCCCAGCACCAGCCAGGTCACGCGGCGGCTCACCTTGAGCGTCTGCGTGTCCATCACGTGTGTGTAGTAGCTCAACAGGGTGGGGCCATCGAGTGGGGGCAGCACACTCGATGGGGAGTTGATTTTTGCCCAGGTCGCCCCGTCGAAAGCCCATGTGGCGGCCGACGGCGCGCCATCGGCCTGCACACCGCCCACAAGCACAGCCTGCGGGGCCACTGCCCAGCTGCCCGTCACGGTGACCAACTGCGAAAAACGCTTCACCGGGAAGTCGGCTGGAACACCTGTGGGAGTGAAATCGCTGCGCCGGGGATACTCGTCGAAAAGCAGGGTGCCGTCCTCGCCGGGCACAAGCCCCAGCACGCGGTCCTGATAGATGCCTATAAGACTCGTCCACTGCACATCGGTGGCAGCCCACGACAGGCCGTCGGCACTTGTGAGCAGCCGTCCGTCGCCACCCAGCACCCACAGTGCCTGCTCGGTGGCCGAAAGGGTGGACGCATCGGCAGCGAAGTCGCCTCCTATTTTAGTGGTTGTCCACGGCCCGGCAGGCGTGGCGGCTTGCGACATCACATAGCCGTCCTGATTGTGCAGCAGGCACCAGTAGCGGCCTTCCTGCATGGCAATGCCCAAGGCGTAGTTGACATCGGTGGCTCCCGGCAGGTTGCGCCGTGCCGACATGGGCCACACCAGGCTGTCGGGCTCAATCTGGTGCACATTCACCTTCACTTCATAGTCTTTTACGCAAGCGCCATCGGAGCTCGTTACCGTGAGCCTCACGCCATAACGGAAGTCCATCGCATCGCTCGACGTGCTTGTGTACTCGTACTCGGTGCGGCTCTGGTTGGCATCCGTCACGCTGAAGACCGCCTGCGACACGGCCGACTTAAACCCCACAGTCACCTTCAGAGCGCTCACATCGGTGCCCACAGGAAGCGAGTCGGCATTGTAAATCAAGCCGCGCTCGGGGTCGATGGTGAAGTACACCGAGTCCAAATTGGCCATCACATCAGAGTTCGCCACCAAGGCAAAGCTCGACACCAGCGTGCTGCTGGTGCTTGTGGTATACACAAACGTGTCGTCGCTGTCCTTGTCTTTCTTGCACGAAACCACACCGCTTGCCAGCAGCAAGGCCAGCACGACGGCATATAGAGTTTTCACGCTTTTCATTGTCACTTTCATTTGAAACGGCAAAGGTAGTAAAAATTCGGCAAACAGCCACACCCTTGCCGTCATATTAACGAACAAGGGGTACCTTTCAGCGTGTAAAATTAATATTTCATGCGCAATTGGCCGACCGCAATTAAGATAATAAAATGCAACAGCCTTGATTTTACGCCTTTTTAACGGAGGCAAAAGGCCAGCAAACCATTCCGAACTCAAACAACACCAAAATCGAGGCATTGTCCGACACATTGTTTTTATTTGCGGTGGTTGATGATGGTCGGGTAAAAAAAAAAGCTTAACTTTGCAGCCCTAATTCAACGCCAATGGCCTACGTCAACGCATTTTTGTCAATGCTTCATGCCATGTCGCCCTACTTGCTGCTGGGGTTTCTGCTTGCCGGCGTGCTTCACGCTTTTGTTCCGGCAAGCATCTACTCGCGCTACCTGTCGGGCATGGGTTGGCGCTCGGTGACGGCTGCGGCGCTGTTTGGCATCCCGCTGCCGCTGTGCTCGTGCGGCGTGCTGCCCACGGCGGTGAGCCTGCGGCGCAGCGGTGCCTCGCGGGCAGCCTCCACGGCGTTTCTCATTGCCACGCCGCAGACTGGCGTTGACAGCATCGCCGCCACCTGGAGCATGATGGGGCTGCCATTTGCCGTGCTGCGGCCAGTGGCGGCATTGGCGACTGCCCTGTGCGGAGGACTGGCCGTGGGCGCACTCGAACGACGGGGAGCACTGAACGACACAACCCTCAACGAGCGATATGAGTTCGGCAGCGTGCGGGGCAACTTCTGGCAGAAAGTGAAGGCTACGGTGCGCTACGGCTTTTTCGAGATGATGCAAAACATCGGCCGCTGGCTGCTGCTGGGCTTGGTAGTTGCCACGCTCATCACCGTGCTGGTGCCCGACGATTTTTTCCAAACCTACGCGCGCTGGCCACTGCTGAACATGGTGGTGATTGTGCTGGTAGCCGTGCCCATGTATGTGTGCGCCACGGGTTCGATACCCATTGCCGCCGCACTGATGCTCAAGGGGTTGTCGCCAGGTTGCGCCCTTGTGCTGCTGATGGCCGGCCCGGCGGCCAACGTGGCCTCGGTGCTGGTAATCACGCAGGCTTTTGGCCGCCGGGCGGCCGTAGGCTACTTGGCCAGCATCATCGCCGGAGCGATAGGCTTCGCGCTGCTGGTGGATTACTGGCCTGGGCTGAGCGAAACGTTTGTTTCGGCCATGCCCCACCACGCCGGCAGCATGGCTCACGGGGCGGCAGGATGGTTCCACTGGGTGTGCAGCACGCTGCTGCTCGCCATGCTCGGGGTGGCAACCGTCGCAAAATACCGGAAATCTATTCAACTCAAAAACAGCAACAAGAATATGGAGAAAAAGATATTCAAGGTGAGCGGCATGATGTGCAACCACTGCAAAGCCGCCGTGGAACGCGGGCTGGCCACCGTGCCGGGGGTGACCGCTGTGACCGTCGACCTGGCACAGGGCATTGCCTACGTCGAGGGCACACCCAGCGACGATGACATACGCAACAAAGTCACCGAACTCGGTTATGAAAACGGCGACTAAACGCAACTAATCCACACCCGGATTTTGCCAATTGGGAAAAATGCACTACCTTTGCGGCGCATTATAACATCGACAAACATTTAAAACCCTTATATTTTTTGAGTATGAAGAAAATTTTGCTCACGACCTGCGCACTGCTGAGTGCCATGGCCGCGTTATGTGTTCCCACAGCCACCGAGCTGGCGAACATGACCTTGAAGATGAACCGCTTGGGTTACTATAACACTGGCGGCTCTATCGTTTCCATCACCCCCACCGACACCGAAGGCGAATACACGGTGACCAACTTCAGCGGCGATGCCTACTACATGCCCCTGCCGGCCGTCATGCGCATAGATGCCGATGGCAACATCACCATTGCCCCGCAGGTGCTGGGCAACAGCGGCAGCCTGTACTGGATTATCCCCGATGCCGCCAAGGGCAAACTGCCCGCGCAGTTCACCGACACCGATGTGATTACCGGCAAGCTGGCCAACGGCAAGATCACCATCAATGCCTACAACGTGCTCATCACCAGTGCCGACAGCACGCAGCGCCAAGGCGTGCGCCACAACCAGGCACTCACCAGCGTGATTGTCGCCCCCAATGCCACCATCACGCGCGGCCGCTGGGAGCCAAACTACGACGATAACTACGACCGCTTCCTCGGCTGGGTGAAGTCGGGCCTCGAGGAACCCGCCCACGTGGCCTACGCCGAGGTGAGCAATGGCCAGCTCACGGTGATGAACTTCGACAAGCTCTACGCCTGCGGTGTGTTTGACCTGATCAGCTACAACAACACGTTCGCCATCGACCCCGAGCAGGTTGTGTACCGCTACTGGGGCAGCAGCAACGGCGACTATGTGCTGGCCAAGATTCCCGAGCAGCTGCGCACCGAAGAGGATGCCGCCACGGGCGAGACCGTCATTGGAACCATCAGCGACGATGGCCGCACGTTCACGCTCACCGACATTGCCGTCCTCAAGGCCACCACGCAGTACATCGACTACATCAACGGCCGTCCCATCTACCAGCTTATCATCACCCTCGATAACGACGAGCCCGCCACGCCGGGCGATGCGAATGGCGACGGCAACGTAGATATCGACGATGTGAACCAGGTTATCAACATGCTGCTTGAGCAGATTGAGAAGACCCCGTCGGCCGATGTCACAGGCGACGGCTTGGTGGACATTGCCGACGTGAACGCCATCATCAATATCATCCTCGCCCAATGAACCCACCGCGTTCTTGGATATAGGATTTAGACAAAAGAACATAAGAACAAAAGTATAGACTTGGTGAAGCGCAGGTTGTAGGTCGCTGTCCGCCCGCATGGTGACACGCAAGCCGCAGGTCTGCTTGAGGCCAGATGGCTCAAAGTGAATAAAACCCCACGGCGCACGCGTCGAAGATGCGTGTGGCGTGGGGTTAGCGATTCCCCCCTGCGGTGGAGCCTCGAACAGGGCCAACTAAACATCGTATATGTGAAGCCGCTCTGCCAGACTATCACACAGCCTTCGTCAAAGACAGCGAAATTAGGCGGTGCCTAGGAAAACCGCAAATAAAGGGACACCTGC
Organism: Muribaculaceae bacterium; assembly: GCA_017443765.1. Taxonomy (GTDB): domain Bacteria; phylum Bacteroidota; class Bacteroidia; order Bacteroidales; family Muribaculaceae; genus Sodaliphilus. The sequence continues at coordinate 56,724 of JAFSYB010000009.1, read as the reverse complement.
AAAAGTCCGTGTGTTTCTGTGTCAGCTCGGTAGTGTGATAGACGGGCAATGACCTCGAAGAGGTCGGACGGGTCGAAGACCCGGCTCCATGTTAAAGACCAAGCAAGAGCCTCGACGAGGCTCGCAGCTTGGTCCCGGGCAGTCACCATCATCGTGCCTCGAAGAGGAACTTCAGCGGTGTCGGTATCACGTGAGCCTTGGATGTTTCACTCGGAGTTCGAGTGCTCAATCATGTCGCGGTATATCTGGCTACGAAGTTCCTCTTCGAGGCACACCCTGAGGCTTGGTCTTTAACATGATGTCGGACCTACGGCCCGCCGTGCCTCTTCGAGGCATTAGGGGTGTCTTTGAACAAGATAGTATCTGCAAAAACACACGGACTTTTGCATATGTCCGCAAATAAATTTGCGTTTTCGCTCGGCTTGCACTAATTTTGCCAACAAATTGTAACCTACACCTTCATTTGCGATGAAAAAGATAGTCCTTGTTTGGTCGCTGGCGACCTTGTGTGTTTGTATGTGCCTTGCTGCGCAAGCCGCGCAGCGCGATGTGCTCAATTATGTGGATCCGCTCATTGGGTCGGGAGCCCACGGGCACGTGTCGGTGTCGGCGTGCGTGCCGTTTGGCTTTGTGCAGCTGGGGCCATCGAGTGTGCCTCAAGAGTGGGACTGGTGTTCGGGCTACCACCGCAGCGACAGCACGGTGATTGGCTTCCCGCACACCCACTTGAGCGGCACGGGGTGCGGCGACCTGCACGACGTGACGGTGATGCCCGTGGTGGGCACAGTGCGCTATGCGCGAGGCAACGGCAACGACCCGCAAAGCGGAATGTGGAGCTATGCCGACCGCAGCCGCGAGGTGGCCGAGCCCGGCTACTACAGCACTCACCTGCTGCGCTACAACGTTGGGGTGGAGCTCACCGCTACGGCACGCACGGGGCTGCACCGCTACACTTTCCCCGAAAGCCGCGAGAGTGCCATCGTGTTCAACCTGGTTGACGGCGGCGGATATGACAACGTCACCACCGGCGTGCTGCGCGTGATTGACGACCACACCATCGAAGGCGTGCGCTGGTCGACTGGCTGGGCAAAGAACCACCCGGTTTATTTCCACGCCGAGTTCTCGCGCCCGTTCAAGCAGGCCCACCTCATTGCCGACGGCCGCGAGGTGACGGGCGACTGGGTGACCGCACGCTTGGTGCATGGTCGCTTCGACTTCGACACCCGCGCCGGCGAGCAGGTGATGGTCAAGGTGGGGCTCAGTGCCACCAGCGTGTCCGGAGCAGCCCGGAACCTGGCTGCCGAGCAACAGGGCTGGGACTTCGAGGGCGTGCGCGAGCGGGCGCGCCAGGCCTGGCGCGAGCAACTCAACAAGGTGCAGGTGCACATGGCCAGCAAGCACCAGCTGCGTACGTTCTACACCGCACTGTTCCACACGATGATTGCCCCATCGGTGTTCTGCGATGTCGATGGCGCGTACCAGGGCAGCGACTACCAGGTGCACCCCGCGCCGGGGTTCACCAATTACACCACCTACAGCCTGTGGGACACCTATCGTGCCGCCCACCCGCTGATGACCATTATCCACCCCGAGCTGGTGCCCGACATCGTTAACACCATGCTGCGCATCTACCAAGAGCAGGGCAAGTTGCCCATTTGGCACCTGATGGCACGCGAAACCAACTGCATGGTTGGCTCGCCCGCCGTGCCCGTGGTTGCCGATGCCCTGCTCAAGGGCTTCCCGGGCATCGACACCGGGCTGGCCATCGAGGCCATGGAGCGTTCGCTGCTGCTCGACGAGCGCGGCCTGCGCCAGCACCGCACACTGGGCTACATCCCCTGCGACCAGATGCGCGACGAGAACGTGGCCTACGAGCTGGAATACGACTTGGCCGACTGGGCGCTGGCACAGGCCGCCCTCAAAGCCGGCCGGCGCGACCTCTACGAGCGTCACCTGGCACTGAGCAAGCAGTACAAGTGCCTGTTCGACCCGGCCACGGGCTTTATGCGCGCCCGCGACACACAGGGGCGATTCCTTGAGCCTTTCAACCCCTACCAGCAGCGACCCGACGGCGATGAGTACTGCGAGGGCAATGCCTGGCAATATGCCTGGCTGGTGCCGCACGACCTGGATGGGCTGGTGGAGTGCCACGGCTCGCGCGAGCTCACGATTGCGCGGCTCGATTCACTGTTCACCGTCTCGAGCGACGTGGGAGAGGATGCCGTGCCCGACATGAGCGGCTTCATCGGCCAATACGTGCACGGCAACGAGCCCAGCCACCACATCATCTACTTCTACACCATGCTCGGCCAGCCGTGGAAGACTGCCGACCGCGTGCGCGAGGTGCTCACCACGCTCTACGACGACACTACCGAGGGCTTGTGCGGCAACGAGGACGTGGGACAGATGTCGGCCTGGTACATTCTCTCGGCCCTGGGTTTCTACCAGGTGGAGCCGTCCGGCGGGCGCTACTACTTCGGCAGTCCGCTGGTGAACAGTGCCACGGTGCGCGTGGCCGGCGGCACGCTCACCATCACCGCCAAGAACAACAGCAGCACCAACCGCTACATCCAGCGCATCAAGCTCAACGGCAAGCCGCTCACGCAGCCCTACATCGACCATGCCGCCCTGGCCGCTGGCGGCACCCTTGAGTACACCATGGGCAGCAAGCCCGTGAAGTGGTGGTAAAAGTTGCTCACGCCCATGCGGCACGGCATATGGCCAGCCGAGCATTGTGAATGGGATTAAATGCCAGCGCGCTACACGCCACGCCCTTTGATGGCGGTGTAGATGGAGCAGGTGCCAAGCGTGAGCCGTGAGGCCTGACACTGGGCGAAGCCGGCGCGGCGCATGAGGGCGGTCATGTGGCCGTCCTGCGGCACGGCGGCTATGGAGCGCGGCAGGTAGCGGTAGGCACTGCTGTCGCCGCTCTTCAACGAGCCGATGGCCGGAATCACGTGCAGCGTGTACAGGTCGTAGAACCAGCGCGTAATGCGGTTGGTGGGGGTGGACAGCTCGAGCACGCAGAGCATTCCGCCCGGTCGCAGCACGCGCAGCATCTCGCGGTAGCCCTGCTCGATGTGCTCGAAATTGCGCACGCCAAAGGCCACGGTCGCCGCATCGAACATGCCGTCGCCAAACGGCAGGTCCAGACAGTCGCCCTGCTGGAATGTGATGTCGGTTTCCAGATTGCGCCGGGCCACCTTTTGCCGCGCCACATCGAGCATGCGCTGGCTCAAGTCGATGCCCGTCACCCGGCAGGTGCCCAGTGTGTCGCGCAGTTGCAAGGCAAAGTCGCCCGTTCCGGTGGCCACATCGAGCAAGCAGGGCATGGGAATGGGCGGTGTGCGCTCGGCCAGGTGCCTGCTCACACGTCGCACTGCCACACGCCGCCACCAGCGGTCGATGCCCAGCGTCATGGCGCGGTTCATGAAGTCGTAGGCCGGGGCGATGCTGTCGAACATCTGCTCCACCTGCTCGCGCTTTGAGCCCGCATTGTGGTAAGGCTTCACTTGCTCAACCTGGCTGCTCATGCCTCATTGCTTGGTAAGGTAATAGACCACCTGCCGGCCTTCGTCTTGTGTGTCTTGCAGCACCACATTCCTGCCCGTGGCGCTGGTGATGAAGAACGTGTTGTAGAGCGGCATGAGGTGAATGTCGTAGTTGTTGCAGTCGAAGGTGACGAGCAGCATCCGGTGCCCGGCGGCATCCTCGGCCTCGGTCCAGGTGCCATAACTCTCGCCTCCATCGTGCAGCTCATCGGTGTAGCGCAGGCACACCACCGACCGCTGAAATTGCAGGTAATAGGCCGAGCCCCGGCCTAAGGGGTCGAGGGTGAGCTCCTGTCCGTCGACGGTGACCGAGTCGATGGCCCACGTGCCGAACCACGGGCCGATGTCGCCACCATTGCGCGTGCACCCCGCCAAGGCCAGCCAGAACACGAACCACAGCACACAATGCACCACACACAACGCACTATGCCGCAATGCGGTTTTTGGGGTCACCGCCCCCGTATTCCCCCTAAACGGGGCGTGATTGGCAGCACTAAGCGATGCTGGTTCGCGACGTTGGTTCGCTCTTGGCTCTTGGCTCTTGGTTCTCATATTGTGGTCTTATTGAGTGAGATGTGGTGCGATAGGGTTAGGTGGGAATTATCAGCAGGCTTCACCATTAAGATAGGTCTTGGGTGAGGCGCTATGGGGTTTTATGCTTCCGTGAGGCCGAAAAATTGCCGTGATAGGTGATGCCAACCAGCGCTCCGGCGTTGTTGCCGAGCAGTTTGCCCCTGTCGATGGCCATCATGGCGGTGCACTCCAGTCCAGTCACGCGAGTTGGCGTGTAGGTAGCCTCGAGCATCAGCGAGGTGGCATCGATGTGCGGCACCGGCTGCTCGAGCGTGCCCCAGGAGCGCCGCCAGCTGCCCATGAAGCGGTAGCGCAGCTGTGACGACAGCCGCCCCTTGACGGCGACATGAAGGCCGCGCACCACCGTGTGGTCGAAACGCAGATGCCCGTCGCGGTTGTAGAGCGGGCTGCGCGTCATTGGCGTGCCAATGGCCATGCCCCGGTTCTGGTAGCCGTTGAACGCGTAGTTGTTGTAGTAGTTGTCCATGCCCGTGACAGGCGTGGTGATGATGGTGCTCTCGTGGTCGGCGGGAGCCCAGTGGATGGGGCCGCCCTGATTGGTGAGGTCGAGGTACTCCAGCACCGCGCCGGTGAGCCAGCCCGGTTGCGCGGCACGCCACTCCACGCCCCACAGGCCATCGAAGCCGTTGCGCAGCCCGATGCCCGAACCGTCTTCCCATGGTTTCTGGCAATAGGCGCGCACGTGGGCGCCGCTGCGCAGCCGGTAGTCAAGCAGCACGTCCCACGTACCCAAGTGGTTGCCCTCGTAGAAAACCTTGTCGCCCTGATGCGCACCCCCATGCCCGGGAATCAGTGCCTTGAAGAATGCCTCTGCATTGGTGTTCTGCTCAAGGCGGCGGGTGGCTGTGCCGTTGACGTATGTCACCGTAGTGCCGCCGAACTGGCACGCGGCTTGCATACCCACCGTGGCCACCAGCGGCTTGCCAGGGTGCGAGCGGAAGTAGAAATTCTTGTAGTTCATCCACCAGCCTGTGGTGATGAAATGGTTGTAGTAATTGTAGTGGTGCTCCAGCCACTGGTCGTCGCCAGGCTTGTAGTAGCCCACCTCGCCGTTCACTTGCAGCCATCCATGCGTGAGGGGCACGGTTTGGAAATTGACGAAACCTCCCGCCAGCCCCAGCATTGGTCGTGCATTGCCGCTGCGGGTGAGGTCGCCGCTGGTGAGGTCGTTGGTGAGCAGGGGCGAGGCGGCATGCTTGGCCCCCAGGGTGAGGCGCACGCCCCGCCACTTGCCCTCGGCCCACGCCTGCTGCACCCACACGCGCGCGGGATGCTCGTCGTGCGATGCCGACAGGGGCGACATTGGGTACAGATAGTTGAAGTAGTATTGGCTGTAGGCGGAGCTTGAGGTCCATCCGCCCCACACCTCCACGCCGGCTCCCCAGCTCAGCCGGCGCGTGGTGTCCATCTCATGGGCCACACCCGCATGGAGCAGCGTGGAATGTTGTTGCGTGACCGTGCCGCCGCGCAGCGAGGCGATGTAATAGGGTGCCAGCGACTCGCTGCCCGTGTTGAGCGTGACCCCGGCTTGCCAGTCAACATCCGGCCCTGCCGCATTCACGACATACACGCCAATAGCACACGCAACAACGGCTACACAACGTTTCAACCAACTTGTTTGCATTTGACTCTTTTTTTAGTTTGGGCGCAAAATTACAACTTTTCTCCAACAACTGCAACCACCTGTCGTGTTTTTTGTGGCTATGGGGCAATGGAGGTGCTCGTGGGCGGATACCACCAATTGCTCTTTTTCAGGTAATCGAACCCAGCTTAAAAAATGTGAAACTCCATTCTTCTTCCGCTGTTTGGCCGATGTTTTTCGTAATTTTGCTGCGTGAAATTTTGGTGGGCGCGATTAATGTCTTGAGCCGGATTGGGGCTGACTTGACGTGCTCACCCGCCACGAACCAATCGATAACCTAAAGGAATATGCAAAATTTTGCAGCAATCGACTTCGAGACGGCCAACTCCGAGCGCAGCTCGGTATGCTCGGTGGGCGTGGTCGTAGTGCGCGATGGCGAGATTGCCCACTCGTTCTACTCCCTCATCCAACCCGAGCCCAACTACTACAACTACTGGTGCAGCCGTGTTCACGGTCTGTGCCGTGCCGACACCGAAACTGCCCCGGTATTCCCCGACGTGTGGGCCGAGATTGCGCCGCTGATTGCGGGCCTGCCGTTAGTGGCCCACAACAAGGCCTTCGACGAGGGGTGCCTAAAGGCCGTGTTCCGCGTTTATCAGCTGGACTACCCCGACTATGAGTTCTACGACACGTTGAAAGCGGCCCGCAAGCAGCTTCCCACGCTACCCAACTACCAGCTGCACACAGTGGCTGCCGCGTGCGGCTACCGGCTGCAACGCCACCACCATGCCCTTGCCGATGCCGAGGCCTGCGCCTGGATTGCGCGTGAGCTCTTGTGACCGACCTGGCTATTCCGCAAATCCACTCATTCAAGACATAAGGACATAAGGATACAGGATATAGACATAAGAACATAAGTTTAGACACAGATAAAGATATGTGGATATAATTCCTAAATCGGTAAAAGTCAAGTTACTATCATGTGTGCACTTTTGTCCTTTTGTTCTTTTAGTCAATATTCCGCCACTTTTTAAAAATAAAAATCTGCGGGCTGCGTTTATATAAGGAATAAAACGACTTGTGAATTGCTCGCACCCGATTTACCCAAACCATTGTGATAGGAATGAAGTCATTTCCCCAATTAGTAGCCTTAGTCCTGGCCCTGCTTGCGCTTGTGCTGGGCTCGTGCATCGATGATGGTTACACCACCTCGTCCAGCGACGTGCTGGCGTTCTCGACCGACACCGTGACGTTCGACACCGTGGTCACCCGGCAAGGCACGGTCACCAAGCAGTTCATCGTCTACAACCATGCCAGCAAGCAGGTGAGCATCTCCAGCATCAAGGTTGCCGGCAACCCCAACGGCCGCTTTTTCATCAACGTGGACGGGGTGAAAGGCGAGGAGTTTCACGATGTGGACATCCGCGGCGGCGACAGCATCTTCGTGTTTGTGGAGTGCAAGGTGAACGCCGCCAATGCCGAGGAGCCACTGGCCGTGGTCGACAGCATCGAGTTTGTGACCAACGGTGTGACGCAGTTTGTGACGCTTACCGCCTGGGGGCAGGACGTGGTCACCATTCATGGCGACACGCTCCACACCGACTTGCACCTGACCGCCGAGCGACCCTACGTGATATACGACACGTTGGTGGTGGCACCAGGGGTGAAGCTCACGGTGGATCCCGGTGCGCAGCTGCTCTTCCACAAGGGAGCACTGCTGCGCGTCTATGGCCGCATGCTTGCCGTGGGCACTGCCGAGGCCCCCATCACGCTGCGCGGCGACCGCATGGACAACGTGGTGGGCGACATCAGCTTCGACATCATGCCAGGCCAGTGGGGAGGCGTGGTGTTTGGCTACGGCAGCTACGACAACGAGTGGGCCTACGTGACCATGAAGAGTTCGGAGCTGGGCATGCATTGCAGCTCCACCGACCCCGAGCAGCGCACACTGCACCTGCTCAACTGCGTGCTGCGCAACACCAGCTCGTCAACCCTGACCACGCTCAACGCACGCATCGACGCCGAGGGCACTGAGTTCAGCGACTGCGCTGCCGGCGTGGTGCATTTCATTGGGGGAAACGTGCACTTGGTAAACTGCACGCTGGCCAACTACTACCTGTTTGCCGCCCCAGCTGAACCCATCTTGAACGTGTGGAAAGAGCATGCCACCGAGCAGGTGATGCCACTCACGGCCTATTTCGACAACTGCGTCATCTACGGCCTGGCCAGCGACATCAACGTGGGTGTGCTCGACAACTACGAGGTGTACTTGCGCCACTGCCTGCTGCGCTCCAACGGCACCGACGACACCCGGTTCATCAACTGCGTGTGGGCCGGCGACCCCAAGTTCTACACCGTGCGCGAGGACTACGTGTTCGACTACCGCCTGCACAACGAGAGCGATGCCATCGGGCGCGGCAACCGCGACCTGTGCCCCGACGGCGCACGATACGACCGCTTTGGCAACGACCGCTTCGCACGCACCGACCTCGACCTGGGCGCCTATGTGTGGGTGCCCGAAGCCGTGGACGAACAATGAGATGTGCGAACCAACCCCAAACCAAGCCAATCAAACAGCCCTCGCCGGCAAAACGCGATGCCACAGCGTCGGTCAGGAGCCGCATTGCCCAACACTGAAAAACTGAAAAAACTGAAAACTTCCCATGTCTCCCGTGAGAAAAACATTCCAAGCCCTGCTATTGCTGTCGGTTGTTGCCGCGGTGGCGGTGCCTTGCGCCTTGGGCGATGAGAAAAAGGACAACAGCGAGGCCGCCATTGTGCGCAACCTCGACATCTTCAACTCGTTGTACAAAGAGTTGAACACCCACTACGTCGACACCATCGATGCACAGAAAGCCATCGAGACCGCCATCGACGCCATGCTCGACGATGTGGACCCCTACACCGAGTATATCCGCGCCAAGGACCAGGAGGACTTCCAGGTCATCAGCACGGGCGAGTATGGCGGCATCGGCAGCTATATCCAGCAGCGCACCAAGCCTGTCAAGGGCGTGTATATCACCGGCCCATACCAGGACAGCCCGGCCGCCAAGGCCGGCGTGCGAAGCGGCGACCGCATCGTGGCCATCGACGGCGACACGGTCACCACGTGGACCAGCGACCAGGTGAGCGCGCGCCTCAAGGGACTCATGGGCACCCGCCTGCTACTGACCGTGGCACGGCCCTACTGCGGCGACGACAGCATCAAGACCTTCGACATCACCCGCGAGACCATCAAGATTCCGCCGGTGCCCTACTATGGCGTCATGCACGGCAGCGTGGGATACATCAACCTGACCACCTTTAACGAGCACTCGTTCCAGCAGGTGCGCGACGCCGTGGTGGAGTTGAAAAAGAACCCGGCGGTGAAAAGTCTTGTGCTCGACCTGCGCGGCAACGGCGGCGGACTGATGGAGAGCGCCGTGCAGATTGTGGGGCTGTTCGTGCCAAAGGGCACGCTGGTGGTCACCACACGCGGGCGTGACAAGCAGAGCGAGAAAGCCTACAAGACCACACAGGCTCCGCTCGACACCAAAATCCCACTGGCTGTGCTTGTGGACGGAGGCTCGGCCTCGTCGGCCGAAATCACTGCCGGTGCCTTGCAGGACCTCGACCGCGCCGTGGTGCTTGGCAGCCGCTCGTTTGGCAAGGGGCTGGTGCAGAGCGTGAGACCGCTGCCCTTCGACGGCGCTCTGAAGGTCACCATCGCCAAGTACTACATTCCCAGCGGACGACTGATTCAGGAGATTGACTACTCGCAGCGCGGTGCCGACGGCTCGTACCAGCGCATCCCCGACAGCTTGGCGCGTGTGTTCCACACCGCGCACGGCCGCGAGGTGCGCGAGGGGGGAGGCATCACCCCCGACATCAAAATCGACTACCCCGATCTCACTCGCCTGGTCTATAACATCGTGCGCGACAACTGGGCCTTTGACTTTGTCACCAAGTACACCGCCGAGCACCCCACCATCGACCCGCCCTCGACTTTCGAGGTCACCGACACCATCTTCAACGAGTTCAAGCACTTTATCGACCCGGAGAAGTTCCAATACGACAAAGTGTGCGAGAAAGGGCTGCAAAGTCTGCGAGAAATCGCCAAGACCGAAGGCTATGCCACCGAGGCTACGCAGGCTGCCTTCGACCAACTGGCCACGCTGCTGCGCCACGACCTGAACCACGACCTGGACCAGCACCGCGACGAGATTGCAAAAATCCTGGCCCAGGAGCTGATGACGCGCTACTACTACCAGGCTGGCGAGGTGGAGTACGACGCGCGCCACGACGAGACGCTCGACCGCGCCGCCCAGGTGCTGTCCAACCCCGCCGAGCTGCACCGGATACTCAACCACTGAGCAACCACCTGCTGCCGCAATTTAGACATAAAGATGCCATTTTAGACACGGATGAAGACATAAGAACATAAGAACATAAGGAGATAAGTATATCCACCATGTGACCGATTGAGAACCGCAGGCGCGGGGCTTTGCAGGGCTTCATTTTTTCGATGCCGATTGAAAAAAAGGAGAGAAAATGTCGTTTGTTTCGGCGCAATTGCTTAATTTCGCAGCTGGAATAATTATGGATTGACTATGGAATTGACTACCAAAGAGTTGGTGAAGCAGGGTCGTGACTATGTGATGATAGTGCTGGGACTGGTGTGCTATTGCTTTGGTTTCTCGGCGTTCATCTTGCCCGAGCAGGTGGTCACGGGCGGTGTGATTGGTTTGGCTTCGCTGTTCCACTACGCCTGGGGCTGGAATGTGGCTGTGGTGAACTACACGATCAATATCCTGCTGTTGGTTGTCGCGTTCCGCACGGTGGGCAGGCAGTTTGTGGTGCGCACCATATTCGGGGCCACGCTGGCGAGCTTGCTGCTCTATATCATGGTGCCGCTGTTTCAGGAGCAGATTGTGCAGCAGCAGCCGTTCATGAGCATCATCATCGGTGCCACGCTGTGCGGCCTGGGATTAGGAATCACATTCACACACAACGGCAGCTCGGGCGGCACCGACATCGTGGCTGCCGTCGCGGCCAAGTACAGCAACGTGTCGTTCGGACGCATGATGCTCTACTGTGACATCTGCATCATCGGGTCGTCCTATTTCTTGTTCCACGGCCTGGACAAGATTGTGTACGGCTTGGTGTTCATGATTGTGAACTCGCTTGTTGCCGACATGGTGATTAACAATAACCGCCAGGCGGTGCAGTTCATGATTTTCAGCCACGAGTGGGAGGCGATTGCCAACGCCGTGCAGCGCGAGACGCACCGTGGGTGCACGCTGCTCGAGGGTATGGGGTGGTACACCAAGCACGAGGTGAAGGTGCTGCTGCTGCTCTGCCGCAAATACGAAGCCGCCCACATCCACCGCATCGTCAAGAGCATCGACCCGGCGGCTTTCGTGTCGCAAACCAACACCAGTGCTGTTTACGGCGAGGGCTTCGACCAGATGAAGGTGCGGCTCAAGAAACACAAGGAGAACGAACCATCAACTGAGCGCAAGAAAGTATGACCCACAACCTGCACAAGCCCTTGCGGCACTTGCTGCTCGCCGTGTCACTCGCGTGGACTGCCATCGCGACCCATGCCGCCGCGCCGCTGCCGCTTTCGCTCGGCGTGAGCTATGACCGCTCCATCAAGAGCCACCAAAACGGCTATGGTTTCCAGCTCACCGCCGACTTGGGCAGCCGATTCCGGCTGCAGCCGGAGTTTATCTACCTCACCGAGCATGCCGGTGTGGCCACGCTTCAGCTGAACCTGAATGCCCACTGGCGGGTACCGCTGTTCGACAGCTTCGGCATTTACCCATTGGCTGGGTTGTCGTACAGTCATTGGGGCTACGATGGTCCCAATGCCAGCCGGTGGGGCATGAACGCGGGGTGCGGTGCCGAGTACACCTTCGGTAGCCGAATCACGCTGTTCACCGAGGTGCGCCTGCTCGTGGTCTCGCACGAAACACAACCCATCTACACCGCCGGCCTCAAGTACCACCTGTAGCACCAGTACCGCGCTACGCACGCCGTCCCTCCCCGCCCCCGACTGGGGCGGAATATGAGCCAGGTACAGCGGCACCACACGAATCACAATGCGTGCCGACGGCAGACCTACGAGCCTGCGACCTACGTCCCACCAAGTCTATACTTTTGTCCTTTTGTCCTTTTGTCCTTTTGTCTAAATCCGTGTCTGTCCATATCTCTATGGCAGCAGGTGCAGGAGGTGCGCCAAGTGGCGAGCCGTTTGGGCGGTTTCCTGTGCTGTTTCGATGCGCGTGGCATCGAAGCGGTGCTGCGCCAAGGCGTAATGCGGTGTGCGCTCGGCCAGCGTGCGGTGCACATAGGCGGCAATCTGCTCGTTGGTGAGCGCGGCGATTTGCGGTCGTTTGCGCCGGTGCTCGGGCAGGCACAAGCGAGCCGTGAGACGCTCCTCGCTGGTGGTCAGCCACACGGTGATGCCGGTGGCGTTCATCAGTTCCATGTTGCCGGGCTGGCAGGGCGTGCCGCCCCCACAGGCCACAATGCCGCGGGGTGCGCGAGCCACCTGCCGCAGCACGCCGATCTCCAGCTCGCGGAATCGTTCCACGCCAATCAGCGGCAACAATTCCACGATGCGCATTCCCTGCTGCTGCTCAAGGAGCGTGTCGGTGTCGGTGAACGGCAGTCGCGTCAGCCGTGCCAGCTCGCGGCCCAGCGTGCTCTTGCCGCAACCGGGAAATCCAACCAGATAGTAGTTCATGGCATCTCACGCTCCTTCCACAGGAAGAGCTTGTCGCTGGGGCGGATTTTGGTGCCGGTCTTGATGGAGAAGCTGTCGCCTTTCACCGCCTTGGGCACCGGTTCGAACCCCACGCGGATTTCCTGCACGGTGAGGAACAACGCTCCCGTGGTGGGGCCGGTGATGACGATGTCGTCGCCCACGTGCAGCTCGCCGGCCTCCATGAGAAACTCCCCCACCCCGATGTTGCTGAAGTAGCGCACGCCCTTGGCCACGTAGTGCTTCTGTCGCGTGGCGCTCGAGCCGTACTTGCTGTTCCACTCCCCGAGTGGCTGACCCAGATAATAGCCGTTCCAGAACCCCCGGTTGAAAACCTGCGCAAGGCGCTCGTCGAGCCGTTCGATGAGTGCCTCGTCGCAGGTGCCGTCGATGATGGCGTTCAGGGCCTCGTTGTAGGCACTTACCACCGTGCGCACATATTCAGGCCCGCGTGCGCGCCCCTCGATTTTGAACACCGTCACGCCGGCATCAATCAGCTTGTTGAGGAAATGAATGGTTTTCAAGTCCTTGGGCGACATGATGTACTTGTCCTTCACCTCAAGCTCCCAGCCCGTTTCGCGGTCGGTGACCAGGTAGCTTCGTCGGCAAATTTGCCGGCACTCGCCTCGATTGGCGCTTTTCCAGGCCTCGTGCAGGCTCAGGTAGCACTTCCCGCTCACAGCCATGCACAGTGCCCCGTGGCAAAACATCTCGAGCCTGACGGGTTTTCCGGCCGGGCCGGTGATGGCGTCAATAGCGATGGCTCGGCTGATGGCAGCCACCTGGTCGAGGTCGAGTTCGCGTGCCAGCACCATCACATCGGCCCATTGGGCGTAGAAGCGCACAGCCTCGCGGTTGCTCACGTTCACCTGGGTGGAGATGTGCACCTCCACGCCCACCTGGCGGGCATAGAGGATGGTGGCCATGTCGCTGGCGATGATGGCCGTCACACCCGCCTGGCGGGCGGCATCCACAATGCTGTGCATATACGCAATGTCGCGGTCGTAGACAATGGTGTTCACCGTCAGGTAGGTCTTGATGTCGCGCTGGCGGCACCAGTCCACGATGGTGCGCAGGTCGTCGAGCGAGAAATTCACACTCGACGACGACCGCATGTTCAGTCCCTCGATGCCGAAATAGATGGCATCGGCTCCGCCCTGCCAGGCTGCCGTGAGCGAATCCCACGACCCCACCGGGGCCATGATTTCAAAGTCTTTCCGGTTCATAAGGCACACAGGGTCACTTCACCGAGAAGCGGTAACGGCACACGCTGGTGTAGGTGTGTCCTGGCCGCAGCACCGTGCTGGGATAGGCGGGGCAGTTGGGCGAGTTGGGGTAATGCTGGGTTTCCATGCAGATGGCTCCGCGGTGGGGATAGGCCACGCCGTGCTTGCCCCTGATGGTGCCATCGAGGAAATTGCCCACGTAGACCTGCAACCCGGGCTCGGGGGTGAACACCTCCATCAGGATGCCCGTTGCCGGGCAATAGATGCTGGCGCAGGGCGTGTTGGCCCAGGTGTCGCCCTCGCGCTTGACGAGCACAAAGTTGTGGTCGTAGCCGTGTCCATTACGCAGCTGCTCGTAGTCGGCGTCGATCTCGCGCCCCACGGCTTTAGGCTGGCGGAAGTCAAACGGCGTGCCCTCCACGGCCAGCATGGTGCCGTGGGTCATGAACGTGGTGTCGATGGGCGTGATGCTGTCGGCGGCTATCATCATCTCGTGGTCGAGGATGTCGCCGCTGTGGTCGGCACCCAAATTAAAATAACTGTGGTTGGTGAGGTTCACGATGGTGGGTGCGTCGGTGGTTGCCTGGTAGGCAATCTCGAGTGCGTTAGTGGCGGTGAGCGTGTAGCGCACGGTGACATCGAGGTTGCCGGGATAGCCGGCAAAGCCGTCGGGCGAGCGGTGGCGCAGCACGAGTGTGGTGTCGTTGCTCAATGCGGTGTCCACGTCCCACACCTGGGTGTGGAAGCCCTCGGGGCCACCGTGCAGGCTGTGGCCGTAGTTGTTCTGCGGCAGCTGGTAGGTGTTGCCGTCGAGCGTGAACTTGCCCTGCTCAATGCGGTTGCCATAGCGGCCAATCAGTCCGCCGAAGTTGTTCCCCTCGACGTGTTCATAGTCGGCAATGGAATCGAAACCCAGCACCACGTCGCGCAGGGTGTCGTTGCGGTCGGGCACCATGATGCTCACCACACGGCCGCCATAGTTGGTGATGCACACCTCCATGCCGCTCTGGTTGGTGAGTGTGTACAGGGCCACCGGCTTGCCATTGACGGTGTCGGTGAAGTTGGCCGCGTTGAGCCCGGAGCGCGTGGTGGCCGCAGGTTTCGTGCCGCCATTGCACGCGGCCAGCACAGCCAGCACGGCGGCAAAGATAAGATGGATTTTCTTCATAGTTCAGTGAGGTAGTGACGTTGGGGAAAAAACGGGTGAATGGAAATGTGGTCAATCGGCTGCCACTTTTCGAGGCAGATTCAATCATCAATCAAAAAACACTCCTTGACGGCTTTTTGTATCGCCATGGCCTCGCGCTCACCGTCCTTGAGGATGTTGAGCACGCCGCGCAGGTAGTCGTCCTTGCGGTGGAAGCCGCACAGCTGGGCCACCTTGCTGTCGCCCAGCATCTGCTTGTAGTTGAACACGCGCAGCACGGCCTTGTAGTCGCGGTTTTTGACGTATTGGTGAAACTCGCGACACATAGCATCGTACATACCCCGCGGGTTGATTTCCTTGACCAGATCCACCATGTGCACCTCGACATCGTTGATGGTGCGGAACTTCATGTCGATGCGCATCTCCACGTTTCGCTTCACGCGGTGTCGCACGTGTTCGAGCGCTTGTGGCTTGAGCTCGTGGTTGAACAGTGCCAGCACATTGCGCTTCACCGCTTCAAAGACCGCGTTCTCGTCGCGGTGCTTGTGTCGTGCCACGGCGCGGATAACTCCCTCGAGCATGAAGAGGTTCTCAATCTCGGCCACATCGGGCACGTAGATGTTGCGTTGGCGCAAGTAGGCCACCTCCTGGTCGTTGCGTCGGTCGCGGTCTACAATGCCCCGGCTGTCGAGACGGTGGAACGAGCGCAAGTCGCTGAACGAGCGCACCGATTCAATCACCTTGTCGCAACTGCCTAACGGCTTGACTGTGTACTCCGGGAAAATCAGGGGGTACAGTCGTGAATCGAGGCTGTGTCGGTCGTCGCCCTCGACAAAGAGGATGGGCTTGCGGCTGCCGAGAATCTCGAAGTAGAGCGCATCGCCCAGGTTCTGGCTCGTGGGCATCACTTCGTAGTCCCACGCCTTGGCCTCGGGGTCAAACGCCTTCACCCACACGCACTGGTTGTCGACACGCGACGAGGCAAAGTCCACATCGTGCGTGTTGTAGATAAAGGTGCAGTCGGGGCGGATAGACTCAATCACGTTCCACAGCGTGTGCATGATGCTGTGGTGGATAAACGTTTCGGGGTCGTCAACAAGGATGACCGCATTGGGCATGGCGTAAAGCACCGCGCCGATGTAGTAGAGAACGGCTTTCTCGCCATCGCTCAGGCGCAGCGAGGGGTAGGAATCGGCATGTCCCTCGGTGGCAAAGAGCAGCTTGCCGTTTTCTCGCAGCACCTTGTTCTTGGGAAACACCTCCTGCCACACCCGCACCACGGTGTCGAGCTTGGTTTTCGGGAACGCTGCCTGCTCGCCCATCAGCCGGCGGGTCTTGTAGTTCATCAGGTCGCGGAACTCGTCGATGAGCATCACGTAGCTCAACTGGTCGAACTCTGTGACAGCCTTATTGGTCACCTGTGGGTTCGAGGCGTTGGTGCGGTCAAAGATATCTCGAATGGAGCCCGGCAGCGGCGTGGTTTCCTGATATGGGAACAAAGCCCTGAGCGCCGACACGCGGAAAGCGTTGCCGGGGCAGGCCTCCATCAGCGCGGCGCAAAACCGGCTCTTGCCCGAGCCGTTGGCTCCGATGATGGTGATTTGCTTGGTGTCGCGCAGTGCGGCCGGTGCTTTGCCGTCGAGGCGCTTGGGGAGCTGGATTTCCATCAGATATGGGAATAAGGGGTTGGTCAGAAGCCCAGGGCAAGCCCCACCATCCAGGTTTTGTCGAACTTGGGGCCGTAGCCGCTCTCAAACACTGGCTGCGGGCTGTAGCGGAAGTAGGCGCCGATGCCGTTCCATGTGACACCGGCCACAATATCAAAGGTGAGCTTGCGCTGCCGCAGGCCGCGGGTACTCTCGCTGTACTTGGTCTTGTCGACCGAATACTGATAGTACTCGCGGGCGTAGCAGTTCCAGTCCATCACGCCGCCGGCGAACACCCAGAACTTTTTGCCGAACCCCTTGCCGTAGAGCAGCGGGAACTGGACGGTGTAGCTGTACAGGTCGGAGGCGGGTTTCTCATGTGTCGGGTTCACGAGGTCGATAGAGGTTACGCCAGTGGTTGCGGTGGCGAAGCGGTGGCCTTGCGTGAGCCTGTAGTTGCGGAACTGGAAACCAGCCCCCAGCGAGAAGCGGTTTCGGTCGCCGAATTTCAGAGCCACACCCACCACATTGAGGATTCCGCACTCGCGCGTGGTGCCCAGCAAGCCGCTATCGGCATCGTGGGCATCGGTACCTCCCCAGCCGAAATAAACCCCACTGAGGAATACCTCCCAGTGCGACTTGCCCTTGCACTGCGTGGAGTCGTCCTTCACAAAAGGCACACGCAGGTCGCCATCACGGTGGTTGTGGTTGGTGGCCGTGGCTTGGCTTGCCAAGTGACCCACGGCACTCGAGGGGTTGAGCTCGCTAGCGCGCGCATTCACGCACATAGCCAGAACAGACAGTAGCAGAATTGCTCTTTTCATTAGTTTAGGGGTTATTTGTGGCGGGTTCTACAAATCAGTTTTCCGAGCCGCACCGAGGGTCGAAACCTGTATGACGCTTTGTTGAGGCTCGCGTTTTCGCTTGCAAAGTTATATTTTTTCGTTCAATCAGCCATTGCCCTCCTGATATTTAACGGTTGTTAACATATATCAGACGGCAAGGGGCACTCCAGTGGAACGACCACAGGCTCACGCGACAGCGGCTCAACGCATTCGACGCTTAATTGGTCATCTTCGAGGCTCCACCACGGGACGCGACGCTTTCGC
This sequence comes from Muribaculaceae bacterium, assembly GCA_017443765.1. Classification (GTDB taxonomy): domain Bacteria; phylum Bacteroidota; class Bacteroidia; order Bacteroidales; family Muribaculaceae; genus Sodaliphilus. The sequence continues at coordinate 39,121 of JAFSYB010000009.1, read as the reverse complement.
CACGGCACACGCATCTTCGACGCGTGCGCCGTGGGGGGCGGCATTCACTTTGAGGCCCCCGGCTTCATGCAGACCTACGGCCTGCGTTTCACCATGTCTAAACTTATGTTCATATATCCTTATCCGCGTCTATACTTTTGTCCTTTTGTCTATATTTCATTATTGCGTCCAAAAAAATTTCATCTTTTGCTTTGCATTGCGCTCAACTTGCAGTAACTTTGCACGCTCATTGTTATCGAAAACCATTGACATGCAAATCATAGAACTACGCGATGCGCTGCCGAGGGTGTTTGCCGGTCGCGAGCCGGTGCCGAGCCAGGTGTGGCAGTGCCAGCTCAGGCTGGAACGCGGCAAGCACTACCTGATTGTGGCTGAGAGCGGAACGGGCAAGTCGTCGATGTGCAGCTACATCTACGGCTACCGGCGCGACTACAGCGGCACCATCACCTTCGACGGAGCCGACATCGGCACGCTCACGGTGCCGCAGTGGTGCGAGGTACGGCGCACGGGCATTGCCTACCTGCCGCAGGAGATGCGCCTGTTTGGCGAACTCACCGCCTTGGAAAACGTGCAGCTCAAGAACCGGCTCACCAACCACAAGAGCGAGGAGGAGATTTTGGGTCTGTTCGCCCGGTTAGGGCTGGCCGACAAAGTGCACACGCCGGCGGCACGGCTGAGTATCGGGCAGCAGCAACGCGTGGCCATCGTGCGCACGCTGTGCCAGCAAGCCGACTTTTTCCTGCTCGACGAGCCGGTGAGCCACCTCGACGAAACCAACAACGCCATCGTGGCGCAGCTCTTTACTGCCGAGGCCGACAGGCAGGGCGCAGCCATCATTGTCACCTCGGTGGGAAACCACCTTCTGCTGGACTACGACGAGGAACTGCGGCTGTAGCTTGGGCAGACGAGTAAAAACAGGCCATCATGGTTTTGACTGCTAAAAAAACTAACATCTAACATCACATCATGCATTCTCTTCTTTGGAAATTACTGCGCAAGAACATCAGTCTGGTGCAGCTCATCGGGTTTGGCATTGCCAACCTGGTGGGGCTCACCATTGTGATTCTTGTCGTGCAGTTCTATCGCGATGTGCAGCCGGTGTTTGGCGACGAGGAGTCGTTCATTCGCAAGGACTACCTTGTCATCACGCGCTCGGTGACCAGTGTGGGTGCGATGATGGGGACACCAAGCGAGTTCAGCGAGGCCGACATTGCCGACATCGAGGCACAGCCCTGGTGTCGCCAGGTGGGCCGCTTCACGAGCAGCGAGTTCTCAATCTACGCCACCGTGGGGCTGGGAAACAGCGGCCGGTCAATGTACAGCCAGTTTTTTTTCGAGGCTATCCCCACCGACTTTATCGATGTGACTGACGCCGAATGGGAGTTCTCGCCCTCGCAGCCCGAGGTGCCGGTGATTGTGTCACGCGACTATCTGTCGCTCTACAACTTCGGCTTTGCCGCCACGCAGGGTCTGCCACGCATCAGCGAGGGGCAGGTGAACAGCATTCCGCTATCGTTCACCCTCACCGGCAACGGCCGCAGCGAGGCACTGCCAGGACACATCGTGGGCTTTTCCAACCGGTTGAACACGGTGATTGTGCCCGAACAGTTCATGCAGTGGGCCAATGAGCGCTACGGCAATGGCGGGCACCGGCAGCCGCTGCGCCTGATTGTGGAGGTGAACAGCCCCGGCGATGTGAAGATTGACCAGTATATGGTCGAGCACCACTACGAGGTGGCCGGCGACAAGGCGCAGGCGGGCAAGGCCAGCTATTTCCTCACGGTGGTCACCACGATAGTGGTGGCTGTGGGGGTGGTGATTAGCCTGCTGTCGTTCTTTGTGCTCATGCTTTCTATCTACCTGCTGTTGCAGAAGAACACGCAGCGGCTTCGCGACTTGTTGTTGCTGGGCTACAGCCCGGCTCAGGTGTCACGCCCCTACAAGCTGATGGTGCTGGCCGTGAACGGCGTGGTGCTTGTTCTGGCCGTGGTGGCGATGCTTGTGGCGCGCGCGGCCTACCGTCCCATGCTCGAAGCCTTGCAAATCCCGCCCGCCTCGGTGTGGATTGCCATTGCCATCGGCACTGCCATCATCGCCCTAATCACCACTGGCAACATCATCGCCATCCACCGCAAGGTGAAGGCATTGTGGATTCAAGAGTCATGAGCCTGACAATTGCCGTGATTAACGGTCCGAACTTGAATCTGGTGGGTGTGCGCGAGCCCGCGATTTACGGGTGCCGCCCGCTGGCCGACTACCTGCGCGAGCTGGCTGCCTCGCTGCTGCCCGGAGTGGTGCTCACCACGTTCCAGAGCAACCACGAGGGGGCCATCATCGACGAGCTCCAGCGCGTGGGGTTCACCGTCGACGGCATAGTGCTCAACGCGGGGGGCTACACCCACACATCGGTGGCCATCGCCGACGCCGTGCGTGCCATCACCGCTCCTGTGGTGGAGGTGCACATCAGCAACGTGAACAACCGCGAGCCATACCGGCGCGTGTCGATGCTGCGCGAGGCTTGTGTTGCAACAATCAGCGGGCAGGGGCTCGACGGCTACCGCCAAGCTGTGGAAACAATCATTCATCTCAAGTCGCATGAGGGCAACTAATGCCCATCAGGTGATATGAACCACGAACTGGAGCAGTATATCGTTACGCACATAGATGCCGAGCCCGCGCCCCTGGCGCAGCTATACCGCGACACCCACCTGCACTTGGTGTATCCGCACATGTGCTCGGGGCACCTGCAGGGCAGACTGCTGAAGATGCTTGTGCGCATGGTGCGCCCGCGGCGCGTGCTGGAATTGGGCACCTACAGCGGCTACAGCGCATTGTGCCTGGCCGAGGGACTGCCCGACGACAACTGCCGCGTGCACACCATTGAAATCAACGATGAGATGGAGCCATTTATCCGCAGCCACCTTGCCGCCTCGCCGGTGGGGCACCGCGTGGTGCTTCATATTGGCAACGCCGCCACTGTGCTGCCATCAATCGACGGCGTGTTCGACTTGACTTACATCGATGCCAACAAGCGCGACTACATTGCCGACTACGAGCGCGTGCTGCCGCGCATGAGGCCGGGCGGGTTCATCATTGCCGACAACACACTCTGGGGCGGCAAAGTGACCGCGGGCGCCACGCACCACGACGCCCTCACACAGAGCATCTGCCAATTCAACGACCATGTGGCCCGCGACCCGCGTGTGGAGAAAGTGATTCTCCCCCTACGCGACGGCCTCACGCTGGTGTATGTGCTGTAAGCAGCCCGGGATAAGGGTCAGTGTGCGTCGAGCCAGTTGCTGGCAGCGGCGTGGGTGGCGGTGAGCCGCACACCGCCCTCGTAGGCGGCTTCCATCTCGGTGACCACAATGTGCTGCACACGCTCAAGCTCGGCGGAGAACACATCGAAATTCAACTCATCGTGCACTTGCAGAATCATCTGCGAGCGTAGGCCCTCGGCCTTGAACCGGCGGTAGATGGCCACCATGGCGCGCTTGATGACATCGGCGGCGGTGCCCTGAATGGGGGCGTTCACGGCGTTGCGCTCGCTGAAGGCACGCACCACAGCATTTCGCGAGTTGATGTCGGGAAGCATGCGCCGGCGGCCGTAGAGCGTGGTCACAAAGCCGCGCTCGCGGGCCTGCGCCACGCTGCGGTCGATGTAGTCGCGCACGCCGGGGAACGAGGCAAAGTAGCCCTCGATGAGCTGCTTGGCCTCGCTGCGCGGAATGTCGAGACGCTGGCTCAACCCGAACGATGAGATGCCGTAAAGAATGCCGAAATTGGCGGTTTTTGCCCGGCGGCGTTGTTCGGGCGTGACCTTCTCAAGCGGCTCGTGGTAGATGTGCGAGGCGGTGATGGCATGGATGTCGTGCCCCTGCGCAAAGGCCGCGAGCATGGCCGGGTCGTGGCTCATATCGGCCACTAAGCGCAGCTCGATTTGCGAGTAGTCGGCACTGAAAAACACATTGCCGTCGGCGGGAATGAAGGCGCGGCGAATCTCGCGGCCCTCGTCGCTGCGCACCGGAATGTTTTGCAGGTTGGGGTTGGTCGACGACAGGCGGCCCGTGGCGGTCACCGTTTGGTTGAACGTGGTGTGGATGCGCCCCGTGCGCGGGTTCACCAACTGCGGCAGGGCGTTCACGTAGGTGGAAAGTAGCTTGCGCTTGCCGCGCAGGTCAAGGATTTTGTCCACCACCGGATGCCGGTGCCGCAGCCCCTGCAGCACCTCCTCGGTGGTGCTGTACTGCCCGGTTTTGGTCTTTTTGGCCTTGTCGTCGAGGTGCAGCTTGTCGAAGAGCACCTCGCCCACCTGCGCCGGCGAGGCGGTGTTGAATTGTTCGCCAGCCAGAGTCCAGCACTCCTGCTCCAAGTCGGCAATTTGGTTGGTGAGCGTGAGTGCGTATTCCTCGAGCGCGCGGCAGTCGATGCGCGCACCGGCCATCTCCATGTGTGCCAGCACCTCGATGAGCGGCAGCTCTATGTCGGTGAGCAAGTGGGTCATCTGCTCTTGCTCAAGCAGGCGGTCGAGTAGGTCGGGCAGCTGGAGGGCGGCATCGGCCTGCGCGCAGGCGTAGTCGCGCAGCGCGTCGGGGTGTGCCTGCGACAGGTTGAGCTGCTTGCGCCCCTTGCCGCCCGTCACGCTTTCCGGGGTGGGCAGCTGCCTGTGGAGCAGGTCGGCGGCCACATCGGCCAGGGCGTGTCCGCGCTCGGGTTGAAGCAGGTAGTGAGCCACGGCGGTGTCGTAGTAGGGCGCGGTCATCTCCACACCCGCCACATGGAGCATCACCATCATGCGCTTCACATCGCCGCTCACTATGCACGTGCGCCCCGCGAACAGCGGTGCCACGGCCTGGAGCATCCAGCCCATGCCGTCGAGCGGCAAGTAGACGGCCTGGCCCGGAGTGCCACAAACGGCAAAGCCAAGCAGGGTGGCGCGCATGGCCTCGGCACCGTCGGCCACGGCGTACACGGCCACACGTGGCAGCGCGAGCAGCCGCTGCACCAGTTGCGTCGCCTCGTCAAAGTCGCTCACTATGGTGTAGGCGACAGCGGTTTCCACCCCACCACCGGTGAAGCACTCGCGCTCATGGCTCGCCTCGTGCTCCCTTGAGCAGGGGGGATTTTGAGGTGCCGGTTGGTCAAAGAGCGAAAGCTGCTCACCTGGCTGGCTCGGTGCCGGGGAGGGTGCCGAGTGGGGCGAAGCCGCGTTTCGCCCTGCACTGGTATGGCTTGCTTCTGGGTCGTTGGCGCCAGAGTCGTGGGCACCAACAGCAGGTGCCCCTTGAGGGGGCGTTTGGGTGGCTTCCGCTTGGTCGATAATCCTGGCTGTGAGGGTGCGGAACTCCAGCTCGGCGAACACCTGGCGCAGGGCGTCGAGGTCGGCCGGCCCGCGCCGCAAGGCAGCCTCGTCGAGGGTAACGGGGGCATCGGTGACGATGGTGGCCAGGTATTTCGAGAACCGGATTTGCTCCACATTGCTCTCCACCTTGGTTTTGAGCGCCCCTTTCAGTTCGCCGGAGTGTTCCAGCAGGTTCTCCACCGAACCATATTGCTGGATGAGCTTCTCGGCCGTCTTCGGCCCCACACCGGGGCAGCCGGGAATGTTGTCGGCGCTGTCGCCCATGAGCGCCAGCAGGTCGATTACCTGTTTGGGATTTTTCAGACCGTATTTTTCATTCACTTCCTCCACGCCCAGAACCTCGTGCTTGGCGGGATTGAGGATTTTCACCTGCGGGGTCACCAACTGGCCAAAGTCCTTGTCGCCCGTGACCATGTAGGTGAAGAAGTCCTGTTCCTGAGCCTGGTGGGCCAAGGTGCCAATCACATCGTCGGCCTCGTAGCCCTCGACCTGGATGACCGGTATGCGGTAGGCCTCGAGAATGCGCTTGATATAGGGCACGGCGATAAGGATACCCTCGGGCGTGGCACTGCGGTTGGCCTTGTAGTCGGGATATGCCTCGTGGCGGAACGTTTTGCCGCCGGGGTCGAAGCACACGGCGATGTGCGTGGGTTCCTCGTGGGTGAGCAAGTCGTGCAAGGTGTTCACAAAGCCGAACACGGCACTGGTGTCGATACCCGTCGATGTCACACGCGGACTGCGAATCATGGCGTAGAATGCCCTGAATATCAAAGCGTAGGCATCGAGAAGGAGGAGCTTTTTCATAGTGATTCAGCCATGAGGTGGTTCTACTTGGCCAGCAGGTCGGCGGCCTCTTGCAGCGAGCCGTCGCAGGGCGAGGGGGTGATGCCCAGCAAGTGGCACACTAAAGGGTAGATGCACACATTGCGCAGCGTTTCGGTGCGGTGGTAGCCGCGCTTGAAGTCGGGTCCGATGGCGCGCAGCGCCACCCACATATCGCTGGCCGTGTGGTCGTAGCCGTGCGTGCCGCCGTCGACCCAGGGTGTGGTGTCGAACACCCAGCCCACATCGGGCAACACCACCACATCGCCAGTGTTGACGTTGGTGCCGTAGTTGAGGTAGGCCGGCAACTCGCCTCGCCGCCACACGCGCAGGTGGTCAACCGGCAGCAAAGCCTGATAGATGGAATCGACATACTGTGGCGCGCTGGCGTAGACATGCGCCGGGAAATCGTTGAGGATGTTATCGACCCATTCCCGCTTGAGGTGGTCGTAGGGGAAAATCTGCCTCTCGTGGCTCACCCATGCCATGCCATGGTCGCCGGTGACAATCAGGTTCACCTTGTCGGCCAGTGGCAGGGCCTGCAGCCGTGTCCACAGCACACTCATGAGCGAATCCATGCGCTCCATGGCGTGGCGGGTGGGCGTCGACACGGGGCCGTAGTCATGGCCGCTGGCGTCGGGCTCCTCAAAGTAGGCCATCACCAGGTGCGGCCGCTCGGCTTCGGGCAGCCGCAGCAGACGAATGATTTCATCTACCCGCTGCTCATGTGACAGCAGGTCGCCCATGTAGTTCCACCAGTAGTCGGCGTGCGAGCCCTGGATGGCCACGTCGCTGCCCACCCAGTAGACGGTTGCCGTGCGCAGGCCCTGCCGCTTGGCGGTGAGCCACAGTGGGTCGCCGCCGTAATACTGCGGATTGGTGCGCACCACGCTGTCGCCCAACGAGAACACCACACCGGCATTGCGGATTTTGAACTTGTTGGCGATGATGCCATGATGGTCGGGCACGAGGCCGGTGGCCAGCGTGTAGTGGTTGGGGAAAGTCTTGCTGGGAAACGAGGGGGTCACCACCGCCTTCACGCCCTGCTGGGCCAGCTGGGCAAAGAAGGGGCAATCGTAGGCTTCGGGGTAGTCCCAGCGCAGTCCGTCGAGCGACACAAGCACGGTGTAGCTGTCGCGGCCGGCTCCCATTGCCGACAGGCTCAACCACAACCCAACGAAAAAGAATAATATTCGGTTCACAGTGATAAGAGTTACGAGATACAAGCTACAAGATACGAGATACGAGTTTCGAGATACGAGTTACGAGTTACGAATTACGAAAGTGTCAAGAAACTGTTACATCACGCGAGCGTGTCGAGGAGGGCTTCGTCGACCAGGTTTGGCAAGGTGACTTGCAGGCCTGGCGTGCGGTCCATCTCGCGCCTGATGGCGTCGATAGAGCCGGTGTTGCGTGCCCAGGAACGGCGGGCGATACCATTGTTCACGTCCCAAAGCAGCATTTGGCGAATGCGTCGGTCGGCCTCGTCGCTGCCGTCAATCACCATACCGAAGCCGCCGTTGATGACCTCGCCCCAGCCCACGCCGCCGCCATTGTGCAGGCTCACCCAGGTGGCCCCGCGGAACGCGTCGCCAATCACGTTGTGCACGGCCATGTCGGCACAGAACTGGCTGCCGTCGTAGATGTTGCTCGTTTCGCGGAACGGCGAGTCGGTGCCGCTCACATCGTGGTGGTCGCGCCCCAGCACCACGGGGCGGCTGATCTCGCCCCGGCGAATGGCGTCGTTGAACGCCAGCGCAATGCGCGTGCGCCCCTCGCAGTCGGCATACAGGATGCGTGCCTGCGAACCCACCACCAGGTGGTTCTTTCCCGCCTCGCGAATCCAGTGCAGGTTGTCGGCCAGCTGGCCGCGAATATCGTCGGTCACATGGCCCATCATGTCGTCGAGCACCTCGGCTGCCAGGCGGTCGGTGACCTCCAGGTCGTGCGGGTCGCACGAGGTACATACCCAGCGGAACGGACCGAAACCGTAGTCGAAGAACATCGGGCCCATAATATCCTGCACGTAGCTGGGATAGCGGAAGTGCGTCGCATCTTTCATGATGTCGGCCCCGGCGCGGCTGGCCATGAGCATGAACGCGTTGCCGTAGTCGAAGAAATACATTCCCTGCGCCGTGAGGCGGTTAATGGCCGCCACCTGGCGGCGCAGCGATTCAAACACACACTCCTTGAAGCGGTCGGGCTCCTCGGCCATCATGTGCTTCGATTCCTCGAGGCTGTAGCCCACGGGATAGTAGCCACCGGCGTAGGGGTTGTGCAGCGAGGTTTGGTCGCTGCCCAAGTCCACGTGCACACCCTCGTCGGCCAGGCGCTCCCACAGGTCAACCACATTGCCCACGTAGGCCATCGACACCACGCGTCGCTCGTCCACGGCCTTGCGGATGGCGGGAATGAGCTCGTCGAGGCTCTCGTGCAGCTCATCGACCCAGCCCTGGTCGTAGCGCTTGCGGGCGGCCAACGGGTTGATTTCGGCCGTGACACTCACCACACCGGCAATGTTGCCAGCCTTGGGCTGTGCGCCGCTCATGCCGCCCAGGCCGGCGGTCACAAACAGCGGGATGCGCTTCTCGCGCTCGTGACCCATCACCTTGCGGGCGGCGTTGAGCACGGTGATGGTGGTGCCGTGCACAATGCCCTGCGGCCCGATGTACATATACGACCCGGCTGTCATCTGGCCATACTGGCTCACCCCCAGGGCGTTCATGCGCTCCCAGTCGTCGGGCTTGCTGTAGTTGGGAATCACCATGCCATTGGTGACCACCACGCGTGGAGCCTCGCGGTGCGAGGGGACCAGCCCCAGCGGGTGGCCGCTGTACATCACCAGCGTCTGCTCGTCGGTCATCTCGCTCAGGTAGCGCATCACCAAGCGGTATTGCGCCCAGTTCTGGAACACCGCCCCATTGCCACCGTAGGTAATCAGTTCGTGCGGGTGCTGCGCAACAGCCTTGTCGAGGTTGTTCTGAATCATCATCATGATGGCTGCGGCCTGGCGGCTGCGGTGAGGATAGTCGTCGATGGGACGCGCCTTCATCTCATAGCGCGGCCGCAGGCGGTACATATAGATGCGGCCATAGGTTTCCAACTCGTGGCTGAACTCGGGCAGCAGCGTGGCGTGGTGCTTGGCGGGGAAATAGCGCAACGCGTTGCGCAGCGCGAGCTTCTTCTCCTCGGGCGTGAGAATGTCCTTGCGCTTGGGGGCATGGTTGATGGTGGTGTCGTAGGGCATCGGCTCGGGCAGCACATCGGGAATACCTGCCCGGATGTCGGCCATAAATTCTTCTCTTGTCATGTTGGTTTCGGGTTTATGCTATTTGTTTCGTTTGCTATCAAGCTTGCAAATTTAGCTATAATTTCCGAGATACGCGCCGACACAGAGGCCCAAATTCGCAGAGAGGGGGCAAAAAGTTATCAACACCCGACGAAAAGCCGAAAATGCACCTGTGAGCCCGATTGAACCGACACACAAGCTCACCAATCGCTTTCAGGCCGTAACTTTGCAAAATATCGGGACATACGCAAAAGTCCGTGTGTTTTTGCAGATACTATCTTGTTTAAAGACTCCCCTAATGCCTCGAAGAGGCACGGCGGGCCGTAGGTCCGACATCATATTAAAGACCATGCAAGTGCATCGGAGATGCACGCCGCTTGGTCATGACGACAAGCCTCAGGGTGTGCCTCGAAGAGGAACTTCGTGGCCAGGTATACCACGACATGATTGAGCACTCAAACTCCGAGTGAAACCTCCAAGGCTCACGTGATATCGACACCGCTGAAGTTCCTCTTCGAGGCACGACGATGGTGACTGCCCGGGACCAAGCTGCGAGCCTCGTCGAGGCTCTTGCTTGGTCTTTAACATGGAGCCGGGTCTTCGACCCGTCCGACCTCTTCGAGGTCATTGCCCGTCTATCACACTACCGAGCCGACACAGAAACGCACGGACTTTTTGCAGGTGTCCCGCTAAAGGGAGGTAAATACTGCAATTTAGACGTATTCAAAAGTTTGTCTTGTACTTAGATGCATCGGACAAAGTGTTCGGTTTTTCTTGGCTGCCATTGGAATTTTGCGTAATTTTGCGGCAAAAAAGCAAGGAACGACTATGAAACACAAGCGTCCGCTGATATTGATCAGCAACGACGATGGGCTGGACTACCCCGGCATCAAAACGCTCATCACGCTGGCTCGCGAGGTGGGCGATGTGGTTGTGGTGGCACCTGAACGCCACCAGAGCGGGATGTCGAGCGCCATCACCATCACCACTCCGCTGCGTGCCGCCAAGGTGAGCGACGAGCCAGGGCTGACGGTGTGGCAGGTGGGCGGCACGCCCACCGACTGCATGAAGCTCGCCCTCGACCAGCTGCTTGGCGACCGGTGCCCCCACCTGGTGCTGTCGGGCATCAACCACGGCTACAACGCGGGAATCAGCGCCATCTACAGCGGCACGGTGGGCGTGGTGCTCGAGGCTGCGTTGCGGCACCTGCCGGCAGTGGCCTTTTCGCACGGAGCCATTGCGCGTCACATCGATTTCACGCCCTGCGTGCCGCACATCCGCCACATCATCGCCCAGGCTTTAGCACACCGCGACACGCTGCGCGACGTGTGCCTGAACGTGAACTTCCCCCGCGAGGGAGCGTGCTATGCCGGCGTGAAAATCACCACCACCGCTCTGGGACACTGGGAGCAGGAATATGACCACCGGGTGGACCCGCACGGCATGGACTATTACTGGCTCCAAGGCCGCTATGTGAGCGACAATCCCACCGACGACACCACCGACTTCTATTGGCTCGAGCGCGGCTGGGTCACGGTCACCCCCACACAAGTGGACCTCACCGCGCACCACGCCCTGGAGCGCATCGCCGCCGCCCTGGGTCTCAACGGCAGGCAAGCCACCCGCGCCGGCGACTGACGCGGCGACCGCCGCATAGCCGCCGACGGCAAACCGCATCGCTTCGACAGGGACACGCATTGCCTCGAAAAACACCTCAACGCATGTGCGTGCTTGAGGTGTTTTTCGAGGCTTTTTTCATAAACTGACGTTAAATCGGGTGGGTTCTGCGCAGCCTATCTGCGTGACTGAAAAGTTTTTTCAGCTACGCAAATAGGCTGCGCACTGGCCATCGTAACTTTGCACCGTCAATCACGACAACGCTCATTGACATGATGGAAATTCGGCACAAAATTTTTGGATGGTGCATTCGTCTAATGGTTCAGGAGCCCGCCCTCTCAAGGCGGAGATGTGGGTTCGATTCCCACATGCACTACTCGAAAAACACACCTTTAGCTCATTCCCTGCCCAGCGGGGAGAAGTAGTTAAGGAAAAAAAGGAACTGGTGCCGTCGCCATGGGCTTACTTCGATTCCAGTTAAAGCTTCAGCCCAGGCAACTATTGCCCGGTTCCTTTATTATTATATGCGCGTGTAGCACAGTGGAAGATGCTCCGGCCTGCCAGGCCGGGGACGACGGTTCGATTCCGTTCACGCGCTCACATTGCTCAGCAGCACAACACATGAGCTGGCACTGGAGGCAATTGCCTCTTGAGCCGCCTTGGAACAAGTGCCGTAGTGGAGGAGTTCTTCGTCACTCTTAGGGTCGCAGGTTCGAGTCTTGCCCGGCGCGCAACCAATGTTGAATCGCGCCGGTAGCTCAGTTGGTAGAGCATAAGATTTTTTTGGCCTCTGCGCCTGTCGCCTTGTTCCTTTTCTTTTGATATTTATGTTATCCACCTTTAATAGTCCATAGGTCAAACGGTTAAGATGTCGCACTGTCGATGCGCACGGAGCGGGTTCGACTCCCGTATGGACTGCCAGCGGCGGTTGCCGTAGCCGGTGCAGAGCGAGCACCGGCGGAGTAGCACCGCCGAAACATTCACCTTTAATTATTTACTGCTATTTTATTCAACACCCCCAAGACTGCCCCGCAGGTGCGCAACCACGAGGGTGCACCTGCCTGGGTGATGACTCCCGAGATGGAGCTTTACACTGCCGCAGTGACCACGCTGCTTGCCGATGGCTACTACGAGCGAGCCGACGAGCGCGTGGAGCGCATCGCCGCCCTCGTGCGGCAAGTGCCTGCACGCTTTGTGGCACAGCTGGCTGTGTATGCCCGCACGCAGATGAACCTGCGCTCGATGCCGCTGCTGCTGGCCGTGGAGCTGGCTCGCGTGCACAGCGGCGACGACCTGGTGTCGCGCACCATCGACCGCATCGTGCTCCGCGCCGACGAGATTACCGAGCTGCTTGCCTGCTACCAGGCACGCAACGGCCGCCAGGGCCAGCCCAAGCAGCTCTGCCGCCTGTCGCACCAGGTGCAGCGAGGCTTGCAGCTGGCATTCAACCACTTCGATGAGTACCAGTTTGCCAAGTACAACCGTGCCGACGCGTCGGTGACGCTGCGCGACGCACTCTTCCTGGCGCACCCCCGTGCCAAGGACGCCGACCAGTAGGTCATCTTCGACCTCATCGCCGCGCAGGCCCTGTCGCCCGCCGACACCTGGGAGAACCGCCTGTCGGCCGCCGGCCAGGCCGTTCAGAGCCAGGCCGAGTTGCTGGCCGCCAAGGCCAAGGCCTGGACCGAGCTGATTGACAGCCACCGGCTGGGCTACATGGCCATGCTGCGCAACCTGCTCACCTGCGGCCTCGATGGCGAGCACCTGCACGCCGTGTGCAGCTATTTAGCCAACGAGCAGGCCGTGATTCACTCGCGCCAGCTGCCCTTCCGCTTCCTGTCGGCCTACCGCGAGCTTGCCGGCGTGGCCGGCCCCGACACCGCCATGGTGATGGATGCCCTGGAGCAGGCCGTGAAGGCCTCGGCTGCCAACATCGCCGGCTTCGGCCCCGACACCAGCGTGGTGCTCGCCAGCGATGTCTCGGGCTCGATGTGGCAACGCGTGAGCCCGCACAGCACGGTGGAATACTACGACATCGGCCTGATGCTCTCGATGCTGCTGCACAGCCGCTGCCGCCGTGTGGTGGCCGGCATGTTCGGCGACACCTGGAAGGCCGTGAGCCTGCCGCACGACAGCATCCTGGCCAACGTGCAGGCACTGCGCAGCCGCCAGGGCGAGGTGGGTTACAGCACCAACGGTCACAAGGTGGTCGAGTGGCTCATCGAGCAACGCATGGCCGTCGACAAGGTGATGCTGTTCACCGACTGCCAGCTGTGAAACCGCCAACAGCGAGGCAACGACCCGGCACTGGCCAAGGTCTGGCGCCGCTACCGTGCCGAGGTGGCACCGCACGCACGGTTCTACCTGTTCGACCTGGCGGGCTACGGCCAGGCACCCATCAGCCTGCGCAACGGCGGTGTGGCGTGCATCGCCGGCTGGAGCGACAAGGTGTTTGACATCCTCGATGCCCTCGAGCGCGGCACCGACGCACTTCAGGACATCACCAGCATCGAGCTGTGAGCCGAGAACCGTGCCTCTTGGCCTCGTCACCCCCGTTAAAAGACGGCTTGACGAGGCTTAAAATGACCCGGAAGCGGGGGCAAACACCCCTGACAACTGATTACAAAAAGGGACAACTCTTTGATGGGCTGTCCCTTTTTTGTTTTCAGTAAGTGCCTTGCTCAACCCTGTCGCTTGTGTTTCCCGATTTTCTTCGTATATTTGCAGCGCGAAACCAATCATTTGTTCTACCCCACACGATTTCACGCGATGAAGAAAACCCTACTGTCCCTAATGGCATCGTTATTCCTGCTGCCTGTTCTGGCGGCGGTAACGCCCATTTACCTTGATGAGCTCCAACCCCTTGAGCTGCGCGTCGACGACCTGCTGCCGCGCCTGACGCTCGATGAGAAAATCGCCCTGATTCATGCGCAAAGCAAGTTCTCGTCGCCTGGAGTGGCTCGGCTGGGCATTCCCACGTTCTGGACCGACGACGGCCCACACGGCGTGCGCCCCGATGTGCTGTGGGACGAGTGGGAGCAGGCCGGAGCCACCAACGACTCGTGCGTGGCCTTCCCGGCGCTCACCTGCCTGGCGGCAACCTGGAACCCAGCACTGGCGCTCGCCTACGGCACGGCACTGGGCGAGGAAGCGCGCTACCGGGGAAAGGACATGATTCTGGGGCCAGGCGTGAACATTTGCCGCACGCCCCTGAACGGCCGCAACTTTGAGTATATGGGCGAGGATCCCTGCCTGGCCGGACAAATGGTGGCCCCCTATGTGCAGGGACTTCAGTCGCAAACGGTGGCCGCCTGCGTGAAGCACTACGCACTGAACAACAACGAGCTATTCCGCCACAACACGAATGTGATTGTCGACGACCGCGCCCTGCACGAGATTTACCTGCCCGCCTTCCGGGCCGCCGTGCAGCAGGGCGGGGCCTGGGCCATCATGGGGGCCTACAATCGCTACCGCGACACCCACAACTGCCACAACAGCTACCTGCTGGGCGACATCCTCAAGCGTGACTGGGGCTTCGACGGCGTGGTGGTGAGCGACTGGGGCGGCACGCACGACACCGAGCAGGCCATCACCGGCGGCCTCGACATGGAGTTCGGCACATGGACCAACGGTCTGAGCGAGGGGGCGCGGAACGCCTACGACAACTACTATCTGGCACTGCCCTACAAGCGGCTCATCGAGCAGGGGCGCTACGGCACACGCGAGCTCGACGAGAAAGTGCGGCGTGTGCTGCGCCTGATGCTGCGCACCACCTTGCGCGACCGCCGCCCGCGAGGCGCCATGTGCTCGGCCGAACACTACGCCACCGCCCGCGCCGTGGGCGACGAGGGCATTGTGCTGCTGCAAAACCAGGCCCAGGCGCTGCCCATCACGCCGGCCAACACGCGCCGCGTGCTGGTGGTGGGCGAGAACGCCATCAAGATGATGACTGTGGGCGGCGGCAGCAGCTCGCTCAAGGTGCAGCGCGAGGTGCTCCCGCTCGACGGGCTGCGCGACCGCCTGCGCCGCGACGGCATCGACGTGGACTACGCCCGCGGCTACGTGGGCGACACTACCGGAGCCTACAACGGCGTGACCACCGGCCAGAACTTGGCGGACCGCCGCACCCCACAGCAGCTCATCGACGAGGCGGTGGACAAGGCCCGCCAGGCCGATGTGGTGGTCTTCATTGGCGGACTGAACAAGAGCCCGCACCAGGATGCCGAGGAATACGACCGCGAGAGCTACGGCCTGCCATATGGCCAAGATGCCGTGATTGAGGCCCTGGCGCAGGTGAGCAGGCGCGTGGTGGTGGTCAACATCTCGGGCAACCCCGTGGCCATGCCCTGGCGCAGCCGCGTGGCAGCCATTGCGCAGGGGTGGTACCTGGGCAGCGAAACCGGCCACGCACTGGCCGATGTGCTGTGTGGCGACGCCAACCCCAGCGGCAAGCTGCCATTCACCTGGCCCGAGCGCCTCGACGACGTGGGTGCACACGCACTGGGCGACTACCCCGGCACCCGGCGCGCCAACGAGGACGTTTGGGACGAGCACTACCGCGAGGGCATCTATGTGGGGTACCGCTGGGTGGACAAGGCAAAAACGCGCCCGGCCTTTGCCTTCGGACACGGCTTGAGCTACACCACTTTCGCACTGGGCAAACCCATGGCCAGCGCCACCACCATCACCGCCGGCGACAGCATCACGTTCACCATCGCCGTGACCAACACCGGCACTTGCGCCGGAGCCGAGGTCGTGCAGCTCTACCTGCGCGACATCAAGTCGCGACTGCCGCGACCCGCCAAGGAACTGAAAGGCTTCTGCAAGGTGGCTCTGCTACCCGGACAGACAACGCAGGCACGCATCACCATCGGGAGCGAGGCACTGAGCTACTACGACCCCGACCAGGGCGGCTGGGTGGCCGAGCCAGGCGACTTCGAGGCACTGATTGGCACCGCCAGCGACAACCTGCCCGCCCGCGTGCGTTTCAAACTCGTAGAAGCACCTTAAAAAAAATGAAAACATTGGCCATATTACGGAAAATGCTTACCTTTGCCGCTTAAAACCGCTGTGCGAACGCAATCCAAATGCACGGCACTTTGGAACGAGCATTTTTTAACCATTAATATTCACCTAAAAAACTAACTAACATTTACTACTATGCCAAGAAGTTTATCAGGGAGAAGTTTCTTGAAGTTGCTCGACTTCACCACCGAGGAGATTCAATATCTGCTGGAGCTTGCCAAGGATTTCAAGCGCATGAAACGCGCCGGGGTGCCCCACAAGTACCTGGCCGGCAAGAACATCGTGCTGCTGTTTGAGAAAACCTCCACGCGCACGCGTTGCTCGTTTGAGGTGGCCGGCAACGACCTGGGTATGGGCGTGACCTACCTCGACCCGGGGTCGTCGCAGATGGGCAAGAAGGAATCGCTCGAGGACACCGCCCGCGTGCTTGGACGCATGTTCGACGGCATTGAGTACCGCGGCTTTGCACAGCAGGTGGTCGAGGACCTGGCCCGCTACGCCGGCGTACCCGTGTGGAACGGACTCACCACCGAGTTCCACCCCACCCAAATGCTTGCCGATGTGCTCACCATCGAGGAGAACTTTGGCCGCTACAAGGGTTTGAAGATGGTGTTTATGGGCGATGCCCGCAACAACGTGGCCAACTCCCTCATGGTGGTGTCGGCCAAGCTGGGTATCAACTTCGTGGCCTGCGGACCCAAGGAGAACATGCCCGACAAGGCACTCGTTGACGTCTGCAAGAAAATCGCCAAGGAGAACGGCTGCACCATCACCCTGACCGATGATGTGAAGAAGGGCACCAAGGGCGCCGATGTGATTTACACCGACATCTGGGTGTCGATGGGCGAGCCCGACGAAATCTGGGCCGAGCGCATCAAGCTGCTGAGCCCCTATCAAGTCAACGACGCCGTGATGGCCAACGCCAACCCCGAGGCCATTTTCCTGCACTGCCTACCCTCGTTCCACGACTTGGAAACCACCATTGGCAAGGAAATCAACGACAAATTTGGCATCCCCGAGATGGAAGTCACCGACAAGGTGTTCCGCAGCCCGCAGTCGAAGGTGTTCGACGAGGCCGAGAACCGTATGCACACCATCAAGGCCGTGATGTACGCCACGCTGAAGTAGACACAAGATGTGAAACGCGAGATGCAAGAGGCGAGCGCACTGTGTCTTGAATCTTGCATCTCGATTCCTGCGTGTCGCATCTTACAATAAAATAGAGATTATGAGAAAACGACTTGTGATTGCCCTGGGCGGCAACGCCCTGGGCAATACACCCACGCAACAGTTAGAGTTGGTTCGCGCCACGGCCTCGACGATTGTCGACCTCGTGGAGGAGGGCTGCGATGTGGTGATTGGCCACGGCAACGGCCCCCAGGTGGGCATGGTGAATCTGGCCTTTGAGTTTGCCGCCAACGGCGGCGGTGGCACGCCCGCCATGCCATTCCCCGAATGTGGAGCCATGACGCAGGGCTACATCGGCTACCACCTGCAGCAGGCTGTGGAGCGCGAGCTGGGCCGCCGCGGAATCAACAAGCCTTGCGCTGCCATCGTCACACAAGTGGTGGTGGACCGCAACGACCCCGCTTTCAAGCACCCCACCAAGCCCGTGGGCATGTTCTACACCAAGGCCGACGCCGAGTCGATTGCCGCCTCCACAGGCTACACCTTTGTGGAGGATTCCGGCCGCGGCTACCGCCGCGTGGTGCCCTCGCCGGTGCCTGCGAAAATCGTCGAGCTCCCCATCGTGGAGCGCTTGGTGAGCATGCACAGCGTGGTCATCACCGTGGGCGGCGGTGGCATTCCCGTGGAGGAACTTGGCCCGGGCGACTACCGGGGCGTAGCCGCCGTGATTGACAAGGACCGCGCCAGCGCCAAGCTGGCGCTCGACCTCAAAGCCGATATGCTGGTCATTCTCACCGCTGTGGAGAAAGTAGCCATCAATTTCAACCAACCCAACCAGCAAGACATCGACAAGATGACCGTTGCCCAGGCTCGAGCGTACATCGAGCAAGGCCAGTTTGCGCCAGGCAGCATGCTGCCCAAGATTGAATCGTGCATCGACTTTGTGGAGGGCACCCGTGGCGGCACGGCACTCATCACCTCGCTTGAGAAGGCCCGCGAGGCCCTGCAGGGGCGCACCGGCACCCTGCTCGTCAAGTGACGGCCACCACACGAGCGGCCGACTAATATAAGGTGGCAACTATCGCGCAGCTGCGACACGCGGCGCAATGCCCCCGCCCACTCCCGACGCGAAAAGTCGGGCTACCCATGTTGGGAAAAAACGCCCTGCTTTGCTCCTAAATAATGGATTATTTCCAAGTTATCGGCTTTCGCTTGCCATATTTCGGAAATTATGACTAAATTTGCAGTTTGATTGTCGTAATGCCTAAACCACACGTGCAATGCATACGTTCAAAGAACTGAAGAAATTGGCTCGCAACGAGAGCGAAAGCAGCACTGCCCCATTGCGTGTTGCCCTGGTGGGCGACACGGCCACCCAGCTGCTGGCCACCGCCCTGCGTGGCACTGCGGTGACCCGGGGAATGGCTCTCGACCTGTTTGAGGCCGAATACAACCAGGTGGAACGCCAGCTGATGGACCCCACCAGCGAACTTCACACCTTTGGAGCCGACTACATAGTCATCTTCCAATCGACGCACAAGCTTGCCGAGCGCCACGCGCTGCTGCCTGCCGCACAGCAGGAATGTGTGGCCGACGAGCGCGTGACGTTCATCGACACGGTGTGTCGCGACCCGCAGCTCGAGGGGCGCAGGATTATCTGCATGAACTACCCCGAGATTGATGACGCGGTTTTCGGCAGCTATGCCGGCCAGGTGCCGTCGTCGCTCACCAGCCAGGTGCGGCGGCTCAACTACCGGCTGATGGAGCTTTCGCGCGAGCGCGACAATCTGTTTGTGTGCGACTTGGCAGCCTTGCAGAACAAGCTGGGACGCGACATGATGTTTGCCCCAAACATCTATGTCAGCACCGAGATGGTGCTCAGCTTAGACGCGCTGCCGTGGGTGGCCAGCCGCGTGATGGACGTGATAGGCGCCCTGTGCGGCCGGTTCAAGAAATGCCTGATTCTCGACCTTGACAACACAGTGTGGGGCGGCGTGATTGGCGACGACGGGCTGGAGGGCATCCAGCTCGGCCACGGACTGGGCATTGGCAAGGCATTCACCGAGTTCCAGATGTGGGTGAAAAAACTGCGGCAGCGCGGCATCATTGTGTGCGTGGCCTCGAAGAACACCGAGAGCGTGGCCAAGGAACCCTTTGAGCGGCACCCCGACATGGTGCTGCACCTCGACGACATCGCCGTGTTCCAGGCCAACTGGGAAACCAAGGTGGACAACATTCGCACCATACAAAGCATTCTCAACATCGGGTTCGATTCGATGGTGTTTCTCGACGACAACCCCTTTGAGCGCAATATGGTGCGCGAGCACATCGCCGACATCACCGTTCCCGAACTGCCGGCCGACCCTGGCAACTATCTGGAATACCTCTACGGACTGAACCTGTTCGAGACCGCGGCCTACAGCAGTGCCGACACCGACCGCACGCGGCAGTACCAGGTGGAAGCACAACGGGTGAAGCTGCAACGTTCGTTCACCAGCGAGGGCGACTTTCTGCAGTCGCTGGGCATGACCTCGACAGTCGAAGGGTTCACCCGGTTCAACACGCCTCGCGTGGCGCAGCTCTCGCAACGAAGCAACCAATTCAACCTGCGCACGGTGCGCTACACCGAGGCCGACATCACCGAGCTGGCCGCCAACCCCGCCGTGATTGACCTGAGCTTCACGCTCCAAGACAAATTTGGCGACAACGGCCTGATTGCCGTGGTGGTGATGCGCCGAATCGATGCCGGGACGCTGTTCATCGACACCTGGCTCATGAGCTGCCGGGTGCTCAAGCGCGGCATGGAGGATTTCACACTCAACACCATCGTGGAACGCGCCCGGCAGGCCGGGGTTAAGCGCATCGTTGGCGAATACCTGCCCACGGCCAAGAACATGATGGTGGAGCAGCACTACCCCCACCTGGGCTTCACGCCGGTGGCGGGAGCTGCCACCGCCCAATATGAACTGCTCGTTGACGGCTACGAGCCGCACCTGTGTCACATTCAAGCAAAACAGCCATGACCCATAGCCCACTCGACCACATTGGCTACCTGACCAGCTCCATAGCCGACAGTGCCCGCGAATTTGAGTTGCTTGGCTATCAGGCCAGCCCCATCTTCAACGATGACACGCAACGCACGCGCATTTGCATGCTCACCCGCACGGGCGATGTGGCCATTGAACTGGTGGAACCCTACGAAAACAACAAAACCATGGCCCGAATGTTAAAGTCGCACGGCGTGGCTCCTTATCATCTGTGCTATCGCGTCGTCAACATCGAGCAGGCCTACGACGAGCTCATCGAGCAGGGCTGGACGGCATTGTTTGCACCGGTGCCCGCCACGGCTTTCAACGGACGCAAGATTTGCTACTTCTGGAAACGCGAAATGGGATTCATGGAACTGGTGGAAGAATAATGGAAAATGCCGCGTTGCGGTGCATATTTACTCGTTACTGAAAACAGAAAACCACAATGGAACGAAAGGAGATTTACAAACAATTGGAAGAGATTTTTTGTGATGTGCTCGATTTGGACGAGGTTTCGCTAACCGACGCCACCTGCGCCGACGATATTGAGGAGTGGGATTCGCTGAGCCACATCCAGCTGGTGGTGAGCATTGAAAAGGCCTTCGGCATCAAGTTCACCTCGCAAGAAATCATGAAATGGAAAAACGTGGGCGAGATGGTCGATAGCCTGCAGGCCAAAAACGTGTAGCCCGTCATGATGGTCAACACACCGACATTCGCGCTGTTTTTCGCGATTGTCTTCGCCATCTACTACCTGCCGGCGGTGAGCCGCAGTGCGCGTCGCCAATCGGTGTGGCTGCTGCTGTCGAGCTACGCTTTCTACGCCCTGGCGCAATGGAAGATGCTGCTGTTGCTCATGGTGGCCACAGCAGTGTTCTACGGTTTGGGGCTGTGGCTTCAGCGGCTGATTGATGCCGGCAAGTCGCGGCAGGCCAGCCACGCAACCACGCTGGGTGTGTGCGCGGGAATCGGTGTGCTGCTGTGGTTCAAGTATTTCGATTTCTTTGCCTCGTCTATTGCCTCGCTGCTGGGGCTGCTGGGGCTGGGTGTGACCTGGAACGCGCTCAACTTGGTCGTGCCACTGGGTGTTAGTTTCTTCACATTCAGGCTAATAAGCTACATCATCGAGATTCATCGCGAGCATTTGCGTGCCAGTAGCGACCCCCTGGAGTTTGCCGCTTATGTGTCGTTTTTCCCATCGTTGCTGTCGGGTCCCATCGACCGTCCGGAGCGTTTTCTGCCACAACTGCGGGTGCCGCACCCCTTCGACCGCCAGCTGGCTGTGGACGGCTGCCGGCAGGTGCTGTGGGGCATGTTCACCAAGATGTGCATTGCCGATATGCTCGTCCGCCTCACCGACCGCGTGTGGGCCGCCCCCGACGAGCAGAGTGCGCTCATGCTCGTTGTGGCCGCACTGCTCTATCCCATCCAGCTCTACGCCGACTTTTCGGGCTACAGCCACATGGCCATTGGTGTGGGCAAGGTGCTCGGGTTTCAAATGGCCCGGAACTTCAACTACCCCTTCCTGGCCCGCAATGTGGCCGAGTTCTGGCGCAACTGGCACATGTCGCTCACCTCGTGGATTACCGACTATGTGTTCATGCCGCTGAATGTGCGTTTTCGCGATTGGGGCAAGGTGGGCATGGCCCTGGCCATCATCATCAACCTGGTGCTCATTGGCTTTTGGCATGGCGCCGACTGGACCTACGGCCTGTTCGGCCTCTACTTTGGCCTGTTCTATATCCCGCTCATTGTGAGTGGCGCGTTTGGCAAGCGCAAGAAGCTGCGCCCCGGCTGGCACGGCTGCCCCAAGGGGGGCGACTTGGCTAAAATGGTGGCCAACTACATGGTGGTGGCCGTGGGAATGTTGCTCTTCCGTGGCCAGTCGCTTGCCGAAGTGGGAACCTATCTGCACGGCATGGTGGCCAATGGCTGGAGCGTAGGCGAATTTGGCATTCACCCATTTTGCTATCTATCCATCGTGGTGATGCTCATCTTGCACTGGACCCAGCGCGGCACCGAGCATGCGCTGCAGCTCAAGCCCGGCCGCCTGTGGAACCACCGCGCCTACCGGTGGATATTGTATTACACCATCATTTTGTGCATCTTTAAGTTCAAGGGCGAAGCGCACCAGTTCATCTATTTCCAATTCTGACACCACACCGCACTATGAAAGGTTTCTTGAAATTGCTTGCGTTGTTCTCGATTCCCTTGCTGGTTGCCCTGATAGCCGGCGAGGCCATCGTGAGGCAATATCCCAATTCCTACCGTGCCAAGGACGAGTGGCTGCGCAAGCACCGCCAGGAGACAGAAACGCTTGTTTTAGGCAACTCACACACCTACTACAGCGTGAACCCGTCGCTGCTGCGCACCCGCACATTCAGTGTGGCCAATGTGTCGCAAACATTGGAATACGACTGGAAACTGCTGGAGCATTATTTTGGCGACGACAGCTGCCACCTGCGCAATGTGATTGTGCAGCTCGATTTCGGCAACCTGTTCGACTACCCGCTTGAAGAAAGTCCTTGGGACTGGGAGCGAGTGATTTACTACCGGCTCTACATGGGTCTTGACGGCCAAGAGCCGCTGAACCTGTCGAACCGCTGCGAGCTCTCGTGCTTGGCAAGTTTCAAGCGCAAGCTCACGCCGGCGCTCAGCTACCTGCTCACCGGGGAATACAGCATCGACTGCGACTCACTGGGATTTGGCATCACCACCACCCGCGTCCACAACCCCGCCGTGATGAACCAGGCTTTGGAAAAAGCCATGCACCGGTTCGCCACCATCGACTACAGCCAAAGTGCCTACAACGAGCAATACCTCTACCGCATAGCAGAGTTCTGCCAGTCGCGAGGGATCAGAATGATTATCATTGCCACCCCGCTGTGGCGCGAGTTTGCACTGCGCAAGAGCCGCACTGGCGACCCCGCCCTGCGGCAGGCAGCCGAAACGTGCGTTGAGCAGTACGGTGCCTGTTATCACGACTACTCGACCGATGCACGCATTGTTGACGAGGACTTCGTCGATGGCGAACACATGTCGCCGTTAGGTGCCGAGCATTTTTCGCGCATACTCACCGACGACTACGGCTTGTGAACTCAGCTGGCGGGCATTATCCACCTTGGAGCAATAATATACGCAACTGAATATCAATCAAAATAAACCGTATTTATGAAAAGGATTTTACTCACTTTGGCTCTTGTGATGAGCCTCGCGGCTGCCCAGGCCCAAGTGACTGTGGCTGGCAGCAAGTTCACCGACAACTGGTCGGTAACCCTCAAGACCGGCATGGTGTCGCCATTGCAGCACTACCCGTTCTGGCGGTCGGCTCGCGGCATGTTCGGCGCCGAAGTACGCAAGCAGGTCACCCCGGTGCTTGGCCTGGGACTTGAGGGAGCATGGAGCTTCAACACCAGCAGCTGGAACCGCCCCACGGCTTACATTGGCGAGCCGCACAGCGCCACCATCATCGACCACCAACTCGTGGGTGCCTTTGCCACCTTCAACGTGGCCAACGCCATTGGCGGCTACAAGGGAGTGCCCCGCTTTGTGGAGGTGGAGGGTGTACTCGGCTTGGGCTGGGGACACGGCTACAAGACTGGCTACATCGAGAGTGCCACCGGCACAGAATCGGAAAAAATTGCCGACCAAAACTCATGGTACACCAAAGCCGGCCTGAACATCAACATGAACCTGGGAGAGAGCAAGACCTGGACGTTGTCGCTGAAGCCGGCCATTGTCTATAACATGGGCAAGAGTGCCACGCAAAGCACCAACTGCTTCAACGCCAACTACGCCTCGGTGGAGCTGCAAGCCGGTGTCACCTACCACTTCATGAACAGCAACGGCACGCGGCACATGACCATCTACGACCAGCAGTACGTCGACGCACTCAATGCCGAGATTAACGCCCTGCGCAGCCGGCAGGTTGAGCCAAAGGTGGTGGAGAAGGTTGTAGAAAAAGTTGTCGAGAAAGTGGTGGAGAAGCCCGTCGAACGCGTGGTGAGTGGCCGCGACAGCGAGACGCTGGTGTGCAACGTGTTCTTCGGCCAGGGAAAGAGCCAGGTTGCGGCCGACCAGCTGCCCAATGTGGAGCGCGTGGCCACGTTCCTGAAAAACCACAAGCAAGCCACCGTGCACATCCAGGGCTACGCCTCGCCCGAGGGCAGCAAGGAGGTGAACGAGCGCATCGCCCGCGAGCGTGCCGAGGCCGTGAAAACGCTGCTCGTGAACCGCTACAAGATTGCCAATTCGCGCATCACAGCACAGGGGCAAGGCGTGGGCGATATGTTCAGCGAACCCGACTGGAACCGCGTGAGCGTGTGCACCATCACCGTGAAGTGACCAAAGGTACCCGGGTGTTATCCTGCATGGCACAATAAGAAATGATGTGCGGTGGCCTTTTCTCGGCTACCGCACATCTTGCTTTGCAACGATTTACCGCGTTGCCCCCAATGAAGACGTGCCTCAAAGTGCAGCCGTGGCAAGGCCCCCACCCTCATTTGTTGACAACGACATTCGGCTCTTTGTTTTGCAAAATGGAATAATTGCAGTAATTTTGCCGCCGCATTACACCTGACGGAATCCAGCCAGGGTGATTCGGCAGTGTGGAATCTGTACCAAAAAAACTAATACAAACAAAAAAACACATTGAGATGAAGCAAGAGGAATATGAAGTTATTCTGCAATATTTAGGAACACTCATCCAGGGAACTGCGTGGGAAGGCTGCGTATATGCCGTTGGGGGCTGCGTGCGCGATGAAATCATGGGCGGCGAAATCAAGGATATCGACCTATGCGTACACCTGCCTCTGGGGGGCGTACGCTTTGCCGAGTGGCTGCGCGACAAGGGTTATGCCATGCACGGTGTAGCCATCTATCCGTCTTTTGGCACGGCCATGCTCCACCTGAAAGCGTTTCCTGGCCTGGAGCTGGAGTTTGTGCAAACGCGCAAGGAGAAGTATATCGACCACAGCTGCCGCAATCCCGCCACGGCGTTTGGCACGCTCGAGGACGACTGCCTGCGTCGCGACCTGACCATCAACGCACTCTACCGCAACCTGTCGACGGGCGAGCTTGTGGACATCACCGGCAAAGGCGTGAACGACATCCGCAACCACGTCATTCGCACGCCTGCCGCACCCGATGTCACCTACGACGACGACCCGCTGCGCATCCTGCGTTGTGTGCGATTTGCCAGCCGTTTCGGCTGGGAGATTGAGCGCGACACCCTCGAGGGCATGACGCGCAATGCGCACCGCCTGGCCATCATCACCCGCGAGCGCGTCAGGGACGAGCTGGACAAGATGCTCACCTGCGGGCGCCCGGTGATGGCCATGGAGCTGCTGCGCACCACCGGAGCCATGCACTACGTGATGCCCGAGCTGGAAGCCACCTACGACATGGTTCAGAACGAATATCACTCTGGCACCGTGTGGGAACACACCCTGGCGGTGCTCGAGCACCTGCAAAGCGACAAGCTGGAGCTGCGCATGGCCGCCCTGCTGCACGACATTGGCAAGGTGCGCACGCGCACCACCGATGGCGGGAAAGTGCATTTTCTCAAGCACGAGCTGGCCAGTGCCGACATGGCGGGCACCCTCCTGAGCGACTTGAAATACAGCAACAGCTTTATCAACAATGTGGTCTTCCTGATTGCCCATCACATGGTCTGCAAGCCGTGGGGCAGCGAGGGCCAACACATCAAGCCGAAGAAACTGCGCCGACTGCAATACACGTGCGGCACCGAGGAGCGCTTTGACGACCTGATGCTGCTCATCGATGCCGACAACAACGCCCACGCCCCCGGCAAATGCTTGCCCCGGCAGGTGGAGCGAATCATGCAGCGCACACGCCAAATGCAGGCGGCAGGGAGTGCGATGTTCGGCTACCAGTTGCCGCTTAACGGACGCGACGTGATGCTAATCAAGGGCATTCAGCCCGGTCCCGATGTCAAGGAATGTCTGCACTTTTTGCTCAAGCTCGCTTTTGCCAACCCCCTGCGCGAGAAAGAAGAATTTGTCAAACACCTAAAAGGCTTCCCCCTACCCAAAAAATGAGAAACAAGATTATCACCCTGCTCCATGACCTGGAGCAAAAGCACGACATCATAATCTTGCTGGCGGTCAACTACGGCAGCCGCTGCTTTGGTTACGCCTCGGCCGAGAGCGACTGGGACGTGCGCTTCATCTATGTGCACCGGCCGCAGTGGTATTTCAGCATTGGCAAAACCGACGATACCATCGAGTTAATGCTCGAAGGCGAGCATCTCGACATCGAGGGCTACGACCTAAAGAAAGCCCTGCAACTCATAGTGAAAACCAACCCAGTGGAATCGGACTGGCTGCACGCCGACGACTATTACATCCTCGACCGCGACTTCCTGCGAGCCATGCAGGATTTCGAGGCACAGTGCTACAACAGCCACCATGCCATGTACCACTTCTACTCCATCAGCGTGAAGCACAACCAGCGGTATCTCGACAAGGAGTTGACACTCAAGCGATTCATCTACTATATGCGTGGGTTGCTCTCCTGCCGTTGGGTTGAAGAGAACGGCAGTCACCCACCGGTGAACATCGACGAGCTGATTGACGCCACAATCACCGACGCCCCCGATGTGTGCGCGAAAGCACACCGCCTGCTTGCGCTCAAGCGCACCAGCAAGGCACACGACATGGCGATTGTCGATGCCGAGCTGGCCGCATACGTGGTCAACCTCCAGCACCACTACGAAAAGCAGCTGCCGTTGTACAAAACCGGCAAGCATCAAGCCGACCTCGAGGCCATGACACGGTTTTTGATGGACACCGTGATGCAGTCCCGACCCACCAAAAGCGAATAAGCGCCAAAACCGAAAAAGCCACAAAAAAACGCCATCAAAACGTTTTCATAATCTGCGTTTTGATGGCGTTTGCGCTATCCCAACGGCTCAATAGCCGAAGATTTCCTCCAGGGTAAGCCGTCGCACGGGGGCTATCTGCTGCAGAGCCTCCATGTCGAGTTCGGCCTCGTTGCCCAAGATGACGTAGCGGTAAGGTTTGTGAGCCATCATCTGGCGCTCAAAGCTCACCACATCGTCCATCGTGAGTTGCGGCAAGCCCTGGTAGACAATTCTCTCCAACTCGCAGTCGATGCCCAACCGCTGGGTGTTCACATAGGCCCACAGCACCGAACCGCGCACAGTGCGCTGACTGGCAAGCTTCTTGGTGAGCGCATCCTTGGCGAGCTGGAAGGCTCCCTGCGATTGCGGAATGGTGTCAATCAGGCGGTTGAACTCGCGCACGCAGTCCATCATCTTGTCGTTCTGCGTGGCGATAAAGGTGTAGGCGTACTCGGTGTTGGTCTTGGGTCTCGACGGCTGCCGATAGTAGGCTGCTGCCGAGTAGGCCAGGCCACGCGTCTCGCGCAGCTCCTGAAACACAATGCTGTTCATACCGCCGCCAAAGTACTCGTTGAACAAGGCGATAATCGGTGCGCGGTCGGGCGACCAGCGCTGTCCGCTATTGTTGCCCTGCACCATATAGATGTTCTTGGCATCGTAGGGGGCGAGCAGGATTTCGGTGGTGGGTGTGCGCCACTGCACATAGTCGTTACCCACCGAAGGCTCGGCAAGGTGTTTCGGGGTCTTGTGCAGGCGGCTCAGTGTCTTGTCAAAGTCTGCCTGCGCCATGGGGCCGTAGTACATCACGGTGTGCTTGATGCCTCGCAGCTGCTTCACCAGGTCAACAAGCTGTGCCGGGTCGGTGTTCCGAAGCTGGTCGGCACTCATGACATTGGTTTGCGAGTTGCGCGGGCCATATAGCCCGTACTCCACCAGAGCTTTAAAGCAGGCTTCTTGATTGCTTTTGGCATCGGCACGCAGCTTGAGCACTGCATCAACCATCGCGGTATATGCCTCGCTATCCACCCGAGGGCTGGTGATGAGCTGCTCCACCAGCTCCACAGCCTGCGGCATATTCTCGCCCAAGCCCGAAATGGTGATATACAAGTCATTGTCATCGGCACTGAAACTGTAGTTGCAGGCAAGCTTGTACATACGCTGCTTGAACTGCTGGAGCGACAAGCGGTTGGTACCCAAGTAGTCCATGTAATCAAACGCCGTGCCGTAGCGGTTGTCGGCGGTATTGCCAAACTCATAGTGGTAGGTAAGCGAGAACAAGTCGTCCTGCGTGTTCTGCTTGTAGAGCAGTGGCAGCCCCTGCCGGGTAGTGGCAACGGTCATCTCCTTGCTGAAATCGACCCACTGCGGCTGGATGGGTGTGACCGTCTCGGCCATGATGTTCCGCACAAAGTCGCTTTGCAGGTCGCGGTTGGCGGGAATAGGGGTGATTTCGGGTTTCTCAATCTTCTTGAGCGTGGTGTCCTCGCCCAAACGCTTATAGACACACACATATCCATCGCCCAGGTGACGGCGAGCGAAATCCACAAGCTGCTGCTTGGTCATGGCGCTCATGCGGTCGAGCTTGCGCACCTCCTGCCCCCAGTCGCGGCCGTTGATAAACGCATCCACCATCTGGCCGGTGCGTGTGCGGTTGTTGTCGAGGCCCTGCAGGTATTGGCGTTTGATGTTGTTCACCACGCTCACGAGCAGGTCATCGTCGAAGTCGCCCCGCTTGAACTTCTCCACCTCACCGAGCAGCAAATCACGAGTCTGCTCAAGCGTCTGCCCCTCAATGGGTGACGCGTAAGCCACAAGCAGCGAGTAATCGGCCAGCTCGTCGGGGTAGCAGTTGCTGCCCAGCACCTTCAGAGGCTGGTTCAGGTTCAGGTCCATCAGTCCGGCCTTGCCGTTGCAAAGCATATCAGAGATGATTCTGATGGTGTCGTTTTGCAGCGAGGCTCCGCCGTTAAAGCGCCAGGCGAGTGTCACTTGCTCAGCCTCCTGACCGTAGACACTGGTGTCGGCGGGGGCGGTGAGCGGCGGCAGCGGGGCAAACTCGGGCCGCGACAACGCGGGGTTGGGCTGCCAGTCGCCGAAATAGCGGTCGAGCGTGGCAATCACCCGCGCCGGCTCCATGTCGCCCGCCATGCAGATGGCCACGTTGTTCGGACAGTAGTAGTTGTTGAAGTAGTTTTTGATGTTGACAATCGACGGGTTTTTGAGGTGGTCCTGTGTGCCGATGGTGGTCTGCGTGCCATAGGGGTGCGTGGGGAACGCTTTGGCATAGAGAGCCTCGTAAGCCTTCCAGTCGTCTTTAGCCATCGACATATTCTTCTCCTCATAGACGGCCTCCAGCTCGGTGTGGAAGCCGCGGATAACCATGTTTCTAAAACGGTCGGCCTGGATGCGCGCCCAGCGATCGACTTCGTTGGCCGGAATGTCCTCGGTGTAGCAGGTGACATCGTTGCTGGTGTAAGCGTTGGTGCCCACAGCACCGATTCCCGACATAAGTTTGTCGTACTCGTTGGGAATGTTGTACTGGGCAGCAATCTGTGAGATGCTGTCAATCTCGTGGTAGAGCTGCCGGCGGCGGGCCGGGTCGGTGATCTGGCGGTATTGCTCGTAACGCGCCTGGATGGTGTCGAGCAGCGGAGCCTCGGCCACGGGGTTGCTGGTGCCAAACTGCTTGGTGCCCTTGAACATCAGGTGCTCCAAGTAGTGCGCCAGTCCGGTGGTCTCGGGTGGGTCGTTTCGCGAGCCGGTGCGCACAGCAATCAGCGCCGAGATGCGCGGGCTTTGTTTGTTCACACTCAAATACACTTTCAGGCCATTGCGCAGTGTGTAGCACTGCGTGGCCGTGGGGTCGCCGGCAAAGGTGACCGGCGTGGGCAGTTGTGCCCGAGCCGTGAGTGCCGCAAGCACCACAGCCGACACAAGCAAAATGGATTTAATGGTTCTCATTGTTTTATAGGTTTTTTTAGGGTTCTATGGGGTAGGAATCGTTGTGACTGTCCTCATTGTTTTACGGTCACCACTTTCGGTGGTATGCCGGGGGCCAGGTAAAGCAGGTGTCCCTGAACGGGTGCATGGGTGATATCGGCCAGCAGTTGCACATATTGCCTCACTTGCTGGGCGTGGTCGTCACGCTCGGCGCCGAATTTGTAGTCCACCACAATGAGTTCGCCGTCGGGGCGCCGCACCACCCGGTCGGGACGCCGTGTGGTGCCGTCGGCCAAGGCGGCAAGGGAACGCTCGTTATAGATGCGGTTGTCATCGTCCCACCAGGGTGCGGTGTCGGCACGGGTAAACAACTCGTGCAGCACGTGCTCAAATTGCTGGCGTGTCCATTGGTCGCCGTCGAACACTCCGCGACGCTCGGCTTGTGTCACAGCCTTGTCGGCATCGCGGCGGTAACGGATGCGTCCCATCAGTGAGTGCAGCAGCGTGCCTTGGCTCTGCTGCGCGGTGGTGTCGTGAGGCAGTTTCACCGTCACCTTGCCGGGCGAGGGCGTGACGTAGTATTGCGGCATGGCGGGAGCCGCGCACTCGGTGACGGGTGCGGCCTGGCCGGCATCGCCAACGGGCACACCCAGCTGCCACCCGCGCTCTTCATAGCTCTCCACACCCTCTATTGTGGGAACCATGGCTGCCAGCAGGTCGCCCACCCGCTCGACGGCATCGCTCTTGGTTTTGGAACTCGTCGGGGCAAACATGTGAAGCTCCATGCGCGGGCGGGTAAAGGCCACATAGGTCTTGTTCAGGTTGTCAATCAATGTGTCGGCACGTTGACTGTCGAGGAAATGCGTCAGGATTCCCTGGCGTCGTGCCAGCTCGCGAGCGAACGCTTTCTTTATCGGAATGAGCGGCGGCAGCAGCTCGTCGTTGGGCTCAACGCCCGGCACGCCGGCGAGCAGGCTGTTGCCCTGCTGGCTCAGCCAGCACTCGCGTGGCAGCCAGTAGAGCGTTTCCTTGCTGTTGTCGTTCATTTCCCAGCCGGCAAAGGGAATCACCACACAATCAAACTCCAGCCCCTTGGCCTTGTGGATGGTCATCACGGTGACGGCATCCTCGCCGCTGGCCGAGGCCACCGTGAGCTTTTCCCGCTTTTGGTCCCAGAAGCGCAGGAACTCGCGCACCGTGCCCCCGCTGGTGCGGCTGGCAAAGTCCACCACACAACTCTGAAAGGCGAGCAGGAAAGCCGTTTCGCCCTCGTGGGTGCTGTCGCCACCAATGATGCGCTCGATGATTCGCTCCACAATGCTGGTGAGTGTGAGCAGATGCGTGCGCGGGTCGGGCAGCAGGTGGGTGAGTTCGTTGGCATAGTGTTGCATCTTCTTGCTGGCGCTGCCTGTGGTGGCCTGGTCGTGCGCGGCAAAGCATTGGTCGAGAATGCTGCCCGTGGCTGCGGCATCGCTCTCGCCCTGCCGGGCCATGGCAGCGACAAACTCGCCAAGCACTTGGCACAGACGCTGCTCGCTCAATTTGCGGCTCGCACCGGTGTCGGGCGCGGCTGTTTCACCGCCGGTATCCTCGGCCGCGTCGTCCTGCACCTGGTATTGCACCATGTCCACAAAGCGCAACAAGCTCACCACGCGCCTCACCACAGGGGAGTTCTGCAACTGCATGGCCTCCTCGCTGGTGACGGCAATGCGGCTTGCCGGCTGCTCGGCACAGTGCTTGTTGTGGTCCAGGATTGTCTGCACCACGGCGGTGGCCTCCTTGTTGGTGTTGACCAGTATGCCGATTTGTGCCCACCTCAAGCGCTGGTGCAGCTCAAGCAGGTAATCGGGCAGCTCGGCAAGCGCCAGCTCGTTGGTGTAGGGCTTTCCGTCGGGCGACTGCGTGAGCACCCGCACGCACCCTTGCGGGTGGGCGGGAGGCAATTTGCTGATTAGCTGCTGGTAGTCGCTCTCGCGCTGCGTGGGCTCGTAGGTGCGCATGACCAAATCGGCAGCTATCGTTTGGGAATCGCCACAGCCGTAGTGCCGCAGCAGTTGCTCAATCCACCTGTTGTTGAACTGCACCACGGCTTGCAGGCTGCGGAAGTTGGTGGGCAGCGTGTTCAAGCGAAGTCCTTTCTGGGCAAAGTCGCTGTTGAGTTGGTCGCGGAACAGCGATGGGTCGGCATTGCGGAAGCGGTATATCGACTGCTTGGCATCGCCGATGATGAGGTTGAAGTTGTCGGTGCCTTGAGCCAGGCTCTCGTCGAGCAACGGCACAAAGTTCTCATATTGCTTGTGGCTCGTGTCCTGAAACTCATCAATCATGAAATGGTTAATCCACGTTCCCACGCGCTCGTAGATGAATGGCACGGCATCGCGCTGGCTGGTCACAATGCGGTAGATGAGTTCGTTGGTGTCGGCAATGAGCACCACGTTGTTGTCCTTGCGGTACTGCTCGAGGCTGAGGTCAATCTCGCCAATCAGTCCCAGCAGTCCCACGTTGTTGACCATGGCGGCAAAGAGCTTCCAGGTGTCGTAGGCGGTGAGGAGGTTGTCGATCATCGTCAGGATTTCGGCCTGGGCCTGTTCGGTTGGCACGAACTTGCCCTTGAACTGCTGCGCGAGGTTGGCGGCATTCACGCCACGCAAGGCATCGGTGGGCGCAACGCCAGTGGCCATGCGTGCGCGCAGCACAAAGGTGCACAGCGGCTTGTTGCCACTCAGGTGGATTTCCTCAATGTTGCAGCGCTGCATGATGGCAGGCAGCACATCGTTGAAATCGTTGGTGTAGCGGGTCTTGTAGTGGTTGCGGATTTTGACGAGCTGCTGCTTGAAAGCACGAATGCGGCTCAGGTCGCTTTGGCGCTGGCCCTGCCCGTCGGGGCGCGAGAGGTAGTCGCGGATTTCAGACAGGCGCGAGCGAAACAGCTCGGTGTTGATGTTCTTGGCAAAGTCGGCCAGTTGTGCGTTGTAGAAGAAATTCCAGTTCTCGGCCTGTTCCACGTTTCCCTGAATGTACTCCCTCACCCAGTCCTCGATGATGCGGGCATCGTGGCGGTTGCCGTCGCGCCGCTGGCTGTCGCGTCCCAGGCTGGTGAGGAAGTCATGCAAGGCCGAGCGCACGGCAAATTCCTCGTCGATTTGCACCTCGTAGTTGTAGTCGCGGTCGAGTTCGCGGGCGAAATTGCGCAGAATGCTTTGGAAAAACGAGTCGATGGTACTCACTTTCATCTGTGAGTAGTTCATCAGGAGCGCGGTGAGAGCCTGCCGAGCGGCCTGTTGCAGCCCGGCAAGGGCCTGCGGGGTGCACAGTGCCTGGAAATGCGTATAATAGGGGCTTCGCCGGGCATCGGTGGCAAGCTGGTAAAGCTCACTCACAATGCGGCGCTTCATCTCGTCGGTGGCCTTGTTGGTGAAGGTGATGGCCAGAATGTGCTGGTGGTAGCCGGGGTTTTGCCGCAGCTCCAGCCGTCCATGCCGGCCGGGTCGCAGCAGCAGCAACTCGATGTATAGTTGTGCCAGTGTGTAGGTCTTTCCCGACCCCGCCGAGGCCTTGATGACAAGCAGCCCGCCATCGAGCGTGCTTTTCTGTTTTTCTTCGATAACACTCATTTCACTTTGAAGCCTTTTTGCTTGAGATATGCCGTCAGCTTGTCGCGCTGGTCGCCCTGAATGAGTATCTCGCCGCCTCGCGCCGAGCCTCCCACGCCGCACAGTTGCTTGAGCTCGCGTGCCAGCGCAGCCAGTGCGTCGCCGTCGCACAGCAAGTCGGTGACCAGGGTGGCCTGCTTGCCGTGCCGGCCCTTGCGGTCGAGCAGCACATGCACCACCTGCGCACCCTGCTGCTGGCAGGCATCACCACGCGCAGCCGGCTCGGCAGCCTCCTCGGCTACGGGCATCTCGATGTTGAAAGTCGCTCCCAATTTTGCTTTCCAATCCTCCATAGCGAAAGAAATTTTCGGTAAAGGTAGGCATTTTGAGCCGATTTGGCAAGGTTTTTGCAAGAAAGTGAATAAAAAGAGCGAAAAATTGCGGCCATTCCAAAAAATAGCCGTACATTTGCAGCCAGAATTAACCTACTGTTTTCAACTAATAATTCATTCACTTATTTTTTACTACTACTATGGCATACGTTATTTCTGACTCCTGCGTGGCTTGCGGCACCTGCCAGGGTGTTTGCCCCGCCGGCGCTATCAGCGAGGGTGACATCTACAAGATTGACCCCGACACCTGTATGGACTGCGGCACCTGCGCCGATGCTTGCCCCACGGGCGCCATCGCTCCCGGAGAGTAAGACAGTTAAATCGTCTTTTTTTGACTTTCGCGCGCCGACTGCGCTATGACAGATTCACGCGGCTCACACCTTCAATAAGGTGTGAGCCGCGTGAATTGCTGCCAACCCCGGCGTCAGAACGACACGCACAGGGCACCGCCCAGCACCCACTGGTGCAAGTTCTTGCGCAGGCTTGAGGTGGCCGGCTCAAGCACATCCCAACCCATACCCTTGAGGTCGCTCACCAAATCGGGCACAAGTTCCTGGAAGAAACCCATGGGGTTGTAGCTGGCTTTGAATGTCTTGCGGGCAAAATCATAGTCGCAGAACACCCGGAACGAGAAAGCGTTCTTGTGGGCGTAAGTGAGCGAAAGCCCAGTGCCGAATTTCATCGAGTTGGACTCACTCACGTTCACATAGTCCCATTTGCACGACACGTCCTTGTCGGTGGGCACGAGCCACTGGTCGTCGTAGCCATGCGAGTCGGAATTGTATTTCATCTGCTTCCCGGCAAAACTGGCATTGACATCGATGTCGTCCAACACGCTACGTCCCACCAACAGTTTGGAACCCAGCGCAAAACGCGACGAGAATGGGAGATTGAAGTATAGACCGGCATCAAAAGCAAACTCGGTGATGTGGTCGCTCTCGATAGTAAGGGCAATGTTGGAGATGGCGTTTTGCAAGTCTGGGTCTTTCATATATCGCTGAAGAGCCGCGTTTTCGCTCATGGCAAACGCGCTCCAGCCATTGATGGGGGTGCTTTTCACGCGCATACGCGCACCCAGGCCTACATATCGGCTAAAGAACCAGGCCGCCTCGGCCCCTACTGCGGTGGCGCTGCGGAACTTGAGTGACAAGGGGTCGCCGGTATCCTCCTCGGTGATGCCATCGGCTTCCACAGCATCGAGGATGTGCTGCGGGATGTGGAAATCAAAGGCGGGCATATTCAGATGCCGGTTGCCCAAACCCACACCCATCGAGATGGCAAAGAACGAGGGCTTCTCTCGGAGGTCGGGAAACACGTCCAAGTCGCCCCGCTGGAGCCCCCGCCCCTTGAAGAGCAGGTCGCAGATGCCGTAGCCCAGCTCCACGCTCAAGATGCCGATGCCCGCACCCGATAGCACGTCGCTGATCCAGTGGCGGTTGTTGAGCACCCGCATCACGCCCGTGACAGTTGCCAGCGTGTAGGCACCCACCGAGTACCACGGTGACTGCGTGAGGCCGTACTCCTTGTGCAGAATCGTGGCCGCGAGAAATGCGGTGGCGGTGTGGCCGCTGGGCCAGGAGTTGCGCGTGCTGCCGTCGGGGCGCATCTCGCTCGCAGTGTACTTCACCCCATTGACAATGCCGGCCATGATGGCACTCGACATGGCTGCCGAGGCCCAGAACCGCGGCCAGTCGCTGCGGCTTTCCACACCTCCAAGCTTCAGGCCTATCGTCAGCGCCAAAGGCACAAACTGCGTGTAGTTGTCTATCTCACTGTGGAAATTGTACTTGATTAGACGGATTCTAGTGTTAGGATTGTTATAGTTTTGACGGAACGCTGTCTTCTCGGCCTTGGCAATCAAGCCGGCGACAAACAGTGGCAGCCCCACCCACGTCTGGTCTTGCCAAAACGTGTAGGGCTTGACGGCAGGATTGGTGCGGCTGCGAATCATGTTCCAATCCATGGCATGCGGCGGCTCATAGTCCGACAAGCTCAAAGGTCGTGCCGGCTCAGGCTCGGATTCCGACCGCAGCGACAGGTTTTTGACAGGCTCCGGCAGCCCGACAGAGGCGGAATCGACAGGCGAGGAGGGTGCCTCGGTTGTTGCCACAACATTTCCTATTTCGGTTTCATTCTGCACCATCTGGGTGGCCACCGACGAGAGCGTGTCGGCACTTTCCTGCGCTTTGGCCGACGGCGACAGCAACAATGCCGCAATCAGCACAGGCAATAAACAAGCGTGGTTCATATCAATTCTATCTATTTAAAAACGTATGAAGGTCGAAGCCTTCGTCTTTCAGTGTTGCAATGCTCACATCACGATTCAGCAGGTGCACATTCGCATCACAGCACACATAGCGCACTGAATTCGACTGCAAAATTACGCAATTACGCCGAAACAAGCGGTATTTTCCACCCATTTTTTGCCTCCACCGCGCAAAATGGGTGACTTTAGCCCCCCCCCACAAGTGAACGCGAGAATCGCGGTTAAAAATCAGTGCAAGCCGAACTCAGTATCAAGCTTACTTGAATAGTGATAAGGCACTGGCTGATTTATCCGGCTCCAAAACGACTCAAACTATTTATAGAAACCACCCTATTATTTTTTCTTTTTGCTGCTTTTTATCTTTCTATAGGTCAAGCCTTTCTCACAAACAAATGGTATCTCCAATTCTATTGGTGAATAATACGTTACTCTTTCCACCTCACTCTCTCCAATGATCTTACTTAACTCGTTTGTAACGTACCACATCAAAACAGGAGGGATTGCGTTGCCTATTTGTTTGTAAGATTTAGATTCAGACTTGTTAAGTATAAAATCATCGGGGAATGATTGAATACGAGCGGCCTCTCTCGGTGTAAAACGACGATACAATTCTTGTTCGGGTTTAACCAATAAAATTGGGTCTCGAGAGTTCATGCTTGTTTTAGCTAAATGAGATGTTATTGTTAAGCATGGAGCATCCAGATCTTGCCATAGCCCGCGCTTCATGTTGTTTTTAGCATTCTTAACTCCCTGCACTGCTCTCTCAGAAAAATAGTACTTCTGTTCTGGTATTTCAAGAACATCAATAACGGCACTAAGAGGCACTGAATCTTCTTCTGAGCATATTGCTGATGGGAATCTATAATTAAAAACACAATCTTTTCTAATGCCTATAATGAACACTCTTTCTCTGCGTTGTGGGATACCATACTCTACAGCCTTAAGTAATTTAAAATCAACGTTGTAACCAACTCTTTGAAAGTCAGTGACTATTTTTTTAATGATTGCACCTTTTTGTAAGGTTAACAACCCTTTTACATTCTCGCAAATAAAATATTTTGGTCGTTTTGTTTCGAGATACCTTACTATTTGCTTGTAGAGATTGGCTCGGTCATCGTTTGTGTCTTTGGTGGGGTTCACAGTGCTAAAGGACTGGCAAGGAAATCCACCAATTACCATATCCACATCTGGTGTGTTATTAAAATCTATAGTTGTCACATCAGCGCAGACGGCTTTGTGCTTGAAATTGAGATTGTAGGTCTCAACAGCATATTTATCAAAATCGACAGCAAAAACAATTTCAAACGGAAGTTTATCGTAATATTTTCCAAGATAGTAGAAACCACCGATAAGCCCTAAATCAGACCCACCGCAGCCACAAAATAATGACGCCACTTTTAACGGTTCCATTTTCATTCTCATTCTCCGCAATATCGTTGCTCTATTACATCTGAGCCAAAACTCATTTGATAAATGGTCGGATATACTTCAATAAGGCCTTCTTCTGACTTTCTGAATGGGTTTTGTATTCTTACCACGAAAGTTTTGGACTTTGTAAAGTACACGCGATAAATATTATAAAAATCGCCATATTGCTCTGCCGCAACCCATTCTTTTGAAGTGATATTCAAAGTATCAAGCCATTTTTTATCAAACGATGGTTCAGTAACTCGTTTGGTAGATTTCACTTCAATATAGCGAGCAAATTCTGGTTTTGTGGGGTTTTCATCTGCTTCAATTGATGCAATATCATATCCCAATCCTTTAGTTTTGCCCAAAAGAAGAACTTTATTCACTAATCTTTCTTTATAATTTCTTACTCGTTCCTGTTCTAACCTAAACACCAACGCCTCGCCTTCGTCTCCAAGATCAATTGTTGTTTTTGTTGCACCGCCCTCCGCTCTCTGTTCCTCCTTTCCAAACACAACAATATCACCACCACCAAATTTTGTGGTAACATTTAAAAGTTCTTTATTGAAAAGACCATAGAAATATCTCCACTCTCTTACATAAAAATCATTATCGTCGGGGCTGCCTAAGCTATAAGAATAGGCATCAAAAACAAAGTTGTTAAGATGTTTTATAAAAAGGGCTATGCTATTTGATTCATCCTTGTTTAACCAAATATAAGTTGCATCAGTCTCAATTATATTAGCAAGTTCAAGGAGATTAAATTGCTCTTTTATATGCTGCCAATCTCGAGAGCCAGACATTCGTTCCCTCTTAACTTTGTGCTTTCTGTCTTCAATTATTCTTTCATATACCTCTTTGTGAGGCACTTTACCCTGCAAAACATCAAGATTATTCAAAACATAATACCCGATTTCCTGTTTTGTTAGAAGGACTTTATCTTTTTGGGATTGAGCATGATAAAGTAACGCCACAACATAACAAAATGGTTTGATGTGAATTTTGTTCTTAATATCATCCTGAACAAATTTAATCCATTTTGCTCCATTGGGAAATTGGAAATTCAAACAAAGATTTTTAAAAAAAGTGGGGAAATCATTCTCCTTAACTAAGTATTTGCATGATTCTGACTCATAAATATAAACAATACTTGTTTGGTTATCTTTCAATGGATAGTATAAACCAAGTAAAGTACCTGCTATCTCAGTTAAGTGATTTAAGACGGTTTTTTGATTGCTCTCTGAAAGTGTGTCAAAAGCCGTTGTGTTGAATAAAGCATTTGATAAAACAGCACAACACCTTGGCTTAAATTCAGCTTCAGTGCACGGGCAGAACTTATGAACCATATTAGCATACAAAGGTAAT